>DASUMJ010000218.1:0-40427 GCA_036277775.1 Candidatus Limnocylindrales bacterium
TGCAGTCGCGGAGGTCCCGGTGTGCCCGTCCGGTCGTCCGCTGATGGCGCCGGGGCTCGGAGTGGTTCCCCACTTCTCCCCACTTTGCGCCACTGCGGGCATCATAGCGCGCCCGAGGAGGGCGTCAACAGGCAATTTCGCAACAGATCGCAGGCCGGTGACGCTCGGCGCCCGTCCCCGCACCTCGGGCCTCCCGCTCAGCAGCCGGGGCACCGTCCGACGAACCCGCCGCCCTCAGCCGATCCGATCCGGGCCAGATCCCGGGCTCAGGCCCCGCGGGCATTGGCGCCGGCAGCCGAGCACGGAGTCCGCGAGGTATCCCTGGCCGGCCGGTCCACCCGGCTCCGGCCGACGGGTCAGCGCGTCGGCGGCGGCAGGGTGATGACGTCGCCGGGCTGGATCGTCGACGGGTCGTCGATCTGCGGGTTCAGCTCCAGGACCGTGTCGTACGGCACGCCGAAGTAGTTGGCGATGCTCTGGAGGTTGTCGCCGACCCGGATCGTGTAGCGGTAGCAATCCGGGGTCCCGGGGCACGGGGTGAGCAGCGCGTAGCGGTCGCTCGTCGCGGCGGGCGTCGGCGTGGGGGCGGCGGTCGGGGCTGCCGTCGGGGTGGTGGTCGGGCCTTCGGTGACGGCCGGTGTCGCGGCCGGTGTCGCGGTGGGTGCGGGCGTTGCGCTGGGCGCCGGGGTGATCGCGATCGTCGACGCCGGGGTCGGGCTCGCGACCGCGACCTGCGAGGGCCCGGCGGAGGCGACCGGCAGCTCGAGGCCGCCGCGCATCGCCACGAACGCGACGGCGGCCGAGGCCGAGGCGACGAGGAACAGCGTGGCCGCGATGACCGCGGGGGTGAGCGCTCGGCTCCCCCGCCCTCGCGAAGCGCTCGCGCCGGGGAGTCCCGGGTCAGCGCCGACCGGACCAGCGGCGCCCACGGCGGCGCCAGCGACGGTCGTCCCTGCGGCGTCGGCGGCGAAGCCGGAGAGGTACCGGGAGCACTCCACGTGCGCCGCCGTTCGGCACGTCGTCCGCTGCCAGTCGGCGTCGAGGAAGTCGGCCGACCGCGTCGCGACGCAGCGGTTCCTGGGATCGACCGCCTCGACCGGCGGGCCGATGCGGTCGTCCGCGTCGATCGCCCGAAGGAACGGGCAGACCGACGGGTCGGGCGAGCGGTGCTCGGGCTCGATGAGGATCGGCCGATCGAGCTCCCCGTCCACGAACCCTCCCGCTGCGCCGCGTCGACGGCCGAGACTCTAGTACCTTTTCCCGGTAGTCGCGCCGTCGACCAGGGTGCTAGTCTGCGGCACCCGCGTCGACACCGGGTCGATGAGGTGCCGTCACATCGAGGCCCCCACGAACGTGGCCTTGCCGCTCAGCGTCACGACTCCCGACACCGATCCGTACCGGCTCGCGCCGCACCGGATCCGCCGCTGCACCTTCCGCCGCCTCATCCAGGTCGAGTCGCGAGGGCAGCGTGTCTACGACGTGGAGTGCCTCTTCCCCGACCGCAAGCTGCCGATCCCGATCGGCGACCTCGACGCGGCGATGCCGATCTGCAACGCCTGCACCGCGGCCCACATCTTCCGTCCGGACGAGGACTAGGCGCGGGCCGGGAGCGAACGCCGACCGACGTCGTCCGTCGGGAGCGCACGGGACGACGGCAGGCCCAGCTCCGGCGGAGGTTGTCAGCGAGGCCGCCTGTAAGCCGAGTTCTGTCCCGCGATCGCTCGCGGGGATGGCCATCCATCTGAGGCCGGCGGTTGCCCGCCGGCTCGTGCGGCCGACCCGAGGGCTGGGCAGCGCGCCTCTCCCCCGGCGAACCGGGTTGCGCCCTCCTACTTGGCCTTGCTCCAGGTAGAGCTTGCCTCGTTTCACTCCTGAGCCAGGCCGAAGGCCTGGCTCGGCATCGTCACTGTGGCGCTCGTCCTCGCCTCGCGGCGGGCGGGCGTTACCCGCTACCTTGCGCTGTGGAGCTCGGACTTTCCTCAACCTGACCGGTCGCCCGGTCGGATCGCGACCATCCGGCGGCCTCGCTGACGGTTCGATTCTACCCCGTCAGCGCGGATCCTCCGCGAAGACGATCTCGCCCGACGGCCCCGAGATCCGCAGCTCGCCGTCCAGGAGCTCGATCCGGTCGGCCGCCGAGAGGATCTCGATGACCGCGGCCTCCTGGTTCCCCCGGGGTCCGTCGCAGGCCATCTCGGTCATGATCATCGACGCGATCGTGAAGGCCCCGTCCGGGCCGACCGTGAACGTCCCGCCGTAGGTGTTGCAGCCGGTGGTGCCGCCGGCCTGGGTCCCGTCGAAGGTGATCGTTGGCTCCGCCCCGACGACCGGCGCGGCGTCGCGAATGCGGATCCCCCGCCAGGTGGTGCCCTGAAGGTCGAGCGCCGACGGCGTCGTGCTCGGGCCGGGGCTCGCGCCGCGATCGCCGCACCCGCCGAGGGCGAGGATCGCGACGAGGCCGAGGACGGCGACGACCAGGAGCCGGGAGATCGCGCGAGATGCTGCGTGCGCCCGGAGGCGCGATGGCTCGTGCATGCTCCCGTGACGCCGGAGTCGGCCGTCGCGTTCCCCGATACCGGCGATCAGCCGGGCCGCGTCACGACGACCGGCGGCCCGCCGGCGGCCACGCGGTCGATCGCCGCGTTCGCGAGCGCGTCCGCGAGGTGGTTCTGGGCCCGCGGCACGTGCGCCGCCGCCCAGCCGGCCGGGAACTCGCGGAGGACCCGGAGCGCGTCGGCCCAGAGCGGCCGGAGCTTCTGGTCCTTCACCCGCCAGCGGCCGTGGAGCTGCTCGACGATGAGCTTCGAGTCGAGGAGCAGCTCGACCCGCCGGGCCCCGAGCTCGCGGGCCAGCCCGATCGCCCGGACCACCCCCACGTACTCGGCGACGTTGTTCGTCCGGATCCCGAGGTACTCGGAGATCGTGGCGTCCGGGCGTGCCCCCGGGTCGCGGGCGTCGGGCCGATCGAGCCGGATGAGCACGGCCCCCGACGACGCCGGTCCGGGGTTGCCGCGCGCCGCGCCGTCGGTGCGGATCAGGAAGCCCGGGATCGAACCCGCCGCACCGGGGGCGGCGGCCCGCTCGGCCGCGTCACGCGCCGCCGTGTCCGTGGCGGCCGCGTCGCGCCCGTCGCCGTCGGGCGGCTCGGGCGCCGCCGCGGTCCCATCCCCGAAGCCGAAGTCGAGCGCCTCGGGCTCGTCGCGACCGGCTACGTCCGCCGCTCCACGATCGCCGAGCTGACCTCGAGGATCGCCTGGGTGATGTGGATCCCGCGGGGGCAGGCGTCGGTGCAGTTGAAGATCGTCCGGCAGCGCCACACGCCGTCGTCGCCGGCGAGGATCTCGAGCCGCTCCTCGGCCGCCTCGTCGCGGGTGTCGAAGATGAACCGGTGGGCGTTCACGATCGCGGCCGGCCCGACGTACGCCTCCTTGCCCCAGAACGACGGGCACGAGCTGGTGCACGCGGCGCAGAGGATGCACTTCGTCGTGTCGTCGTAGCGCTCGCGGTCCGCGACCGACTGGCGACGCTCCATCGCCGGCGCCGGACCCTCGTTGACGAGGAACGGCATCACGCTCCGGTACGACGCGAAGAACCCCTCCATGTCGACGACGAGGTCCTTGATCACGGGCAGGCCGGGCAGCGGCGCGACGGAGATCCGGCGGCCGAGCTTCTCGATCCGCTCCTTGCAGGCGAGCCGGTTGCGGCCGTTGATGAGGAGCGCGTCCGAGCCGCAGATGCCGTGCCCGCACGACCGTCGGAACGTCAGCGAGCCGTCGAGCTCGTACTTGACCCGGTGCAGGAGGTCGAGGACCCGCTCGAGCTTCGGATCGGCCTCGACGGCATACGTCTCCCAGTGCGGGCGCTCGTCCCGTTCGGGGTCGTAGCGGAGGATCCGGAGGTCGATCTGCATCGAACGCCTAGTAGACCCGGGGCTTCGGCTGGAAGGTCGTGATCGTCACGGGCTTGTACTGCAGCGTCGGTCCGCCGTCGGCCCGGTACGCGAGGCTGTGGACGAGCCAGTTCGTGTCGTCGCGGTCGGGGTAGTCCTCGCGGGCATGGGCGCCGCGGGTCTCCTTCCGGGCGAGGGCCGCGGCCACGGTCGTCTCGGCACAGTCGAGGAGGTACCCGACCTCGCGGGCCTCGAGGAGGTCGGTGTTGTAGACGCGGCCCTTGTCGGCCACCGACACGCGGCGATAGCGGTCCCGGAGCTCGCGGACCTTCGCCCGCGCGTCGGTGAGGAGGGCCTCGTCGCGGTAGACGCCGACGTTGTCCATCATCACGTTCGCCAGCTCCGTCCGGAGTGCCGCGGCGCTCTCGCCGGCGGATGCGCCGCGGATCGCCTCGAGCTCGGCCGCCGACCGCTCGTGGGCGTCGCCCGCGACATCGGGCATCGTCGTCCCCTGGAGCTCGGTGGCCATCCGACGGCCGGCCCGCCGCCCGAAGACCAGCAGGTCGACGAGCGAGTTCGTGCCGAGCCGGTTGGCGCCATGGACCGAGACACAGGCACACTCCCCGGCCGCATACAGCCCCGGGACCGCCGTGCCCTGCCCGTCGCGGATGACCCGGGTCTCGAGATCGGTGGGGATCCCGCCCATCGCGTAGTGGGCGGTCGGCTGGATCGGCACCGGCTCCTTCAGCGGCTCCACACCGAGGTAGACCCGGGCGAAGTCCGTGATGTCCGGGAGCTTCTCCTCGATGACCGACTTCGGCAGGTGGTGGACGTCGAGGTAGACGAAGTCCTTGCCGTCGACCCCGCGGCCGTCGCGGATCTCGAGGTAAATGGAGCGGCTGACGATGTCTCGGGGCGCAAGGTCGACGAGCGTGGGCGCATACCGCTCCATGAACCGCTCGCCCTTGCCGTTGAGGAGGATCCCGCCCTCGCCCCGGGCCGCCTCCGAGAGGAGGATCCCGATGCCGTAGATCCCGGTCGGGTGGAACTGGTAGAACTCCATGTCCTGCATCGGGATGCCGTGGCGGTACGCCAGGGCGACGCCGTCGCCGGTGAGCGACCAGGCGTTCGAGGTGATCCGGAACATCCGCCCGAAGCCGCCGGTCGCCAGCAGGACCGACTTCGCGACGATCGTGTGGAGCTCGCCGTCGGCGATCCGATAGGCCACGACGCCCGCGGCCCGCCCGCCGGAGCCGAGGTCCCCGCCCTCGGCGAGGAGGTCGACGACGTGGTACTCGTCGTAGAACTTGACGCCGTGCTTGATGCACTGCTGGTAGAGCGTCTGGAGGATCATGTGGCCGGTCCGGTCGGCGGCGTAGCAGGCCCGCCGGACGGGGCCTTCCCCGTAGTTGCGGGTGTGGCCGCCGAACCGCCGCTGGTCGATCTTCCCGTCCTCGGTCCGGTTGAACGGCAGGCCCATGTGCTCGAGCTCGATCACGGTCTCGACGGCCTCGCGGGCGAGGACCTCGGCCGCATCCTGGTCGACGAGGTAGTCGCCGCCCTTGATCGTGTCGAACATGTGCCACTCCCAGTGGTCCTCCTCCTGGTTCCCCAGGGCGGCACACACGCCGCCCTGGGCGGCGCCGGTGTGGGAGCGGGTCGGGTAGAGCTTCGAGAGGACCGCGGCGTCGACGCCGGCGCGGGCAAGCTCGAGGGCGGCCCACAGCCCGGCACCCCCGGCACCGACGATGAGCGCATCGTGCTGGAGGCGCATCGTCGTCAGCCCTTCGGCACGACCGGCAAGGTCAGGACGACGACCGTGCCGAGGACGAAGAGGATTCCCGCGAGCAGGTAGAGGGCCGACAGGATGAGCAGCCGCCACCCGCCGCGGACGTAGTCGACGACCACGGTCCGGACGCCCATGAAGGCGTGGAAGAGGACGAGCATGAGCAGCGACCAGTCGAACGCCCGCCAGAAGGTGCTGCTCCAGCGGACCTCGGCGATCCAGGAGGCCGTCTGCTCGGCCGGGTCGTAGAGGACGTGGACGATGAGGAAGTGCGTCAGCGCGAACACGAAGAGGGCCGCGCCGGTGACCCGCATGAGGTACCAGATCGCGAGCTCCCGCCCGCTCGCCGGCTTCGCCCGGCCGGAGCGGGTGTACGGGGCGGTCACGCCGGGACCCCTTCCCAGATCGGCTTGAGGATGATCCAGGCCACCGGCAGCCCGATCGCCACGAAGACGACCCAGACGAGGTACCAGAGCTGCCGGTGGAAGCGCGTCAGCGCCGGCCAGAAGTCCATGACGATGATCCGGAGACCGTTGAGCGCGTGGTACAGGAGCGCCGCGCCGAGGAGCGTCTCGAGCACCCGCCCGATCGGGCTGGCGTAGATCGCGAGGAGCTCGTCGTAGGCCTCGGGGTTGCCGCCGACGAGGTAGATGTCGATGACGTGGAGGATCACGAAGGCCCAGACGGCGACGCCCGAGATCCGGTGGAACGCCCAGGCGAGCATCCCCTCCCCGCCCCGGTAGCGCAGGAGCATCCGGTTGCCCTGCGACGGTGCCGTCATGTCAGGCCGGCAGCGGCGAGCCGGCGGTCAGCCGCTCGACGATCGCGTCCGCGAACTGGCTCGTGCCGGCCTCGCCGCCGAGGTCGTGGGTCACGGTCCGGCCCTCGGCGATGACGTCGCGGACGGCCGACTCGACCTTCGCGGCGATGTCCGGGTAGCCGAGGTGGCGGAGCATCAGGACGCCCGACAGGATCATCGCCGTGGGATTCGCGCGGTTCTGGCCGGCGTACTTCGGGGCCGAGCCGTGGACCGGCTCGAAGACCGCGCCGTCCTCGCCGATGTTCGCGCCGGGCGCCACCCCCAGGCCCCCGACGAGCCCGGCACACAGGTCGGACACGATGTCGCCGTAGAGGTTCGGCAGGACGAGGACGTCGTAGAGGTCCGGCTTCTGGACGAGCTGCATGCACATGTTGTCGACGATCCGGTCCTCGAACTCGATCCGGCCGTCGTAGTCGGCGGCGACGCGCCGGCAGGATTCGAGGAAGAGGCCGTCGGAGAGCTTCATGATGTTGGCCTTGTGGACCGCCGTGACCTTCCGGCGATGGTTCGCGACGGCGTACTCGAAGGCGAACCGGGCGATCCGCTCCGAGGCGGCCCGGGTGATGATCTTGATGCTCTCGGCGGCATCGGGACCGACCATGTGCTCGATTCCGGCGTAGAGGTCCTCGGTGTTCTCGCGCACGATCACGAGGTCGACGTCGTCGAAGCGCGTCTCGAGGCCCCGGATCGAGCGGGCGGGCCGGAGGTTGGCGTAGAGGCCGAGCGTCTGGCGGAGCGTGACGTTGACGCTCCGGAAGCCCTCCCCGACCGGCGTCGTGATCGGGCCCTTGATCGCGACCTTGTTCTTCCGGATCGAGGCGAGGACGTGGTCCGGGAGCGGGGTTCCGTACTCGGCGATGCAGGCCTCGCCCGCGTCGACGACCTCCCAGTCGAACTCGACCCCGGAGGCGTCGAGGACGCGCCGTGTCGCCTCCGCCAGCTCCGGCCCGATGCCGTCGCCGGGGATGAGGGTCACTCGGTGGGCCATGGCGGCATTCTAGCCGCGCGATCCCCCGGTCGCCGGAGCCCGAACGGCACGGACCGGGCGGGCCGGACGGCCCGACGCGGGCCACCGGATGGCGCCGCGGCTAGACTCGGCCGATGCGAGTCGGCGTCATCCTGCCCCTGGCCGACGGCGAGACGCCCGACGGCCACGCGCCGACCTTCGCGGAGACGCTCGCCTTCGCTCGGCACGCGGAGGCGGCCGGGCTGGACTCGATCTGGACCGTGGACCACGTCCTGTTCCGCTTTCCCGGCGAGCCCGAGCACGGGATCCGGGAGGGCTGGACCACGCTCGCCGCGCTGGGCGCATTCGTGCCGCGGGTGGAGCTCGGCGCCCTCGTCATGTGCTCGTCCTTCCGGAACCCGGCGCTCATGGCGAAGATGGCCGGCGCCCTCGACGACCTCTCCGGCGGTCGCCTGATCCTCGGCCTGGGTGCGGGCTGGCACGACCCCGAGTACGAGGCCTTCGGCTATCCGATCGATCACAAGGTCGGGCGCTTCGCAGAGGACGTCGAGATCACGACCCGGCTCCTCCGCGGCGAGCGGGTCACCTTCGAAGGCCGCTGGCAGCGGACCGTCGACGCCGTCCTCCTCCCGCCGCCGGCCCGCCCGGTCCCGGTCCTCGTCGGGGCCAAGGGCCCGCGGATGCTCGGCCTGACCGCGACCTGGGCCGATGCCTGGAACACGGCCTGGTTCGGGCGGGTCGACGACCGGCTCCGGACCCGGATGGCCGGCCTCGACGCCGCCTGCGCCGCCATCGGGCGCGACCCGGCGACGATCCGCCGGACGATCGGGGTCCGGCTCCACGAACCGGGGACCGGGACCGACGACGCGTTCGGGCTCGACGCCGACGCGGCCGGCCTGGCCGACCTCCTCGACGAGCTCGCGGCGCTCGGCGTCGACGACGCGCTCGTCTGGTCGATCGCGAAGTCGCTCCCCGCGCTCGACCGGATCGCCGAGGCGCGAAGCGTCCATCTGGCCCGGGCGCGGTGAGGCCCTCGGCCCGGGGACTGGTCGCCGGTCGCTCCGCTACGATGCGCGGGTGAAGATCCACGAGGCCGACGCGAAGACCCTGCTCGTCGCCCAGGGCCTGCCGGTCCCGCCGTGGGAGGTCGCCCGGACCCCGACCCAGGCCCGCGCCGCCGCCGTGCGGTTCCTGGCCGACCCATCGAACGCGACCGGCAAGGTCGTGATCAAGGCCCAGGTCCTCGTCGGCGGCCGGGGCAAGGCCGGCGGCGTGAAGCTGGCCGGCTCGGCGGACGAGGCGGAGGACGTCGCGGCCCAGATCCTGGCCCTCGAGATCAAGGGCCTGCCCGTCCGCCGGGTCCTCGTGGGACCCGCGGCCGAGATCGTCAAGGAGTACTACCTCTCGGTGCTCCTGGATCGCTCGACGCGGCGCCTCATGTTCATCGGCTCGGCCGAGGGCGGCGTCGAGATCGAGCAGGTGGCGAAGGACAACCCCGGCGCGATCGTCTACGAGCACGTCGACCCGCTCCTCGGGCTGCCCGACTACGCCGCCCGCGAGCTGGCCTTCAAGATCGGCTTCGGGCCGCACTGGAAGGCGGGGGCGGCGATCGCGAAGGGCCTCCTGAAGACAATGCTGGCCAACGACGCCGACCTCGTCGAGATCAACCCGCTGGCGGTGATCCGCGAGCACGGGGCCCAGGGTGTCCCGGTCGAGCGGCTCGTCTGCCTCGACGCGAAGATCACCCTCGACGACTCGGCCCTGACCCGCCACCCCGGCCATGAGGCCCTCCGGGACCTGGACGCCGAGGACCCGGCCGACGTCGAGGCCCGCCGCTACGACCTGACGTTCATCAAGCTCGACGGGGACATCGGCTGCATGGTCAACGGCGCCGGCCTGGCGATGACGACGATGGACCTCGTGAAGCGGGCCGGCGGCGAGCCGGCGAACTTCCTCGACATCGGCGGCGGGGCGAAGGCCGACCGGGTCGCGGCGGCGATGCGCCTGATCCTTGAGGACCCCAACGTCAAGGCGATCCTCGTGAACATCTTCGGCGGCATCACCCGCGGCGACGAGGTCGCGCGGGGGCTCATCGAGGCCCGGGCCCAGCAAGAGCGCGACGTCCCGATGGTCGTTCGGATCGTCGGCACGAATGCCGCCGAGGCGGCCGACCTGCTGCGGGCGGCCCGGTTCGAGACCGCGGCGACGCTCGACGAGGCGGCGGCGAAGTCGGTTGCGGCGGCCCGCGGGACGGCGGCGGCATGAGCATCCTCATCGACCGCTCGACGCGGCTCGTCGTCCAGGGCATCACCGGGCGCGAGGGCGAGTTCCACAGCCTCGCGATGCAGGCCTACGGCACGAACATCGTGGCCGGCATGACGCCGGGCAAGGGCGGCCAGACGGCCCTCGACGGGACCGTCCCGGTGTTCAACACGGTCGAAGAGGCCGTCGCCGAGACCGGCGCGAACACGTCCTGCATCTTCGTTCCCGCGGCCGGAGCCCCGGACGCCGTCCTCGAGTCGGTCGCGGCCGGGATCAAGACGATCTTCTGCATCACCGAGGGCATCCCCGTCCTCGACATGATCCCGGTGGTCGAGGAGGTCCGGCTCGCCGGCGCCCGCCTCATCGGCCCGAACTGCCCCGGTGCCACGTCCCCCGGCCGGGCCAAGGTCGGGATCATCCCCGGCTCAGTCCACCGCGAGGGTCGGGTCGGCGTCGTCTCGCGCTCCGGCACCCTCACGTACGAGGCGGTCCAGGCGATGACCGACGCGGGGCTCGGGCAGTCGACCTGCATCGGCATCGGCGGCGACCCGGTCATCGGGACGCAGTTCCTCGACATCCTGCAGCTCTTCCGGGACGATCCCGAGACCGAGGCGCTCGTGCTCATCGGCGAGATCGGCGGGGCGGCCGAGGAGGAGGCCGCCGCCTGGGCCGCGGAGCACCTCCGCGACATCCCGAAGGCCGCGTTCATCGCCGGCCGGACGGCGCCGGAGGGCAAGCGGATGGGCCACGCCGGGGCGATCATCTCGGGCGGGGCCGGGACGGCCGCGTCCAAGGTCACCGCCCTCGAGGCCGCCGGGTTCCTCGTCGCCGGGTCGCCGACCGAGCTCCCGGACCTGCTTCGCGCCGCCGGCTACCGCGGCTGATCGGACGCCAGCCGGTCCCGGCGCTCAGCCAACCCCCGCCACCCTCGCACCGGAGACCGCCACGTGGGATTCCTGATGGACCTCGTCGCCGGCGACAGCCGCGAGATCCTCCTCGCAATCAGCGTCGACGACTGGGCCGGCTTCGATGATCCAGACCGCTTCGACGGCCACGTCGCCCTCGGCGGGGCGATGGATCCGACCTGGCTCGATCGCTTCAGCGAGGCGGTTCGGACGGTCACGGGGGCGGACGAGCCGGCCGACTTCATCGACGCGCGGCGCGAGCTGGACGGTCCCGGCGACATCGGGGAGCGGACCGTCGAGCGGGTGGACCCGTCCTGGATCACGGCGATCGCGCGCGTGGGCGACCGAGACATCGATGCGATCGCGGGCCGTTGGATCGAGCTCCTCGAGGAGGAGATCGGCGCGCTCCCGCGCGAGGAGAAGCCGTGGATTCGCCAGGTCGCCGGCGATCTCGTCGCGTTCGCCCGGCGAGCCGACGCGTCGCCGGCCGTGATCCTCGCCTGGTCGCTCTAGGGCCCGGCCTTAGCCTCAGCCGACGCTCGACATCCCGAGCGACTTCCAGGACGGCCCGCCGGGCGCCTCGATCAGCTCGACGAGGACGCCGCCGCACGATCGCGGGTGGATGAACGCGACCGGGCCTTCGGCACCGCGGCGCGGCGCGCTGTCGATGAGCTCGATGCCCTCGATCCCGAGGCGCGTGAGCTCCTCGGACAGGTTGTCGACCTCGAAGCAGACGTGGTGGAAGCCCTCTCCTCGCGACTCGAGGAAGCGGGCGACCCCGGTCGTGTCGTCCGACGGCTCGACGAGCTCGACCTTCGACTCCCCCACCCCGAGGAACGCGATCCGGACACGATCGGATGGGATGTCCATGATCGTCTCGAGCGGCATGCCCAGGAAGTCGCGGTAGAGCGGCAGGCTGGCCTCGATCGACCGGACCACCACGGCGACGTGGTGGATGCGACCGGGCGGCAGGACCGACATGCGACGCCTCCCTTCCTCCGACGCCGGAGCGCGGATCAGACGGTGATGAGCTCGCGGTGGACGCCCCACGCAGCCCGGAGCCGGTCGGCGATCTCCCCGACCGTGGCATAGGCGGTGACAGCCTCGATGAGCGGCGGCAGGAGATTGTCCGTGCCGCGAGCCGCGTCGTCGAGCCGGCGGAGCGACGCTTCCCAGGCCGCCGGGTCGCGCTCCGCCCGGACTCGCCGCAGGCCCTCGACCTGAAGGCGCTCGGCGTCGGGGTCGATCCGCTGGGTCGGCGGGGTCGCCGTCGCCTCGTCCCGGAAGCGGTTCACGCCGACGACGACCTGGTCGCCGGCATCGATCGCCCGCTGGACGCGGTACGCCGACTCCTGGATCTGGCGCTGCTGGAAGCCCGCGTCGAGGGCGGCGAGCGTGCCACCCATCGCGTCGATCTCGGCGAGGTAGGCGCCCGCGGCAGCCTCGAGCTCGTCGGTCAGCGACTCGACGAGATATGAGCCGCCGAGCGGGTCCGGCGTCTCGGTCACGCCCGCTTCGTGGGCGATGATCTGCTGTGTCCGGAGCGCGAGCCGGACCGCGTCCTCGGTCGGGAGTGCGAGCGCCTCGTCGCGGGAGTTCGTGTGGAGGCTCTGGGCGCCGCCGAGGACCGCGGCGAGGGCCTGGAGGGTCGTCCTGACCACGTTGTTGTCGACCGACTGCGCGGTCAGCGAGCTGCCGGCGGTCTGGACGTGGAAGCGGCAGGCCATCGAGCGGGCGCTCCGGGCCCCGAACCGGTCCTTCACGATCCGGGCCCACATCCGCCGGGCGGCCCGGAACTTCGCGACCTCCTCGAACAGCTCCGACCAGGCGGCAAAGAAGAAGCTGAGGCGCGGGGCGAAGTCGTCGATCGCGAGGCCGCGATCGACCGCGGCCTCCACGTAGGCGATCCCGTCGGCAAGGGTGAAGGCGAGCTCCTGGGCGGCCGATGCCCCGGCCTCCCGCATGTGGTAACCGCTGATCGAGATCGTGTTCCAGCGCGGCAGCTCACGCGCCCCGAACTCGAAGATGTCGGTCACGAGGCGCATCGACGGCCGCGGCGGGTAGATCCACGTCCCGCGAGCGATGTACTCCTTGAGGATGTCGTTCTGGACCGTCCCCGAGACGCGGTCCCGTGCCACGCCCTGTCGTTCCGCCGCGGCCACGTAGAGCGCGAGGAGCGTCGCTGCCGTCGAGTTGATCGTCATCGAGGTCGAGACCTCGCCGAGTGGGATCCGGTCGAACAGGGTCTCCATGTCGGCGAGGCTCGCGATCGGGACCCCGACCCGCCCGACCTCGCCCTCGGCTTCCGGGGCGTCGGAGTCGAAGCCCATCTGGGTCGGGAGGTCGAAGGCGACCGACAGGCCCGTCTGGCCCTGCTCGAGGAGGTACCGGAACCGGCGGTTCGTCTCCTCGGCGGTGGCAAAGCCGGCGTACTGGCGCATCGTCCAGAAGCGGCTCCGGTACATCGTCGGCTGGACGCCCCGGGTGAACGGGTACTCCCCCGGGCGGCCGAGGTCGCGGTCCTCGTCGAGCCCGGCGGTGTCCGCCGGCGTGTAGAGGTCCCGGACCTCGATCCCCGACGAGGTCTCGAAGCGCTCGCGGCGCTCCGGGGCGTTCTCGAGGGCCTTTGCCCGCGCACCCGCACGCCAGCGATCGCGTCCCGGGTCGTGCGCTTCCGAGCCCGGGTCGGGAGGTTCGGGCGCGTCGGCGCCGCTGCCGCGGCCGGGTTCGGGCGTCGCGTCGCCGTCGCTCACCGTTTCTCCTGCTGGCGGCTCACGAGATCACGAGGAGGAGGTCCCCGACCTCGATCTTCGTGCCCGCGCCGACGCCCACCCGGTCGATCGTCCCGTCTCGCGGTGCCCGGAGCTCGTTCTGCATCTTCATCGCCTCGACGACGAGGAGCTGCTGGCCGGCCGTCACGGCGTCGCCCGCGGCCACCGAGACCGAGACGACGACCCCCGGGATGATGGCATGGACCTCGGTGGGCCCGTGCTCCCCGACCTCCTCCCGTCCCCGCCGGGCCCGCTCCCGGAGCGCCGCCCGAGCCGCGGGCTCGATCTCGAGCTCCACCCGCCAGCCGTCGACGACGACCTCCTGGCGGGCGACGCCGCGGGCGGCGCCGGGGGCCGGTGACGGCGGGAGGATGAGCACCCGGTCGCGGGTCCCGGCCGGCCCGCCGCGCAGGAGCATGGATCGGACGGCATCGAGCGGGACGAGCTCGGCCTCGATCGGCTGGCCGTTCGCGAGGACGTGCCGGTGCGTCTCGGGATCCGGCGGCGGCGCGGGCCGAACGGGCGCCGCCCCGCCGAGGAGCCCACGTCCCGTCACCCGGGCCGCGGGGGCGACCGGGATCTGGGGCGGCTCCAGGACGAGCGGCGGGACATCGCTGACGGCCGTGCCCGGAGCGAGGCTGACCCGGACGCCGCGTGGGTCGGGCATCCGGCCGTCGCCGGCCGACGGCACCGCCTCGGGTCGCCGCACCGCGGTCACCTTGGCCACCGGTCCTGGGCCGACTCCAGGCCCGAGCGATGCCACCGCCCGTCGCGGTCGGGTGCCGCGGCTCCCACCGCTGCCGGCCTGGCTGCGACCGACGCCCCGCCGGCCGCGACCGCGGCGTCCATGGCCGCGAGCCCCGCCGCCAGCTGGGCCGCCTCGATCGCCCGCCGGAGCGCGGCCGGCCCGTCCCAGTGGTCGCCCACCCAGCCCGTGGACAGCTCGGCCGCCCGGAACGAGGGGTCCCGTGCCACGAACCGGTGGAACGGCAACGTCGTCTGGATGCCGGCGATCTCCGTCTCGTCGAGCGCTCGCCGGAGCCGGTCGATCGCGGCGCCGCGGTCCCCGGCGTGGACCATGACCTTGGCGATGAGGTTGTCGTACTCGGCCGGCACGCGGTCGCCGGACTCGATCGCCGTGTCGACCCTGACGCCCGGCCCCGAGGGCATCGTCCAGCGGACGACGCGTCCCGGCGTCGGCGCGAAGTCGCGGGCGGGGTCCTCGGCCGACAGCCGGACCTCGATCGCGTGCCCGTCGGGCGAAGCGGCACGGCCGGCCGCGGCCAGCGCCGCGTCGGACAGCGCCCGGCCCGCGGCCAGGAGGAACTGCTCCCGGACGATGTCGACGCCGGCGACGAGCTCGGTCACCCCGTGCTCGACCTGGAGCCGGGTGTTGACCTCGAGGAAGTAGAAGGACCCGTCGGGCGCCCGGAGGAACTCCGCCGTGGCGGCGTTCCGGAGACCCGCGGCGGCGGCGACTCGGACGGCGAGCTCGTGGAGCCGGGTCCGGTCGTCCGGCTCCAGGCCCGGCGCCGGTGCCTCCTCGACGAGCTTCTGGTGGCGGCGCTGGAGGGAGCAGTCGCGCTCCCCGAGGGCCACGACGCGACCGCCGGCATCGCCCAGCAGCTGGACTTCGATATGGCGGGCCGGGATGATCTCGCGCTCGAGGTAGACGGACCCGTCCCCGAAGGCCGACGCCGCCTCGCGCGATCCCGAGACGAGTGCTGCCGGCAGCTCGCTCGCCGCCGTCACCCGCCGCATCCCCCGGCCGCCGCCGCCCGCCGCCGCCTTGACGAGCAGCGGGAACCCGATCCGCTCCGCCTCGGCGACGATGGCGGCGAGGTGGTCGGCTCGGTCGATCGGCGCCGGCTCGAGCGTCCCGGGCACCGCCGCGACCCCGACCTCGTGCGCGATCCGCCTTGCGTGGAGCTTGTCGCCGAGGGCATCGATCGAGGCGGACGGTGGACCGACGAACGCCAGGCCCGCCTCCTCCACGGCCCGGGCGAAGGCGGCCCGCTCGGCCAGGAATCCGTAGCCCGGGTGGATCGCCTCCGCCCCGGTGTCGAGCGCGGCCTGGACGACCGCATCGATCCGGAGATAGCTCTCGGTCGGAGCCGCGGGACCCAGCCGGACCGCCCGGTCGGCGAGCCGGACGTGGGTCGCGGCCGCGTCGGCGTCGCTGTAGACCGCGACCGCCTCCATCCCGAGCTCGTGACAGGCGCGGATGATCCGGACCGCGATCTCCCCGCGGTTCGCGACGAGGACGCGGCGGAAGGGCGGCGCCGACGGCTCGTCTTTGCGCAAAGACGGCGCCCGCCGCGATTCAGAGCGGGATGTTGCCATGCTTCTTTCTCGGGTTCGTGTCGCGCTTGTCGGCGAGCATCTCGAGCGCCCGGATGATCCGCGGCCGCGTCTCCGACGGCCGGATGACGTCGTCGACGTACCCACGTGCCGCGGCGATGTACGGGTTCGCGAACTCCTCCTCGTAGGCCGCGACGAGCCGCTGCTTCTCGCCGACCGGGTCGTCCGCCCCAGCGATCGCGTCCTTGAAGATGATGTTCACGGCGCCCTCGGCGCCCATGACGGCGATCTCCGCGCTCGGCCAGGCGAAGTTCATGTCGCCTCGGACGTGCTTGCTGCTCATGACGTCGTAGGCACCGCCGTACGCCTTCCGCGTGATGACGGTGACCTTCGGGACCGTGGCCTCGCAATACGCGTAGAGGAGCTTCGCCCCGTGCTTGATGATGCCGCCGTGCTCCTGCCCCACCCCCGGCAGGAAGCCCGGGACGTCGACGAGCGTGACGAGCGGAACGTTGAAGCAATCGCAGGTCCGGACGAATCGCGCCGCCTTCATCGAGGCGTCGATGTCGAGCGCGCCGGCGAGGACCGCGGGCTGCTGCGCGACGATGCCGACGCTTCGGCCGGCGAACCGCGCGAAGCCGATGATGATGTTCGACGCCCAGCCGGGCTGGATCTCGAGGAACGCCCCGTCGTCGACGATGCGGCCGATGACGTCGTGCATGTCGTAGGGCCGGTGCGGATCGTCGGGGACGACATGGTCGAGCTCGGGGTCCATGCGGTCCGACGGGTCGGCGGTCGCGAGGATCGCGGGCGCATCCAGGTTGTTCTGTGGCAGGTGGGCGAGGATCCGCCTTGCCGCATCGAGGGCCTCCGACTCGTCGTGGGCCGCGAGGTGCGCCACGCCGCTCTTCGTCGTGTGAACGATCGCCCCGCCGAGCGCTTCGGAATCGACCTCCTCGTGGGTGACGGCCTTCACGACGTTCGGGCCGGTGACGAACATGTAGCTGGTCCGCTCGACCATGACGGTGAAGTCGGTCATCGCCGGTGAGTAGACGGCGCCGCCCGCGCACGGACCCAGGATCACCGAGATCTGCGGCACGACGCCGGACGCGAGGACGTTCCGGAGGAAGATGTCCGCGTAGCCACCGAGCGAGGCGACGCCCTCCTGGATCCGCGCGCCGCCGGAGTCGTTGAGGCCGATGACCGGCGCCCCGACCTTCATCGCGAGGTCCATGACCTTGCAGATCTTCTCGGCATACGCCTCCGACAGCGAGCCGCCGAAGACCGTGAAGTCCTGGCTGAAGACGAAGACGAGCCGGCCGTCGATCGTCCCGTGACCGGTCACGACGCCGTCACCGAGGAACCGCTGGTCGGCGATGCTCGGATCCTGCGACCGATGCGTGACGAAGGCATCCAGCTCCACGAACGAGCCGGGGTCGAGCAGCAGGTCGAGGCGCTCCCGCGCCGTCAGCTTCCCCCAGGCGTGCTGCCGCTCGATGCGCACGGGCCCGCCGCCGAGGAGCGCCTCGGCCCGCATCTGCCCGAGGCGACTCAGCCGTTCGTCGTTCGTGGGCACGGGCGTGACTCCAGTTCTGCCGGACGCGGCGTCGGCGGAGGGGCTTCCCGGCCGCTCCGTCTTTGCGCAGAGACAGCCGGCGAGCCCGTCGATGCTCCGCATTCTAGTCGCGTGACGGGCGTCTCCCGCGGGCGTTCGTCGTCGATGGATCCTGGTTCCCGACCCCTCCCCTGCCCTGCCGTGACGGCCGACGAAATCCACAGATCGGTGCACAAGTCGATGATCCTGTGGATAACTCAGCCGCCGCTCCGAGACCTCGCTGGAGTACGATCAGGGCACGCCCGCCCCACCCCTGGATCGTCGCCGTCGCCCGCGCGACGCGCTTGACGAACAGCCCCGAAAGCCTGCGAGGTGATTGCCCCGGTGACCAACGTGATAGCGATCGCGAATCAGAAGGGCGGCGTCGGCAAGACGACGACGGCGATCAACCTCGCCGGCGCGCTCGCCGAGGAAGGGTTCCGCGTCCTGTGCATCGACATGGATCCGCAGGCCAACCTCACCGCCGGGCTCGGCATCAACCTCAACACCGTCGAGCGATCGATGGCCGACGTGCTCGTCGGACGCGCGACCCTCGATGACGTGATCCGGCCGACCGAGACCGAGCGGCTCGACATCGTCCCCGCGCACATCGACCTCGCGGCGACGGAAGGCGAGCTGTTCACGATGCTCGGCCGCGAGCTCATCCTCCGCGACGCGATCGAGGGCCGCCTCAACCGCCGCTACGACTACGCACTCATCGACTGCCCGCCGAACCTCGGACTGCTCACGGTCAACGGACTCGTGGCCGCGGACGGCGTGATCATCCCGGTCCAGACGCAGTACTACGCGATGAAGGGCCTCACGAACCTCGTCAAGGTCATCAATACGATCCGCCTGAAGCTGAATCGGAAGCTGAAGATCCTTGGCCTCCTGCCGACGTTCTACGACGGCCGAACGAATCTCGCGCGGGACATGCTCGACGAGCTGCGCGTCGTCGGCGACCACCACGTCTTCAACGCGATCATCCGGAACACCGTGAAGCTCGGCGAGGCGCCGCTCGTGGGCCGGCCGATCACGACGTACGCCGGTGCGACCGAGGCCGCGCGGACCTATCGGGAGCTGGCGCGGGAGGTGATCGAACTTGGCTAGGACCGACTTCCGCGCCGCCGCGGCGCGACGGCTCTCGGAAGAGCGCGAGCTCTCCCCCGCCATCGTCAGTCTCCTGTCCTCTGATCGCGCCGGGCGATCGACCGGGGTTCGCGTCATCCCCGTCGACCGAATTCATCCGAATCCCGAGCAGCCACGGCTGGCGATCGATCCCGTCCCGCTCGAGGAGCTGGCCGCATCCATCCGGGAGCACGGCGTCCTCCAGCCGATCCTGCTTCGACCGCTGGGCAACAACGAGTACGAGCTCATCGCCGGGGAGCGCCGCTGGCGCGCGTCGAAGGCGGCGGGGCTCGAGACGATCCCGGCCCTCGTCGAGGAGATCGACGACGACACGGCCCTCGAGATCTCGATCATCGAGAACCTCCAGCGCGAGGACCTGTCGCCGCTCGACGAGGCCGCGATGTACGACCGGATGGTCCGCGACCACGGCTACTCGGTCCGGAAGCTCGCCCAGAAGCTCGGCAAGGACAAGGGCTATCTCGAGAATCGGCTCCGGCTGGCGGATGCGCCCCCCGAGGTCCGTGAGCTCGTGTCTTTGCGCAAGGACACCCTGTCCCACGCGTACGAGCTGATGAAGGTCGACGACGTCAAGAAGCGCAAGCGGCTCGCCGCCCAGGTCGCGCGCGGCGACCTGACCCTCGCGAAGCTCCGCGACAGGATCGAGGGTCGCCGGACGCGGGGGACGGCTGCCGGGGCCGCGGGCGCGGACGGCATCGAGAGCGACACGGGCGACCGCGACGAGGGAACGGCCGAGGAGGCCGAGGCCGCCTGGACCGGCCGGCGGCAAGCGGCCGAGCCGCTGCGGGACGACTCGCTCGTCAATGCCAAGCAGCAGCTTGCCGAGGCGGTGGAAGAGCTCGTCGACGTCCTCCGCAGCCCCGACGTGGTGATCTCGATCGGCGCGGTGGACCGGGCCAACCTCGCGAAGTACCTCACGATCGCGAAGCTCAAGCTGGAGAACGCGATCGCGATGGTCCGGAGCGGCGAGCCCGGCTAGCGACGGGACCGCCGCACGATCGTCGCGGCGGAGACGACGGCCAGGAATCGCGAAGCCGGCGCCAGGAGGCGCCGGCTTCGTTGGTCAACCCCGGCGGTGGTTCAGGGCTTGTTGGCCTTCCCCTTCGCCTTGCCGTTCCCGCGGCCCGCGCTCGCGGCGGCCGCCTCGGTGGTCTCCGCGTCCTCGTCCTCCGCCTCGTCCTCGTGGCCGCGGTTCTGCTTGGCCCACTCGGACACCCACTCGCCGTGGTTCGCGTAGCCATCGGGCGTCTCCTGGTGGGCAGCCCAGCAGACGATCGAGCCGTGGCGCAGCTCGGCGAGCTCCTCCTCGGTCAGGGTCGTCGGGTCGGTGGCGCAGTTCTCGCCGGCCTCCTCCGACTCCACCTCTTCCTCGGACTCCTCTTCCTCCTCCTCTTCCTCTTCCTCCTCGTCAACCTCCTCCTCTTCGTCCTCCTCCTCGGCCTGGACCGGGACGGTCTTGCCCGAGGCTTCGGCGGCGACGGAGAGGCCCGGCGCCGGCGCGGACGGCTTGCCGGCGAAGGCGATCCCCGCCGTGAAGAGCAGCACGACGAGTCCGATGAGCAGCGGTCGGAGGCGCTTGAGGGTCATGGTCACGATGTGGATCTCCCGTACCTGGCGGTTTCGACAACGATAACGATCGCCCGGAGGAGGGTGTTAGGGGTACTTCCCGTTGCCGGCGCCCCGTCGATGGTCCCGTGGATCGGTGTCAGCCGGCACCGGCGGCGGCGCTCGAGACCCCGAGGAGCCAGCCCACGCCGAGGGCGGCGACCCCCACCGCTTCGACTGCCCAGCCCAGCCGGGCCGCGGCCGGGGACGCCCCCCGACCAACCGATCCGACGCCCAGGATCCCGGCCCCCAGGACGATACCGGCGGCCCCGCAGGCAGACAGGACGGTGGCTCCTGCCGCCCCGGCCGGCAGCGTCAGGAGCGCGAGCCCGGTCGCCGCGCCGAGGACCCCGAGGTGGATCCACCAGGCCCGCATCGCGCCGAGCCGGACGGGGATCGACGGGGATCCGGCGCGGGCATCGGCGTCCTGATCGGCGAGGGCGTTGCCGACCGCCAGCCCGCCGCCGGCAAGCATGCCGATCGGCACGAGGACGAGCAGGTCGTCGGGCAGCGTCCCGGTCGCTCCGAGCCAGGCGTAGACCGGCACGATCGGCAGGGCGATCGCGAGCGGCAGCCAGGCCCACCGCGTCCGCGAGAGGCGCAGGTCGTAGGCATACCCGCAGGCGGCTCCCGCGACGGCGACGAAGACCGTCGGCAGGCCCGAGGCGGCCGAGAGCGCCAGGCCGGCTGCCGCGGCGAGGACGGCCACGAGGCGCGCCGTCGCGGGTCGGACGAGCCCGGCAGGGATCGGCTTCGGAGGTCGACGGCCGCCGTCGCGGGCCGCGTCGACGAGGTCGTTCAGCACCCCGATCGAGAACTGGATCGCGGTCATCGCGGTTCCGAGCCGGATCGCGGTCGGAAGGGAGCCGCCGGCGAGCAGGGCGAGTGCGGCGGTGGCCGCGCCGTTGAGGAGCGATGGGAACGGATGGACGAGCCGCAGCCGAGCCGCGAGGGCCGCTCCCCCGCTCGGCCGGAGACCCGCGGCCGGATCGGCGGCCGGGCGATCAGACGTAGACGAGCTCGTCGAAGTTCGCCACGAGATAGTCGATCAGGCGGGCCCGCGCATCGGCGGCGCGCGCCCGGAGTCCGATCACGAGCGCGTAGAGGGAGATCGTCGGGACGAGCAGGCGGCCCGACGCGTCCCGGCCGGCCGTCGCCGGGGCACCGCCGCCGGAAGCGAACACGTGTTCGAATTCCGGCTCGCTCAGGCGGGCGGCGTTTCGGAAGTCCTCGACAACGCGGACGATCCCCCGCCGCTTCGCCACGTCCCGCAGGAGCTCCTGCGCCCAGGCGTCGATCTGGGCGTCGGGCTGGTCGGCGAGGCGCGCGCGGTACTCGGTCGGATCGGCCGACAGGCCGGTGGCTCCCAACGGTCACTCCTTCGATTCGGGTCGTGGGGCCCGCGCGGCGCGGTCGCCCGTCAGTCGAGACCCGGCTCGGACGAGAGTATGCCAGAGGGTCCCCGGACCTCGGCGGACGCGGCGCGCGAGCCCTCGGGCCAGTCGTTGAACTTCTCGGTCAGCCACCGTCCGAACGGCCCGGGCACGCCCGGCTCCGGCGCGTCGGCGATGAGGGCGCGCAGCGCCTGCCAGGTGGTCAGCGTGAGGCGCTCGATCGCCTCCCGCGAGGCCCGCCCCTCGACCGGGATCGGGTGCCCGATGCGGAGCCGGAGCGTCCGCCGAAACCCGAGCCACGAGGTCCCGTTGATCGCGATCGGGACGATCGGGACGCCGGCCCGGAGGGCGAAGTAGGCCGGGCCTTCCTGGAGCTCGAGGAGGTCGCGCTCACCGACGTGGATCCGCCCCTCGCCGGCGATCGCGAGGACGCCGCCCGCCTCGAACACCGCCGTCACCCGGCGGGTCACCTCGAGGAGGTCCGTCTTCGCCGGGCGATACGGCACGGCCGTCCCGGTCCAATACATCAGCCGGTTGCGCGGCCCGACGCGGAGGTCGTCCTCCTTCGGCCCGAAGAAGTAGAGCCTCGGGCGAAGCGGCAGCGTCGCGTAGAGCAGGAACGGATCCGTCCAGTTCAGGTGATTGAAGCAGTAGAGCGCGGGGCCCTTCGGCAACCGGCCACGGCCCTCGACCCGGATCCGGAAGAGCAGGTGCATGAGCACGCCGACGACGAACCGCGAGACGTAGTACCGCAGCGTCCGGCTCCAGCGCGGCACGTCCGAGCGCGGCAGGCGGTCCTGGGTCGCCATCGTCACGGGAGACGCGAACCCGCGCCGGACGTCACGGCGCCGCGGCCCCGGCCCGATCGGACCGAGGCTCGAGGATCGCCGGATCGAGGTCGCGGAGCCGCTCGAGGACGTGGTGGGCCAGCGTCGCGGCCCCGGGCGCGGGGGGCACGCTGTGGTTCGGTACGAGGACGACGGTCATCCCGGCCGCGACAGCCGCCCGGATCCCGTTGATCGAGTCCTCCACGACGAGGCAGGCCGCCGGCTCCGCGTCGAGCCGCCGCGCGGCCTCGAGGTAGACGTCGGGCTCCGGCTTGCCGTGGGCCACTTCGTCCGACGAGACGACGACCCCGACGACCACGTCGAGGCCGGTGGCCTCCAATGCCGCGTCGATGACGTCGCGATGGGCCGACGACGCGACCGCCACCGGCCAGCCGGCCGCGATCCGTCGGACCGCAGCCGCGGCACCGTCGATGACCGGCGCGCCGTGCCGATACCGGTCCGTGACGCGGCGGACGACGGCCTCGAGGATCCCCGGCTCCTCCGCCCGGGCCAGCCCGAGGCGCTCGCGCATGATCCGGGCCCAGCCGCGCGAGTTCGCCCCCATCACGGCCCGCGAGTCCGCCTCGGTCCAGGCGAGGCCGCGCTCGGCGGCCCAGGCCGCCCGCTCCTCATGCCACCAGATCTCCGAGTCGACGATGACGCCGTCGAGGTCGAAGATGACCGCCGCCCAGGGCATCGACGCGTGATCCTCCCTGCTCCCCGCCGAGCCTAGCACCCTCGCGATGTGCGACCGGCTGTCGTCATGAGCTGTCGGGCGCCCGTTCGGCCGGCCACGGCGCCGGCTGCGGACCGGCCGAACGGGCCGTGGGATTCGGGCCGGTCGACCCGCACGGACGCCGTCGCGGCCGTTGTACCGTGATCCGGAGCCGCCGTCCGGGAGGTTGGGACGGCGTGCCACGCGCTCGGTCCGCACGGTGGGAGGCCGTCCGGCGAGCTGGAGGTGCTCACCCGTGCACATCGATCGACGGCTCCTCGGCTGGGGCCTCTTCCTGATCATCGTCGGAGCGATCCCGCTCCTCGTGCGGGGCGGCTACCTCGACGAGGGCCTCGTCCGAGGCTGGCCGAGCCTCTGGCCGCTGCTGCTCATCGGCTGGGGGATCGGGCTCGTGCTCCGCAAGACCCCCGGCGAGCTCATCGGGAGCGCGATCTCGGTCGCGGTCCTCGGGGCGATGGTCGGCGGGCTCATCGCGACCGGATTCGGCGGGTTCCCCGCGTTCGGCGCCTGTGGCGACGGCGAGGGTGGGACCGCGTTCAGCGATCGCACCGGCACCCTCGGCGAGCGCGGCCGCGTCGGGATCGAGTTCAACTGCGGCACGCTCAACGTGGGGGCGGCCGACGGCTCGGACTGGTCGATCAGCGGAACCTCGCGCGACGGGCGCGCCCCGCGGATCGACGCGGACGGCGACTCGGTCGAGATCGCGCCGCCGGACGACGACGATTGGTTCGGGTTCGGCGAGGCCGGATCGAACTGGGACATCACGCTCCCCCGCTCCCCCGAGCTCAGCCTCGGCGTGACCCTCAATGCCGGCGATGGCACGTTCGACCTCGATGGCGTCGCGATCGACGGCATCAGCCTGACCCTCAATGCCGGAGCCATCGACTTCAACCTCGGCGATGCGACGGCGGTCGGGTCGGTGAGCGCCACGGTCAACGCCGGGTCGGCGTCGTTCGACCTGCCGGCCGGCGTCGAGAGCCTCAGCATGACCCTCAACGCCGGCTCGATCGAGGTCTGCGTCCCGAGTGACACGCTGGTCCGCGTCTCCTGGAGCGGCGCCCTCGGCTCGAACAACTTCGACGGGGCCGGGCTCGACAAGCTCGACGACCAGCATTGGGAGTCGAGCGGGCTGAACCCCGCGTCCGACACCTTCCTCGACATGAGCATCTCGGCGAATGCCGGCTCGTTCGACCTCGACCTCGGAGGTGCCTGCAATGCGTGACCGTCTCTACCGCTCGCGCGACGAGCGCGTCCTGTTCGGGGTCGCCGGCGGCGTCGCCGAGTGGCTCGACGTCGACCCGGCGCTCGTCCGGATCGTCTTCGCCCTGCTCGTCCTCACGGCGGGGGTCGGCTTCCTGCTCTACATCATCATGGCCCTCGTGATCCCCGAGGAGCCGGAGCTCGTCATGGCACCGCCGCCGGCCGGGGACCCGGGCGCACCGCCGGCCCCCGGGACGACGGCTCCGGTCTCCGGCTCCGCCTGGGTGGACGCTCGGGCCGCGCGGCGTGCCGCCCGGCGGGCTGCTCGCGGCGAGCGCGACGGCCGCGGGGTCGTGATCTTCGGGGCGATCCTCATCATCGTCGGCGCGTGGTTCCTGCTCCGCCGCTACGTGCCGGCGCTCGACGGTGACCTCCTCGGGCCGGTGATCCTCATCGTGATCGGCGGGCTGCTCCTGTTCGGGGCGATGACCCGCGGGACGGGCGGCGGGAGCGCCACGCCGCCGACAGGAGGCTGATCCGCGTCCGCTTCGGACGTTCGGCGGACGCTTGCCGACCCCTTCGCGGCCGCGCGCCTCCCGCGGCCGCCGGCCGGCGGCGCTCGACACGGACCCGTCACACGGGGCGACTAGACTCGTCCTCGCACGAGAGGAGTCGCCCCGCAATGTTCTGGTTCACGAAGTCGGCCGAGATGCCGTCCCCGGAGTCCGCCCTGCCCGGGCGGGCCGAGCCGATCCTGCCGGACCCGGCGCCGCACAGCGTCTCGGGTCGCCCGATCGCAGGGCCGTACCCCGACGGCCTCGAGGTCGCCGAGTTCGCCCTCGGCTGCTTCTGGGGCGAGGAGCAGGCGTTCTGGCAGGTGCCCGGTGTCTGGGTCACCGCGGTCGGCTACCAGGGCGGCCTGACGCCCAACCCGACGTACAAGGAGGTCTGCACCGGGCGGACCGGCCATGCCGAGGCGGTCCGGGTCGTGTTCGACCCGTCGAAGGTGACGTACGAGCAGCTCCTCAAGGTCTTTTGGGAGCAGCACGACCCGACCCAGGGCATGCGCCAGGGGAACGACGCGGGGACCCAATACCGCTCCGCGATCTTCGTTCGAGACGAGGCCCAGCGCGCCGCGGCCGAGTCCTCGAAGGCGATGTACCAGGAGGCCCTGTCGACGGCCGGCTACGGCCGGATCACGACCGAGATCGTCGGTCCGCCCGCGCCGCCGTTCTTCTTCGCCGAGGACTACCACCAGCAGTACCTCGTGAAGGTCCCGAACGGTTACTGCCCGGTCCATGCGACCGGCGTCAAGCTCCCGGAGTCTCGCGCGGTCACGCCGCTCCAGTACGCCGAGTAGGAGCAGCCCGCGCCGCACCCGGAGGTGACACGATGAGCGACCCGATCGAGGACCTGATCGGCGACTACCGCGCGTTCGCGTCGCAGCAGCGCGACCGCCTGCTGGCGCGGGGCATCGACATCGCGCCGTACGAGCTGAGCCACCTGGCGGTCCGCGTCCCCGAGTGGGACCAGTACGTCCACCTCCGGACCCTCCTCGAGCGCCACGCCGTCGCCAATCGCGAGAATCTCTGGAACGGACGCCCGATTTCCCTGATCGTGCCCGCCCGGCCGCTCGAGGTCCTCGACGGCAAGGCCGTCCCGCTCATCGAGCTCATCCCACCCGTCCACCAACGCGTCTACAGGATGGGGCTGGAGCACCTCGGCGTCGTGGTCGGCGACACGTTCGACGCGTTCGTGGCCGCCCACAAGCCCGTCCTGACGGGCCAGCAGTTCCAGGGCCCGGCCAGCATCCCCGACCCGGTCTACATCCTCATGGAGGACTTCACCCACGTGAAGTTCTACCGGCTGTCGCTGCGGGCGTCCGTCGAGCTCTTCGAGGGCCACGCATTCGAAGAGGGGTTCCATCACGTGGACGGCTGGGTCCCGCAGCGGCTGGTGACGGCGACGGGTCCGAATCCCCTGCCCCGCTGAGCGGGTTCCGCGGCGCGGGCGGGCTGTACCCGCCGGGGCGGACCCCCGATCAGATCGCCCCGGTCGCGAGGAGCCGCCGGAATCGGTAGGCGGCGAGCCCGACGAGCACGATCGCGAAGGCCACGAGGACCGCGAGCTGCGGGGCGATCTCCACGATCCCCGCGTCATCGAGGAGCAGCGACCGGAAGCCGTCCATCGCCCAGGCGTGGGGCGTGGCGTGCGACAGCGTCTGCATGATGTCGGGGAAGACCTCCGGTGGCACCATCGTCCCGCCCAGGAGGCCCAGGGCCATGCCGAGGGCCGGGCCGAGGGCGCCGGCCTGGCTCGCGTTGCGGGCAAGGGTCCCGACGAGCATCGCCGATCCGGCGCAGACGAACGCGAAGATGACGACGATCGCGGTCATGGCGATCGGGTCGGCCCAGTCGACGTCGAAGACGAAGGCCGAGACGACGACGATGAACGCGCCCTGGAAGAGGGCCAGGGCGAGTCTGCCGAGCCCCTCCCCGAGGATGATCGTGGTGCTGCCGGTCGGCGAGGCGGCCATCCGGCGTGAGATCCCGAGCTGACGGGTGGTGATGAGCTCCACGGCACCGGTCAGCGACGTCAGGAACATGAACAGGATGAGCTGGCTCTGGGCGCCGATGCTGAAGCCGCTCGGATTCGCCGATCCGGCCTCGGAGACGGACGCGATCTCGACCGCGATGCCCGGCGCCTCGAGGGCCCGGGATGCGGCCTCGTCGAGCGCCGCGTCCATGTCGGCGCCGGTCCGGGCCGCCGCGAACCGCGCGGCCCGAACGAGCGCGTCCTGCGCGGCGACCGCCCGTTCCACGAGCTGCCGGGAGGCGCTGCCTCCGGTGGTCGGCGGTGCGACGTACTCGACCTCGGTCGGGTCGCCGCTCCGCAGGGCGGCGTCGTAGCCCGCCGGGATCGCGATCCCGAACGCGACGAATCCGCGGCTGGCCGCGTCCCCGAGCTCCTCGACCGAGGCGTACTCGCGAAGCTCGATCCGGGCCTGCTCCGAGCGGCCGATGGCATCGACGAGCTGCTGTGAGAGCGCCGATCCATCGGCGTCCGCTACGCCGATCCGGATGCTTCCCTGCCCGCCGTACGTGATGCCGAGCACGACGATGAGGATGAGCGGCAGGACCACGATGAAGAACAGGCCCATCCGGTCGCGCGCCGTCCGGACGAGGTTCGCCTGGGCGATCGCGAGGATCTTCGTCATCACGCCACCAGCGTCCGTCGCGCCCGGGCCAGGCCGATCGCGCCGGTGACGACGGCCATCGCGAGGAGGATGGCGATCGACGGTGCGATGTCGGCGAGCGTCGATGCCGGGCTGGCGAGCGTGTCGATCCCCCGCAGGAACCAGAAGTGCGGCGTGACCTGCGACACCGTGGCCAGCGACTCAGGTGCCTGGCTCACGGGGATGAAGACGCCGCCGATGGCGGCAAGGGAGAGGGCGACGATCGCGTTCAGGCCGCCCGCCTGCTGGGGCGTCCGGGCGATCGAGGCGGCGAGCGTCGAGATCCCCATCGCCGCGGCGACTGCCGCCAGGACGAGGGCCGCGACGAGGCCCGGAGAGCCCCAGTTCGCGTCCTGGAGGACCGTGGTCGCCACGACGAGGACGACCATGGCGACGAGGCCCATGACGAAGCTCGCGATCGACGCGCCGAGGAGGATCGAGGCCGGCGAGATCGGCGCGGCGAGGAGGCGGTTCATCGTCCCGACCTGGCGGTCGGAGAGGAGGGCGAGCGCCCCGTACTGCGTGGCGAAGAAGACGAACATGATCGCCATGGCGGCGCCGTAGAAGGTCGCGAGGCCCGCCTGGAGCCGGGCGATCGCGGTGTCCATGACCCCGATCGGCGCCGGGTCGTGGATGGCTGCCTGGGCGGCGACGACGGCGCCCGGGACGTCGGCGTCGCCGAGCGCGGTGCTCGTCGCGACCATGAGCTGGACCGCCCCGACCGCGCTCGCGAACCGGCTCACGGCCGATCGGGCGAGCTCCAGGGAGACGGCGTACTCGCCGCCGAGGATCCGGATCTCGGCCGGCCGGCCCGTCTCGATCGCGGCGTCGAGGCCCGCCGGGATGATGATCGCGGCGCCGGCCTCGCCGGCGCGGACGGCATCGGCCGCGGCGGCCTCGTCCGTCATCGTCTCGTACTCGAGGACGTCCGCCTCGACGAGCGATCCGAGGACCTCGTCGACGAGGACGTGCGCCGCCGTGCCGCCGTCCCGGTCGACGACGACGAAGCGCGTCCGGAAGGACGAGAACTCGTTCGGGATGAGGACCGAGAAGGCGAGCGCGAGCCCGAGCGGCGTCAGGACCGCGAAGACGATCGCCGAGCGGTCGATGAGCCGCTGCCGGAGGATCCGGACGGCGATGACGAAGGCGGCGCGCATCGGTTTCCCTGTCCTGCCCTCAGTCCCGGAGGGCCTTGCCGGTCAGGTGGAGGAAGACGGACTCGAGGTCCGGCTCGATGACCTCGACCGATCGCACGGCGACCCCGTCTCGGGTCGCCGCGTCGAGGATCCGCGGCAGCAGCCGGCGCGCCCCCGCGACGAGGACGTCGATCCCGTTCTCACGTGCGGTCGCGCTGGAGATTCCCTCGATCCGGCCGATCTCGGCCGCCACGCCGCGACCGTCACCGGCGATCGACAGGCTCACCCGGTCGACGCCGCCGACCAGGTCGACGAGCTCGCGCCGCGTCCCCTCGGCGACGATCCGGCCCTCGTCGATGATCCCGATCCGGTCGCAGAGCCGCTCCGCCTCCTCCATGTAGTGGGTCGTGTAGAGGATGCCCATGCCCTCGGCGCTGAGGGCCGCGACGCTCTCCAGGATCGCGTTCCGGCTCTGTGGATCCACCCCGACCGTCGGCTCGTCGAGGATGAGCAGGCGGGGCGTGTGGAGGAGGCCGATCGCGATGTTCAGGCGCCGCTTCATCCCGCCCGAGTACTGCTCGGTCCGGTCCTTCGCCCGGTCGCGAAGGTCCACGACCGTGAGGACCTCGTCGACGCGCCGGTCGAGCGCCCGGCCGCCCATGCCGTACAGCCGCCCGAAGAACCGGAGGTTCTCGAGCGCGCTCAGGTCCGGGTAGATCGCGAGGTCCTGCGGCACGTAGCCGATCGCGGCCTTCGCCGCGATCGTCCCGATGTCGACCGGACGCCCGTCGACGACGACCGTCCCGGCGTCGCGGGCGAGGATCCCGCAGACCATCGAGATCGTCGTCGTCTTGCCGGCGCCGTTCGGGCCGAGGAGCCCGTACGTCTCGCCGCGGCCGATCACGAAGCCCACCCCGTTCACGGCCGTACGCGCGCCGAAGCGCTTCACGAGGCCGGCGCAGGCCAGGATCACACCGTCGGCTGCCGGTGTGCTCGCCGCCGCCTTCGGCGGGGACGGCGCGGCCGCCGGGCCGCGCTCGATCGAGGGTGCCACCATCGCCTGACTCCTCCGGAGGGCCGCACGCCAGTCTTCCGCGATCCGGCTCCCGGCGGGAGGGCCGAGCGGCACCATTCCGACGGTCCGCCAGTCGCGCCGGCCGCCGTGGGAGCGCCCGCCGGGGTCGCGCCGGCGGGGTCGCCCGGGGCTGACACGACGCCCGATGACCGCTAGGGTTCAACCGATGCTGCGCGTCGGATCGATCGTCATCCGGGTGGACGACCTCGACCGCCAGAAGGCGTTCTGGACGGCGGCGCTCGACTACGTGCCGCGCGAGGGCGACGACGAGGGCTTCGCGTTGCTCCGGCCACGGAACGGCGTCGGGCCGAACGTCTCGCTCGACCGGGTCAGGGCGCCGGTCCAGGTTCCGCCGAAGCTCCACCTCGACCTCTACGCCGAGGACCAGGCTGCGGAGGTCGAGCGGCTCAAGGCCCTTGGCGCGACCGAGGTCCACTGGGGAAAGCGACCTGCCGACGCCGACTACGTGATCCTCGCGGATCCGGAGGGCAACCGGTTCTGCGTCATCGACGCCGGCTGACCCGGCCCGGCGCCCGGCGAGGGAGCGCCGGCCTCCCGTCCGGGTCCGTCCTGGCGACCGCTCAGGGCAGCTCCGGCAGCGCCCGGTAGAGCGGGCCTGCGAGCGAAGCCGCAAAGGTGGCGGTCATGTGGTGAACGTCGCGATAGACGAGCAGCCCGTTCATCAGGACCGGGCATCGGTCGGCCGGGCAGATCCAGTCGGTGAGATCGACGAGCGTCCCGCCGGACGCCTCGGCCGCTGCCCGCTCGAGGCGGAGTCGCCGCCAGTTGAAGGCCCTGCCGATCGGCGTCTCGCAGCGGGTGACGTCGACGAGGTTCCGGGAGATGCAGGCCGGGACGTCGTAGATCGACTGGGGCGTGTCGGCGAGGATGACGATCTCGCCCGGGACCGGCGCGAGGAGGCGGGCCATCGCCTCGCCCTGGCGGGTGGGATCGTCGTCGGCCGAGTCGACGACGGCCATGCCCCTGGCCGACGCCACGATCGTGATGGCCGGCCGGAGCTCCACGAGCCGCTCGACGACGCGTCCGCGCCAGGCCGTGCACTCGGTGTACTCGCGTGACAGCTCCCGGGAGTAGACCGGCAGGTCGACGAACCGGCACGAGACCTTCGTGAACGGCACGAGCTTCCAGCCCTGCTCGAGGGCGATCCGCTCGACCGCCGGGAACCACTGCGCGGCATGCGAGTCGCCGACGAGGGCGATCGTGACCTCGCCGTCGGGGTCGCCGTAGACGCAGTCGGGCGGTTCGACGCCCGAGTAGAGCAGGTTGCAGCCGTCGGCCTGGATCCGCTCGACGTCGGTCCGGACCTCGGCGAGCGCGGGACGGACGTCCGGGGTCAATGCCGTCGGGCCGGTCGGGACGGGCGCCGGCGTCGGCGGGGCCGGCGTCGGGGTGGGTTCGGGCGTGGCCGCCCCGGTGGTCGGGCGCGTGGATGGACGCTCCGTCGGAAGCGGCTCCGTCGCGACGGGTGTCGCCGTCGCGGACGGCGGCGACGTGCCGGGGAGGCCGCCGATGCCGCCCGGACCACCCGGAAGGAGGCCGGCGGCGACAGTGCCCACGACCAGCGAGCCGATCGCCACGGCCGCGACACCGGCGCCGGCTCCGGCGAGCGTCAGGCGGGCAGGGATCACCGTGATCCGTCGCCCACGGTGGAACGGCTGCTCGACGACCAGGTGGAGGGCGGTGGCCACGACGATCGACGCGAGCGCGAGCCCGGCCCGCACCTCGGGCGGCAGCTCCTCGTCGAGCGCGAGGGTGGCCGCGGGCAGGACGAAGATCGGCCAGTGGACGAGGTAGAGCGAGAAGGAGATCCGGCCGAGGAAGCGCATCGGTGCGATCGCGAGCAGCCGGCCCGGCGACCATCGCCGCGGACCGCTCAGGATCACGGCCGCCGCACCGACCGTGGGGACGAGCGCCGCCGTGCCCGGGTACGGGACGGCCGCGTCGATCGCGAAGGCGGACCCGACGATCGCCGCGAGGCCGGCCCAGCCCAGGACCGCCGCGAGCGGGCCCGGCAGCCGCGCCTGCCACGCGAGCGTGGCCGCCAGGAGGCCGCCGAGTCCGAGCTGCCACGCCCGTGACGGGAGCGAGTAGAAGGCCCACGGCCCCGACACGTCCGTCAGGACGATCGCGGCGAGGAGCGACCCCGCAACGATGGCGCCGATGACGAGCCGGGCCCCGACGACCGGTCGCGCCGCGGCCGTGGCCGCGATCATGAGCGCCGGCCAGACGAGGTAGAACTGCTCCTCGACCCCGAGCGACCAGTAGTGGAGGAGCGGCGACGGGGCGACGGCACCGAAGTAGTCCGTCGCGTCGATCGCGAACCGGATGTTGCCGGCCCACAGGGCCGTCGCGGCCGCATCCCCGGCGATCCCCGGCAGGTCGATCGGCGCCAGCACCAGGGCCGACGCGACGAGCGTGCCGGCGATGACGACGAGCGCCGCGGGGAGGATCCGCCGGGCCCGCCGCGCGTAGAAGCGGACGAGATCGATCCGGCCGTCGCGCTCGTGCTCCCGGAGGAGCAGGCCGGTGATGAGGAAGCCCGACAGGACGAAGAAGACGTCGACGCCGATGAACCCGCCGGGTGCCGGGACGCCGGCGTGGAACGCCAGGACGAGGAGGATCGCGACGCCGCGCAGTCCCTCGAGGTCCGGCCGGAATGCGTCGGCTCGCGCGTCCGTCGAACCCGCGGCCGGCGCAGCGGCCGTCGGCCCGGCGGGCGGACCGGCGACCGTCGGCCCGGGGGCCGGCGCGGCCTGCGCATCGGCCGTCGCCGCGGAACCGGCCCCGGGCAGCGGGGCGCCGGGCGCCGGCGACGGCTCGGGGACGATCGGGCCGTCAGGCATGCGTCGACGACGCATCAAGACGAGGTTTTCGGCGGCATCGGCGCATCGTGCCCCTTGTCGCGCCTCCGGGCTGCGGATGGGCGCGGCCCCTAGACTGGCCGCCATGGCCCCATCCCCGGACGAAGCGACGAGCGGACCGCCGCGCATGTGGCTCGTGCGCCATGGTGAGACGGAGTGGGCCCGGCTCGGCCGGCACACCGGCCACACCGACATCCCGCTGACCGACGCCGGCCGGGCGCAGGCGGCCGCCCTCGTACCGCGGCTGGACGGCCGGGCGTTCGGGGCGATCCTCTCGAGCCCGCTCGTCCGTGCCCTCGACACGGCGCGGATCGCCGGCTTCGCCGAGCGCGTGACCCTGGACCCGGACCTCCGGGAGTGGGACTACGGCGCGGATGAGGGCCGGACGACGCTCGAGATCCGCGAGGAACGGCCGGGCTGGACGATCTGGCGGCACGGCGTCCAGGGTGGCGAGGCGATCGAGTCGGTCGCGGCCAGGGTGGACCGCGTCATCGCCCGCGCTCGGGCGGGCACGGGCGACACCCTCTGCTTCGCCCACGGCCACGTCCTGCGGGTCCTCGCCGCCCGCTGGATCGGGCTGCCGCCCTCCGGTGGCGCGCGGATGGCCCTCGGCACCGGGACGATCTCGATCCTCGGATGGGAACGCGAGACGCCGGTGATCAGCCGCTGGAACGACGGCATCGATCTCGACTGACCGGGCCTCCACGTCGGCGTCAGGCGGGCTCGACGCCGGCCGCGGACCGCGGCTCGGCCCGGACGAGGGCGAGGGACGCCATCGCGAGGACGAGGAAGGCGGCGGCGACGAGGAGCGCCTCGTCGATCCCGGCGCCCTGCCAGATCTCCGAGGCCAGCGTGGCACCGGCGACCACGCCGAGGTTCGAGAGGGCCGTCACGAGCCCGAACGATCGCCCCCGCCGGCCGCCGTCCGTCGCCACCGTGAGGAGCGCGAACCACGACGCGTTCGCCGCGGCGAGCCCGCCGCCGGCCACGACCGCGGTTGCATAGATCACGACGACCGGCAGCTGGAGGATCATCGAGGCGAGGTTGCCGAGCACGAGGAGCGTGCCGAACGCGACCATTCGGCGGCGGCCGGTCTGGTCGGCGAAGCGGCTGAGCCACGGCCCGAGGAATATCGAGCCGAGCCCGAACATCCCGAAGATCCAGGTCACCTGGTTGACCGGCAGCCCGAGGCGACCTTCGGCATACGGCCCGAACGTCGTGATCCAGCCCCCGTACGCCGCCGAGAAGCCGAGGTTCCAGAGGGCCAGCGTCCCGAGTGGCCGGATCGCCGCGGCCTGGTCGCTGAGGCGGCGCCCCAGGGACGAGCCCGCCGGCCCGGCGCCCGCGCCGCCGGCGCCCGCGACGCCGGCGTCCGCCGCCGCCACGGACGGGGGGGCCGAGGCCGGCTCGTTCGGCGCCGTCTCGGGTTCCGGCGGCAGGTAGAGCACGGCGGCAATCCCGGCGATCGTCGCCGTGATCCCCACGACGATGAACGGGATGCGGAGGTCGGACAGCGCCAGGAAGCCGCCGATGACCGGCCCGAACACGGAGCCGCTCGAGCCCGCGGCCGAGATCACGCCGTTCGTGAAGGCCAGCCGTGCCCGGTCGGCGACCCTGGCGATGTAGAGGCGCTCCGCGATGATCGAGAGGCCGCCGCCGAAACCGGCCATGGCCCGGAACGCGATGAGCGGGACCGCGGCGCCGGCCGTCGCGATGAGGAAGTTGGCGGCCGCGTACGACGCCTGGCCGAGCGGCATCTGGCGGCGCGGCGAGAGCCGCGACGACAGGACCCCCGAGCCGAGCTGGCCGATCGTCTGGGTCACCGCGAAGATGCTCACCATGAGCCCGAGCTCGCGGGGCGTGGCGCCGAGCTTCAGGGCGAAGATCGGCAGGAGCGGGAGCATCACCGAGACCCCGACCTGGGAGATGAAGCTGATCGCGGCGAGGACGGCGATCGGCCGGTCGAGCTCGCGGACGGCGCCGACGGCGGCACGAGGGTCGAGGCGCATCCGCGCAGGGTAGCGCGGTGCCGTCAGCCGGCGCCGTCCCCGGCTGCGAGCGGGATCCGGACGGTGAACCGGGCACCCCCGCCGTCGCGGTTGGCGGCCTCGATCCGGCCGCCGTGGCCGTCGACGATCCAGGCGCCGATCGCGAGGCCGAGCCCGGAGCCGCCGGGCGGCGCGCCGGGACCACGCCAGAACCGCTCGAAGAGCCGCGGCAGGTCCTCGTCGCGGATCCCGCGGCCGCGGTCCTCGACGCTCAGCACCGCGGCGACCCCCTCGCGACGGACCGCGACCCGGACGAGCGCGTCGCGAGGGCTGTGCTGCACGGCGTTGTCGACGAGGATGAGGACGAGCTGCCGGAGGCGAGCGGCGTCACCGGTCACGACCGCCGGCTCCGGGTCGACCTCGACGGCGACCCCGCGCTGGGCCGCCGGCCCGGCGAGCGACGACGCCGCGTCCGCCGCCACGTCCCCGAGGTCGACCGGCAGCCGCTCGAGCGTCACCGCCCCGGAATCCGAGCGGGCGAGGATCAGGAGCTCGTCGACGAGGCGCGCGAGATGGTCGACCTCCGCCCCGATGTCCTCGAGCGCGTCACCGACCCGAGCGACCGGCTCGTCGCGGTGCCGGCGCAGATGGTCGACCGATGCGCGGATCACCGTGAGCGGCGTCCGCAGCTCGTGGCTCGCGTCGGCCGCGAACTCCCGCTGGCGGCGGAGCGCCCGACGCTGGGCGGCGAGCGAGTCCCGGATCGGCCCGAGCGCGCGGCGCGAGTAGACGGTCCCGAACCCGACCGCGACGAGGACGACGACCGCGCCCCCGGCGAGGAGGACCGCGAGCAGCGCCTGGAGGGTCCGCTGCTCGGCCGTCCGGTCCTGGAAGACCTGGACGTAGACCGTTCCGATGCGGCTCTGGACCGGCCGCGTCAGGATCCGGACCGGGGTCTCGGCGGCCGTCCCGACGCGGACGTCGCGCCCGCTCTCGAGGGCCGCGGCGAGCGAGGCCGCATTCGGCATCCCGTCCGGCAGGTCCGGGTCGCGCGGCGTCAGGACGTCGCCGTCGGCGTCCAGGACGATCGCGAACGTGCCCGAGCTGCCGCCACCGAAGATGTAGCCGGTCGGGAGGTCGTCCTGGCCCGGCCGCGGCCCCGGACCGGGTCCCTCGACGAGGCCGCGGAGCGTGTCGATGCGAAGATCGAGCTGCCGGACGCCGCTCGCCTCGAGGGTGCTCGAGACGCTCACGTACAGGGCGATCGCCAGGACGATGAGGACGAGGAACGTCGTCCCGGCGGCCCAGGCGACGAGGCGCCGACCGACCGAGCGGACGAGCGCGGCGTCGCTCGCGAGGGCCGCGGCCTCGGCGGCGTCGGGCCCCTGGAGACCCGGACCGTCAGGCATCGCTGAGGCGGTAGCCGACGCCGCGGACCGTCTCGACGCGGTCGCCGGCGTCGCCGAGCTTCGTCCGGAGGTAGTGGACGTAGGCATCGACCGCGTTCGGGGTCACGGCGACGCTGTAGGGCCAGGCCTGGTCGAGGAGCTGGTCGCGGGTCAGGACCTGGCCGGGATGGCGCAGGAAGCACTCGAGGAGGGAGAACTCCCGCGGGCTCAGGTCGACGTTCCGGCCGCGGACCGTGACGCGGCGAGCCGCCTCGTCGAGGGCGATCGGCCCGACCTCGATCCGCGGGGCGGCCCGGCGCGGACCGGGCTCGGCGCGGCGGCCGAGCGCCCGGAGGCGCGCGGCGAGCTCCTCGTATGCGAACGGCTTCACGAGGTAGTCGTCGGCGCCGGCGTCGAGGCCGGCGACGCGATCCGAGACCGTGTCGCGGGCGGTGAGCATGAGGATCGCCGTCTGGCTGCCGCGCTTCCGGAGGCGCTGGGCGACCTCGATGCCGGAGATGTCGGGCAGCCCGATGTCGAGGATCACGGCGTCGATGCCGTCGGCTTCGGCGAGGTCCAGCCCGGTCTCGCCGTCCACGGCGAGGTCCACGACATGGCGATCCTCCTCGAGCAGGCGCTTCAGCACCCGCCCGAGCCGCTCGTCGTCCTCGATGACGAGGAGATGCATCGCCGTCTCCCTCCGGTCGCCACGTCCGGGCCGACGCATCGGTTCGCCGATGGTAGTCGCTGCCGGTCGGCACCATGGAACAGCCGCCGGATGAGAGGCCCCTGAGAGCGCCACCGGCGCGACGGTCCCGGCAGAACCCGGTCCTCCGGCACTACCCCGCGAGCATCGGACGGTCGGAGACTGGCAGGAGGAGGTAGGCGCGCCGGGATTCCCGGGGCGGTGCCAGGGCGTCCCGTGCGGAGGTCCTCGCGTGCAGCTGATCCGGGAGACGATCGTCGAGGCGTCGCCGGCCTACAAGGCGATTCTGTTCATCGCGGTCTGCGCGACCGCCGCCGCGGTCCTCGCGGCCATGTGCGTGGCGTTCGGCTGGACGCTCCACGGCGTCTCCGGGATGGAGGTCCCGCTCGATCCGGCTGCCGCAGGGCCGTCCTGAAGCTCAGCCGCCGGGCGGGAACACCCGGTCGAGGAACGAGACCGTCCACGCGGCCCAGTCGTCCGGGCAGGCCTCGACGAGCTTGCCGTGCTCGCCGCCCTCGCACATCCGGAGCTCGACGTCCACGCCCGACGACTCCGCCTCCGCGACGTTGACGTCGGCGCTCTTCGACGGCACGTCGTGCCGGTCCGCGGTGCCGTGGACGACGAGGAGCGGCCGGTCGCCGAGATCCGCGATGAAGTTCACGGGATCCGCCTGGTCGAGGTCGTAGCCGAACCGGAGGCGCATGCTCGTCATCACCGCCCACGTCGTGGGGACGGCGGGCAGGCCCTCGTCGACGTCCATTCGCCGGTCCAGGAGCTCGCGGACGCGGGCGTGCGTCGAGTCGAGGATCACGGCCTCGATCCGCGGGTCGTCGGCGGCTGCGATCAGGGTCGTGCCGCCGCCCATCGAGTTGCCCATGACCGCGATGTGATCCGGCCCCTTCTCACGGACCAGCCAGTCGATGATCGCCTCGAGGTCGTCCTGCTCGGCGAGGCCGAAGGTCGTGTCCTTCGAGCCGCTCCGGCCGCCGTTCCGGAGATCGAAGGCAACCACGTTGAACCGGTCGTGGAAGGCGGTCGCGTACTTGAGCAGGCCGCTCTTGTTGTCGCCCCAGCCATGGACGAGGATGACGGTCGTGGCCGTGGGACCGGCGCCGTCGGCGGCGGGGATGTACCAGCCGCCGATGGGCACGCCGTCGGCCGCGACGACGTCGGCGCCGGCGGTCGCACCCTGGCTCGCGCAGTCGGTCATGTCGGCGTTCGCCGATCGGAGCGCCGCGTCGTCGGCGACGTCGTAGTTGATCGCCTCGTACTCCCAGCCGAACCGGTCCATGGGCGTGCGGCAGTCAGCCGCCGGGGTCGGGCGCATGAACAGCTCGGGGCCGATGGCGGCCACGTAGCCGACGAAGCCGACGAGGGCGATGACGGCGACGGCGACGAGGGCGACGATGACGCGCCGGATCAGCGATCGGCGCCGTGGCCTCCCCGCCACGGGCTGGAATGCAGACATGGGAGCACCTCCTGGTGGTCCGACGCTCGCCGCGGCGAGCTGTTACGACGCCCGATGCCGGCGCACCCGGACCCGGGTCAGCGCGGGCTGTGCGGAAACTCGGGGTCGATCGACACCGGGCGGAACCCGCTGTCGTCCTCGATCCAGCCGAGGTTCGCCCGAACCGCGACGACGCCCGGTGCCATGGCAATCACCCGCTCGACGATCTCGGCCATCGAACGGCGCTGCACCGACCCGGTGATCGTGACGACACCGTCGTCGACCGCGACCTCGAACGCCGCCGGGTCGAGCCACAGCGACCGAAGGAGCACGTCCTCGCGGATCGACCGGGCGAGGTCCTCGTCGGAGCGCGCATAGGCCCGGACGAGGTCGGCGCGGGTCACGATCCCGACGAGCTTGCCGTCATCGACGACCGGCAACCGATTGACCTTCAGCTGGCTCATCCGTGCCGCTGCGTGGCTGACGGAGGCGGACGGACCGATCGTCTCGGCCGGTGACGTCATCGCCTCGCCGGCCGTCGTCGCCGCGATCTTCGCGAGCTTCGCTCGCGACGCGGTCGACTCGCCGAACAGCCGCGCCAGGGGCCGATGGTGCACGCCGTCGTGGCCTTCGCCCTTGATGAGGAAGTCCGCCTCCGAAACGATGCCGAGGACGGCACCTCCGGAATCGACGACGGGAACCCCGCTGATCCGGCGGTTCACGAGCTCGCGGGCAACGTCGGCCAGCGGCGTTTCGGGTCGAACGGTGATGACGTCGGTGGTCATGACGTCGCGAACGGTCAGCATCGGCAGTCTCCTTGCCGGATGAGGGTCGCCGACCCGCGGCCCCGGCACCAGAGTCGAACGCCACCGCTTCGCCGGGTCGGCCGGCCCGCGGATCCAGCCGCCGCACGGCGGACGGGTCGTTCGGCACGCGAGGCGACGCCGAACGGCCGATGCGCCGGCGCCCGGCCGGGGTGATGGTGGTGCGGGTCGGGCCGCCGGGTCTGCGGGAGCCGGTCGCGCCCCGAACGGAGGCTGCCATGCATCGCAAGCGAGTCCTCATCATGGGCGCGGCGGGCCGCGACTTCCATGATTTCAACGTCGCCTACCGCAACGATCCCGGCGTCGAGGTCGTCGCGTTCACCGCAACCCAGATCCCGGGCATCGCCGACCGCCGCTACCCGCCCGAGCTGGCAGGACGCCTCTACCCCGAGGGCATCCCGATCCGTTCCGAGACCGACCTCGAGGCGATCGTCCGGGAGCATCAGGTCGACACCGTGGTCTTCGCCTACAGCGACGTCTCCCACGACACGGTCATGCACGCGGCGTCGCGGGCGCTCGCCGCCGGCGCGGACTTCGAGCTCCTCGGGCCGCGCCGGACGATGATCGCCAGTCGCCGGCCCGTCCTCGCCGTCGGGGCGACCCGGACCGGCTCCGGGAAGAGCCAGACGACCCGGTACCTTGCCGCGATGCTCGCGGCCGAGGGGCTGCGGCCGGTCGTCATCCGCCATCCGATGCCGTACGGCGACCTCGCCGCCCAGGCCGTCCAGCGCTACGCCACGTACGCCGACCTCGACCGGTACGAGACGACGATCGAGGAGCGCGAGGAATACGAGCCGCACCTCGACGCCGGGCGGATCGTCTATGCGGGGGTCGACTACGAGGCCATCCTCCGCCAGGCCGAGACCGAGGCCGACGTCATCCTCTGGGACGGCGGCAACAACGACTTCCCGTTCTACAGGCCCGATCTCTACGTCGTCGTCGCCGACCCGCTCCGGAACGGTGACGAGCGCCGTTACCACCCCGGCGAGACGAACGTCCGGATGGCCGACGTCGTGATCATCAACAAGATCGACTCGGCCGAGCCGCACGCGGTGGAGGCCGTCCGGGAGTCCGTCCACGAGCTCAATCCGACCGCCGACATCCTGACCGCCCGATCCGACCTCACCCTCGTCGGGCCGCCGATCGAGGGACGGCGCGTCGTCGTCGTCGAGGACGGCCCCACGCTCACGCACGGCGGGATGTCCTACGGCGCCGGGGTCGTGGCCGCCCGGCGGTTCGGTGCGGCGCGCCTCGTCGACCCGCGGCCGGCCGCCGTCGGATCGATCCGCGAGGTCCTGGATCGCTACCCGCTGCTCGAGCCGCTCGTCCCGGCGATGGGCTACGGCCAGGACCAGGTCCACGAGCTCGAGGCGACGCTCAACGCCGTCGACGCCGACCTCGTCCTGTGCGCCACGCCGATCGACCTGACCCGCGTCCTCCGGCTCGAGAAGCCGATGACCCGGGTCCGGTACGAGCTCGCCGAGGCCGGCGGGACGCCGCTTGCGGAGATCATCGCGCCGATCGTCCGGATGGCCCGGACGCC
>DASUMJ010000219.1:0-2634 GCA_036277775.1 Candidatus Limnocylindrales bacterium
CGGCGCGAAGACGTTCACGAGGCTCACGACGACCGCGGCGAACGCCGTGCGGGCACGCTCCAGGATCGCGACGGCCTCCGGGTCGCCGGCGTCGGCGGCCGCGGCGACGTCACGGCCCTCGAGGGGGCCGGGCGCCCGTGCCTCCAGGCGCGCCGCGAGCTCCGGCGAGCGGCCGGCGCGGGCCGCCTCGGTGGCGAGCCGGGCAATGCCGCTGCCGGAGCAGATCGCCTCGATGTGGCCGCGGCCGCCGCAGGCACACGGCGGGCCGTCCAGGTCCACCACGACGTGGCCGAGCTCGCCCGCGACGCCGTCCGGCCCTCCGTAGAGCCGTCCGCCGATGACGATCGCGCCACCGAAGCCGGTCGACACCGTGAGGTACAGGAAGTCCCGGCAGCCGCGTGCCGCCCCGAACGCCAGCTCCGCGAGGGCCGCGACATGCGTGTCCCGTTCGAGCGCGGCCGGGAGCCCCAGGGCCGCAGCGATCGGGGCCGCGAACGGGACGTCGCGAAAGCCCGGCCCGATGTTCGGCGGCTCGACGAGGGTGCCGGCACGGGGATCCACCGGGCCGGGCGCGGACAGCCCCGCTCCGCCGAGCCGCGCGGCGACGGCGGGCCCGGCGTCGCGGCGCACGCCGCGGAGGTGGTCGATGCAGGCGGCGACGACCGCATCCGGTCCGTCGGCTCCGGGCGTGCGACCGTCCCGCCGGGCGAGGACCTGCCCGTCGGCCGTGACGACCGCGGCACGGATCCGGCTCGCCCCGAGGTCCAGGGCGAGGACGGGATCGTGGCGCCCGGCGGTCGGCATCGACCTGAGGATACGGCCCGGATCGGGCCGGGAATCACCGAACCCCCCGCCGGTCGCCCGGTGGGGGGTCCAGGAATGTGGCGACGAGGACGTCAGCCCCCGATCTTGAACACCTTCGTGCCGCACTTCGGGCAGGTGCCCTGGAGCGCCGGCTTGCCGTTCTTCATGGTGATCTGCTGCGGGTTCTGGACTTCGACCTTCATCTTGTCCTTGACGCAGTAGGCCTGTGCCATCGGTACAGCTCCTCCTCGGGCTCCCTGCGCCCCGGGGCGTGCGCCCGGAGTCGCGATCTGACTACATGCCGAGCGACGGTCTCCAGCGATCCGTGCCGGCCTCAACCGCGCGGCGATCCATGTCGGCGAGGATCCGGAGGCTCTCGAGCCCCGTCTCCACGCACGCTGCCTCCGCCGCATCCTTCGCGGCCCCGACGGGAAAGTTCCCGGTGGTCCGCTCAGCGAATACCGCGCACACGACGCCAGCCCGGCATTGAGCAAGCCCCGCGAGCACGAGCAGTGCCGATGCCTCCATCTCGAAGTTCATCACCCGCTGTCGGGCCATGTCCTCCGCGAGGTCAGGGTATCGGATGGGAAGCTGGGGGATCGGTCGTCCCTGCGCACCGAAGAACCCCGGGGCCGTGGCGGTGATCCCCACGTGGTACCGGTGCCCCAGGCGGTGGGCCGCCTCGATGAGCGCGCTGACCGCCTCATGATGGGCCACCGCCGGGTAGCCGTCCGATACGTACCAGCTCGTCGTCGTCTCGAGCCGGACGGCTCCCGACGTGATGCACAGGTCGCCGGACCGGGTCTCCGGCTGGAGCCCGCCGCACGAGCCGACGCGGATGAACGTGGCCCGCTTCGTGATCGCGAGGATCTCGGCGATCACGATCTCGACGTTGTCGGTCCCGATGCCGGTCGAGACGATCGAGACGCGCAAGCCCTTGTAGGTGCCGGTCACCGACGCGAACTCGCGATGGCGGCGCTCCATCTCGATGGAATCGAGGAGCGTCGCGATCTTGGCGGTGCGGTCTGGGTCGCCGGGGAGGAGGATGTACTCGGCCAGCTCTCCGGGGCCGAGATCGATGTGGTACTGCCGCTCCCCGACGGGGAGCGCGACGCGGCGGTCCGCGTTCGGCAAGCCCGACTCTCCTCGTTCGTGGCGCCCGCCTCGCGGCGCGAGGCTCGGGCAAGGGTAGACGCACGTTCAAACGGGCGTCAAGCCGATCCGGAAGGGCCCCGGAGGGCCGCCAGCCGGCCTGCCATGACCCTTGCCAGCCGAACGTGGGCCCGGCGCCGCCGAAGGGCCGTCACGAGGAGCGAGCCGCCGGACAGAAGCAGGACGCCCGCGAGCCCGACCCAGCCGCCGCCGATGCCCTCGAACGGGCCCGCCAGGCCGGCCGAGACGGGGCGCGTTGAAGCCGTCGGCGACGGCGATGGCGTGCGTTCGGCGGCCAGCGGCACGGCCTCACCGAGCGTGCCGAGGCGGACGAGCGCGGCCGGGTCCGACGCGACGACGACCGGCGTGCCGTCGGCGCCGGGCACGACGCGGCCCGCGGCCCCGAGGGCGTCGCCGGCGCGGATCAGCTCGAGGAAGGCCGCGGCATCGCCCTCGAGCCGCACGAGCGCGACCGCCGTCCCGTCGTCGAGCGTGAACCCGTCCGGCGTGCGGCCCGCGACGAGCCCGCCGATCCGAACCACCGCGCCGAGGTGGTCGGCGAGGGTCGCGAGGTCGATCATCGGGAGTGCGTCGTATCGGTTCGCAGCGCCCGGCGTGCCGCCGGTGCCGCTGTTCCCGGAGCCGGCGCCCGATCCGCCGGCGCCGTCGCTCCCGCTC
>DASUMJ010000220.1:0-9563 GCA_036277775.1 Candidatus Limnocylindrales bacterium
GGCGCACCAGCCGCTCGGCCTCCCGTCGGCGGGGAGCGTCTTCCGCAACCCCGACGGCGGGCCGGCCGCCGGGCTGCTCATCGATCGGGCCGGGCTCAAGGGCCACCGGATCGGCAGTGCCGTCGTCAGCGAGAAGCACGCAAACTTCATCATCAGCGAGAAGGGCGGCCGGGCCGCCGACGTCCGCCGGCTCGCCGACCACGTCCGTGCGACGATTCGGGCGAGCGACGGGATCGACCTCCGGTTCGAGGTCGAGTTCGTCGGCGACTGGTCCGCCTGGACCGGGGAGGACGCTTGATGCCCGTGCCGCTGCTGCACCACGATCCGCCGGCCACACCGGTCGCCGTCGTGCTCGGCGGCCCGTCCGCGGAGCACGACGTGTCGATCGTCTCGGGCACCGCGATCGCCGCAGCGCTCCGGGGCGACGGCCTCGACGTCCGCCAGGTCCTCATCGACCTCGACGGCCGGTGGTGGTGGCTGCCGCCGGACCACGAACGAGCCGACCGGACCGGGGCTGCCTACGACGACCCGATCGCCCTCGGGGCGGAAGGGCCGATCTCCGTCGGCGCGGCGATCGATCGCCTGGCTGCGGCGGATCCGGCACCGGTCGTCTTCATCGCCCTCCACGGGCCGTTCGGCGAGGACGGCACCGTCCAGGCGCTGCTCGACGCGGTCGGCGTGCCGTACACCGGCTCCGGCGTCCTCGGCTCGGCGGTCGGGATGGACAAGGCGATGCAGAAGCGGATCTGGCGGGGGCTCGGACTGCCTGTCGTCGAGTGGCGCGAGATCCGATCGGCGCGCTGGCAGGCGGAACCGGACGGGGTCCTCGGCGAGCTCGAGGCATTCGCCGCGGGCACCGGCGACGCCCGGCTCATGGTCAAGCCGGCGCGCCTCGGGAGCTCGGTCGGGATGACCCTGGCCCACGGCGCGGGCGAGCGCGCCGCCGCCCTCGAGCTCGCGTTCCGGTACGACACGCTGGCGATCGTGGAGGCGTACCTCGCCGGGGCGCGCGACCTCGAGGTCTCGGTCATCGGGACGGAACCGCCGCTGGGGATCTACGGCCCCGGCGAGATCGTCGCCGGCCACGAGTTCTACGACTACGCCGCGAAGTACACGCCCGGCCTGTCCGAGACCTCGACCCATGCGGAGGTGCCGGAGATCCTCCGCCAGACGCTTCGGAAGCTCGCGCGGGACGCCTACCGGGCCGTCGCCGCGGAGGGGTTCGCGCGGGTCGACTTCCTCGTCCGCGGGGACGAGGCGTACCTGTCCGAGATCAACACGATCCCGGGCTTCACCGCGATCAGCCTCTTCCCGACGATGCCGGCCGAGGCGGGGCTCGACTTCACCGCCGTCTGCCGGCGCATCCTCGAGCTCGCCCTCGAGCGGCACGCCGCGCGGGCCGCGAGCCGGCTCACCCCGGCCGACCTGCCCCGATGAGCGCGGCCCGGTGAGGCTCCCCGGGCGCCGCTCCGGACCGCGCGGCGCGGGCCTCCGCGCGGGCACCCGCTCGACGCGGCGATCCACCGGTCCCGGGGCCCGGCCGATGGGCGGGCTCGGCCTCGGCGGGCCCGGTGCCGGCTCCGGCCGGGTCGCGAGCACCAGCGGCACGAACCCGATCCCGCGGGGTGCCCGGCTCGGGCTGCCGCGACCCACGCGACTGCCACGGTTCACGCCGGCACGTGCCGGCGCGGTGCTCGGCATCCTCGCCTCGCTCGGCGGCGTCTACGGGCTTGCCGCGACCCCGGCCTTCACCTATGCCCGGGCGGAGATCCCCGAGCTCCGATGGACCGCGGCGGCAGACGTCGAGGCGGCGATCGCCATCCCGGCGGGGACGAACCTCTTCCGGCTCACCGTCGCGCCGCTCGAGGCACGGATCGCGGACCTGCCCGGCGTGGCCGCGGCCACGGTGGAGGTCGCGCTGCCCGACACGCTCGTCGTGCGGGTCGTCGAGCGCGAGGCGATCCTCGGCTGGGCGGTCGGGGAGACGCGCTTCCTCGTGGACCGGGGCGGCGTGCTCTTCGCCGAGGCCGAGCCCGCGGCCCTGGCCGAGGCCGGGCTGCCCCTGATCCACGACGGTCGGGCGGCGTCCGCGACGCTCGTCGTGGGGGACCGCATCGATCCGGTCGACCTCGACGCCGCGACGCGGCTCGGCTCGATCGTCCCGGCCGATGTCGGGACCGTCGCCGAGGCGCTCGTCGTCTCCGTGACCGAGGCGAACGGCTTCGTCGTCGGGACGGTCCCGAGCTCGTGGATCGCGATCTTCGGGCTCTACACGCCGAGCGCCCGGACGCCCGAGATCGTGCCGGGCCAGGTCCGGCTCCTCCGGAGCCTGCTCGCCGGCCGCGAGCCGACGATCGCCACCGTCATCCTGTCGACGGCGGAGGAGGGAACGTACATCCCGCGGCCCACCGAGGTTGCCCCGAGCCCCGCACCGAGCGCGGTGCCGTGACGAACCGGGCCCTCGCCGGCGCCGCCGGCGCGCCCAGCGCCGCTCGGGTTGCTGCGCTCCGCGCGCGTCGGGTAGCCTTGCCGAAACGCACCGCTACGAGGGCGACGCACCTTGTTCCTCCCCCTGGCAGGCCTGCTGGTGGGCGTCCTGCTCGGGCTCGTCCTCAACGTCAACGTCAGCTTCGACTTCAGCCGCTACTCGGCCGTCGCGATCCTCGCGGCCCTCGACTCGGTCCTCGGAGCGGTCCGGGCGGAGCTCGACGGGGTCTACGACAATCGGATCTTCATCTCGGGCTTCGTCACGAACGCCGTCGTCGCCGTGATCCTGACGTTCATCGGCGATCGCCTGAGCCTCGACCTCTACCTCGTCGCGCTCATCAACTTCGGCTTGCGGATCTTCAATAACGTCGCCCTGATCCGGCGGCACTTCATCTGAGCCGGGTCATCCCGGAGGGAGCAGGCAACACGGTGGTCGAAGGAGTCCTCGTCGGCATCGACGTCGGCACGAGCAAGGTCTGCGCGCTCATCGGCGAGGTGAGCCGCGACGGACGGGTGACCGTCATCGGCCACGGCACGGTGCCCTCGTCGGGCCTCAAGAAGGGCGCCGTCGTGAACATCGAGCAGACGGTCCGCTCGATCGGCGACGCCGTCGAGCGGGCGGAGCGCCTCTCGGGCTGGAAGATCGACAAGGCGTTCGTCGGCGTCGGCGGCGCCCAGGTCGAGAGCCTCAACTCGACCGGCCAGGTCGCCGTCACGGCGCACGACCGCGAGATCAGCCGCGAGGACGTCCTCCGGGCGATCGAGGTCGCACGGGCGGTGGCGATCCCGTCGAACCGCGAGGTGCTCCACGTCGAGCGGCGGGGCTTCATCGTCGACGGCCAGGAAGGGGTGAAGGATCCGCTCGGGATGAGCGCCCTCCGCCTCGAGGTCGAGACCCACATCGTCACCGCGCCCGCGACGGCGGTCCAGAACCTCACGAAGTGCGTCGCCGCGGCCGGGGTGAAGATCGACGAGCGGGTCGCGAACGCCCTGGCCGCCTCCGATGCCGTCGCCTCGGAGACCGAGAAGGAGCTCGGCGTCGCGATCGCCGACCTCGGCGCCGGGACGATCGACCTCGCGATGTTCAACGAGGGCTCGCCGTTCCACACGAGCGTCCTGCCGGTCGGCGGGAACTTCGTGACGAACGACATCGCGATCGGGATCAAGACCTCGCTCCCGGTCGCGGAGGAGCTGAAGATCCGGCACGGGACGTGCGACCTTCGGGGCATCGCCGACGACGAGGAGATCAGCGTCTCGGTCCTCGGCGAGGAGGCCGGTCGGAACGTCAGCCGCCTCGAGCTGTGCCAGGTCATCGAGGCCCGGATGCGCGAGACCTTCGAGCTGCTCGGGGCGGAGATGCGGTCCGCCGGGGCGGGGATGCTCCCGGCCGGGCTGATCCTGACCGGCGGGGCGGCCCAGCTCTCCGGCATCGCCGAGCTCGGTCGCGAGGTCCTCCAGATGCCCGTCCGGGTCGTGGCCCCGACCGGCGTCGGCGGCCTGACGGACTCGATCCTGACCCCCGCCTACGCGACCGCGATCGGGCTGCTCCACTGGGGCGCCCGCTCGCTCGCGGACGGCGAGCCGGCACGCTACGAGTCGGCGCCCGCCTTCGGGATCCTCGGCCGCTTCCGGGACGCGCTCCGCAGCATCTTCCCGTAGGGGCTCCCATCCGGCGCGCCCGGTCGCGGCGGCGGAGGGACCCCGCGCCGCCGGACGGACCCGCGCCGCGATGGACCGCCGGCCGTTCCATCCGGCCGCTGCTGGCGGGTCCGGTGGCTGGCTGGCTCGCCTGGCGTTCCCTCCCGCCGCTGAACCCGACGGACGGCACGCGGAGCGATCCAGGCTGCGTCCATCAACCGATCAGACCGACGCACCGGACGGCCCGGCGTTCCACGGTGACGTGGACGCGCGTCAGCGCCCCAGGATCGGGACGACGAACGTCTCGCGCAGCCACTGCCACGGGTGCAGCTGCTCCCAGTGGAGGACCCATTCCTGGACGAGCTTCGGGACGAGCAGGATGACGAGGACGAGCACGGTCTGGGCAACGGTCCGGGGCATGAGTCGCGGGAACCAGCGACGGACGACGAGCACGTAGAGGTAGAGGTTCTCGAAGAGGTTCGGGAACAGGACGAGGAGCGGCCGGTAGGCCGTGATCTCGAAGAGGATCACCCCCACCAGGCGCCAGGCGAACAGGGCCGTTGCCGCCCGCCGCGGCAGGCGCTCCGGCCAGCGTCGCACGACCACGAGCTCGAGGCCCAGGTAGTACAGGTCGAGCCACTTGTCGATCTGGGCATAGAACGGGCCGAACTCGCGCGGCTGATCCAGGGCCCGAGCGACGGCGTCGACGAGGACGACGTCGAGGGCGTCGACGAGCATCGAGAGGACGCCGCCGGCCAGTGGCCAGCGAAGGATCGTCAGCGGCACGAGGAGCCGCACCGCGATGACGATGAGTGCCGGCATCGGCCCGCCTCACGATGCTGCCGCTGCTCGTGCACGGCACGCGGCGACGGTCCAAGCCTAGCGAATCCGCGGCCCGGCAGGAAGCCCGCCAGCCCGGCGCGACGCCGTTCCCGGGGCGGTTGGGGGCGCTCCGCGAGCGATGTCCCGGGAGCCGGTTTTCAACCGCCTTTCCACCCCCGGCGGCGGATTCGGGGGGCACGGGACGAGGCCCCCGATGGTAGACTCGCCCGACGACCCCGAGCGCGCGGTGAGTGCCCCCAAGGACTGCTCCGGGTCACCCGACAAGACGGACAGCACCGGCCCCGGGAAGGCCATTGGAGGAGTACGGTGGCCCTGCGTTCGGATTCAGAGAACTTCGCGCTCATCCGCGTCATCGGTGTCGGCGGCGGGGGCAGTAACGCCGTCAACCGGATGATCCGCGCCGAGATGATGGGCGTCGAGTTCATCGCCCTGAACACGGACGCGCAGGCCCTGCTGCAGTCGGACGCCCCGCACAAGATCCGGGTCGGCGACAAGATCACCCGCGGCCTCGGCGCCGGCGGCGACGCGTCGATCGGCCAGCGGGCGGCCGAGGAGGACGCGGACAAGATCGCGACGGCCCTCGAGGGCTCGGACATGGTCTTCATCACCGCGGGCCTCGGCGGCGGCACCGGCTCCGGCGCGGCGCCCGTCGTCGCCGAGCTCGCGAAGGCGGCCGGTGCCCTCACCATCGGCGTCGTGACGAAGCCGTTCACGTTCGAGGGGGCGAAGCGGAAGCTGACCGCGGAGAAGTCGGCCGAGGATCTGAAGGGCAAGGTCGACACCCTGATCACGATCCCGAACGACCGCCTCAAGGACGTCGTCCAGAAGAACACCTCGATCCTCGATGCCTTCCGGGTCGTCGACGACGTCCTGCGCCAGGGCGTCCAGGGCATCAGCGACATCATCACGGTCCCGGGGCTCATCAACCTCGACTTCGCCGACGTCCGCGCGATCATGAAGGACGCCGGCTCGGCGCTCATGGGCATCGGCCGGGCATCGGGCGAGAACCGCGCCGTCGAGGCCGCTCGCCAGGCCATCTCGAGCCCGCTCCTCGAGGTGAACATCAACGGGGCCCAGGGGATCCTCTTCAACGTCACGGGCTCGTCGACGCTCTCGCTCTACGAAGTGACGGAAGCGGCCGAGGAGATCCGCGCCGCGGCGGACCCGGAGGCGAACATCATCTTCGGGACGAGCTTCAACGAGCGCCTCGGCGACGAGGTGATGATCACGGTCATCGCCACGGGCTTCGACGGGCGTCGGACGGTCGGGCGCTCCACGGACCATGCCGCCGCCGGCTCGACCGACGGCACGGGCCGCGTCACCCGCGACTTCCTCGAGGAGCTCGAGCGACAGCGGACGCAGCTCAACGATGCCGGCGTCCCCGACGCTCCCGAGGCCCGCCCGGACGAGGCTGCGGCGAAGGCCGGCGGCCGGTCGGTGGGGGAGCCGGTGCCGGTCAAGCGCGCCGCCTACGACGCGGACGACCTCGAGATTCCGAGCTTCCTCCGCCGCCCCAAGTAGGGGCGGCGTCGTCGACGCCGGCGGCGCTGGATGCGGCCCGCCGCGGCGTTGACGGCTGCGGGCGCTCGCTCACGCACATCCGAGTGCGCTCGTTCGCGTCCTCGCCGTCGCCTTGCGGCGGACTCGCCTGCGGCGCCGCTGCCGGCACCGCCTGGTGCGCTCGCTCGCGTGCTCGGCTCCGCCTTGGCGCCGGGACTGACGCGCCGCGGCCGGCACGTGCCTGACGCTGAACGGCCGCGGGACGGGCGCCCGTGAGTCCGGATCCGGACGAGGTTGCGGCGCTCGCCGCGGCCCGGGTGAGGGTGCTCGACCAGATCGGCGAGGCGTGCCGGCGTGTCGGGCGCGGCCCGGCCGACGTCCGTCTGGTCGCGGTGTCCAAGACCGTGCCCGCGCCGCGGCTGCGGGCGGCGGTGGCCGCCGGGCTCGACGTCCTCGGGGAGAACCGGGTCCAGGAGGCCCTCGACAAGATCGACGCCGTGCCGGGGGCAAGCTGGCATCTCGTCGGGCCCCTCCAGTCGAACAAGGCGCGCCGCGCCGTCGAGGCCTTCGACCTCGTCCAGACGGTCGACTCGGTCCCGCTCGCCGAACGGCTCGACCGGCTTGCTGCCGAGCTGCGGCCGGAGCCGCTCCCGGTGCTCCTCCAGGTCAACGTCGACGCCGATCCGGGGAAGGCCGGCTTTGCGCCGGCCGCGCTGCCGGCGGCGCTGCCACGCGTTCTCGCCCTCCGACGGCTCGAGGTCCGCGGCCTCATGACCGTCGGGCGCCTCGTCGCCGAAGCGGAGGCCGCCCGCGCCACCTTCGTCGCGCTGCGCCGGCTCTCGGAATCGCTCCGCCGCGACTGGCCGGCGCTGGGCGCCGAGCTCTCGATGGGGATGAGCGACGACTTCGAGGTCGCGGTGGAGGAGGGTGCGACGATCGTCCGCGTCGGGCGAGCCCTGTTCGGGGAGCGGCCGGCCGCGCCGCGGACCCCGCACCCCGGGTAGCCGCTAGACTCGCGCCGTGGCCACCGAGTTCATCACCAACTTCCTCAAGTTCCTGCTGCTCGCCTTCGAGTTCATGGTCATCGGCCGGGTGCTGCTCTCCTACATCGAGCAGGACCCTCGCGGCAAGTCGGCGCTGGGGCAGTTCCTCTTCGCCGTGACGGAGCCGATCCTCGCCCCGATCCGCAACGTGCTGCCGAAGGGCGGCATGTTCGACCTCTCGCCACTCATCGTCATCCTCGTCCTCGGAACGATCATCCGCGTCCTGCCGTGACCCGGCCGGGCCCCGGCGAGGTCAGGGTCCCGGTCCGCGTCACGCCGCGGGGCGGCCGCGACGCGATCGACGGCGTCCGTGACGGTCAGCTCCTCGTCCGGGTCGCCGCGGCCCCGGCCGACGGCGCGGCGAACGAGTCCGTCCTCCGCCTGCTGGCCAATGCCGCCGGCGTGCCGCGGCGTGCGGCGCGGCTCGTCTCGGGCGCCACGGGCCGGCGCAAGGTCGTCGCCCTCGACGGCGTCGATCGGGCCTCGCTGGTCGCTCGGTGGCCGGACCTCGGTGTATGATCGCCGCCCGATTCCGGCCGCCGGGCCGGGGCGGACCGGGGCGATTGGCTCAGTCGGTTAGAGCGCGCGGTTCACATCCGCGAGGTCACTGGTTCGAATCCAGTATCGCCCACCATCGCGACCCCAGACAGACGGCAGGGCCTTCGGGCCCTGTTTCTGTATCCGGACGGCGATGAAGGGGACGTGACAGGATCCGGCCGGAATCCGCGAGTAGGTTGGAGCCCATGACCAGCCCGATCATTCGCCCTGCGTACAGCAACTGGCCGCGCTACAACCGCCGGTTCCGCGAGGTCGTCGCCACGCTGACGGACGCGCAGCTGGCCATCCGGCCGTCGCCGGAGCGGTGGCCGCTCTGGGCGACCGTTGGGCACGCGGCGTGCCAGCGCGTGTTCTGGCTCTGTGACTTCGCCGGCGAGCCCGGAGCCGACGCGACCCCGTTCCCGAACGCGGGCTTCGACTGCCCCGGGGACGACGACCTGGAGCACGTGCTCGGCGCCGAGGCCCTGGCTGCCGCGCTCGACTCGACGTTCCGGATCGTCGAGCGATGCCTCGAGACCTGGACCATCGACCGGCTCGACGAGGTGCTGCGTCGCCCCGAGTGGGACGACTCGTGGGTCCACACCCGCGGGTCGGTCATCCAGCGGGTCTTCGCCCACGACATCTCGCACATCGCCGAGCTGAACGAGGCGCTCGGGACCGCCGGACTGCCGCAGGTCGACCTCTGGGACTGAGGGCCGCCGCGCGTCAGGGGACGATCGTGAGCGGGACCGGCTCGGAGAGGAGGTACGCGAACTCGGTCGGCGCGGTCTCGTGCATCGTGTACGCGTCGACGATGACGCGGACGTCGTAGCTCCCGGGCGGCAGTGCATAGCCGAGGGCGGGATCGCAGCTTGCCGTCCCGCCGAGGACGTCGAAGACGAGCGATTCCCCAGGTGCCAGGGTCCCGCCGTAGCCCGTTCCCGCGATCGCCCCCGTGTAGACACCCACCGCCCGATTCGACCCGGCCCGGAACACGATCGCGGTTGCCGGCTGGCCGCTGTCGAGCGTGGCCGGCGCCGACCCCGTGTTCGTCACGGTCACGGAACCGCCGAAGTCGCGGCCGGAGCGGACGGTCGACGGATCGATGGTCGCCGTCACGGAGAACGGCGTCGCAGCCAGGATCGGATCGGGGAGGCTGCACGACGCCGCGACGTCGAAGGGGTCGGGGTAGGGGAGCGCGCCGACGATGATCTCGACGAGCTCGCCATAGGCCGCGAGGACCTCGGCCGCTTCGGCTTCTCCGTCAGCCCGGAGCGCGAGGTGGATGACGCCGGCGCCCCTGCCGACGCTCCGCAGCTTGTCGCGGTACGTGACGGAGAGGGTCTCCTGGATCTGCTCGAGCTGGGCCTCGGTCGCGGGTTGCCGGATGATCTCGAACTCGTCCGGGTACTCCAGGATCTCCCGCAGCGCCGCGCAGTGCTCCGCGATGTGGGCGGTGAAGCCGATCACGAGGCGGACCCGCGGGCCGTTCTCGAATCGCACCGACGCGAACTC
>DASUMJ010000221.1:0-10623 GCA_036277775.1 Candidatus Limnocylindrales bacterium
GGCCAGCCCGAGGGTCGCGGCCACCGCCGTCAGCTCTCCGCTGTCGCCGGTGCCGACCGTCGGCGAGAGCGTGATGAGGTAGAGGACGAATGCCATCGCACCGACCACGGCGGCGGTGAAGATCGGCAGCCATCCGAGCCCGGGCGCCGCAGCCTCGATCAGGGCGTCACGAGCGGCCCTGGACGCAGGCCGCGATGGAGTGGGCGGGAAGGGCGCCTGCCGTTCGGCTCGCTGCTCGGTCCGGCGTCGCTTGCTCATCGCCGGTCAGGATAGTGGCGCCGCACCCCGGACATGTGAGGGAGCGACGCCGGGGGAAACGAAGAAGCGGCCGGCGGTCGGCCGCTTCTCGATCGAGCTGGCGACTGGCGGTGTCAGCCGCTGACGTTGAACGTCGTGGACGCCTGAACGCGCCAGCGGCTCCCCTTGAACCACGTGCCTTCCTCAGCCCGGCAGGACGCGGCACCACCACTCCACAGCGGGGTGGGTCCCAGTGTGAACGTCGCCTGGTGCGTCACCGGATCAACCTTCACGTACTGGCGGTAGACGACCGTGCCGTCCTGAGAGCACTCGGCCATCGCCCACGTGCCCTCGGTACCCGGGTTAGCGGTCGCCGTCGTGGTCCCCGCGAACACGCCGTCGGGAACGGTGATCACTCCGCTGTAGCGCCCGGCGAAGGCGCTGGCCGCGCCACCGGGCTCGCCGCGCGTCGCGACGGCGCCGGCGAGGACGAGCGCCGCGATCGTGCCGAGGACCAGGAGACCCTCGACGGTGACACCCGCGGTTCGGCGGGCGATGGACACTGGCCGCATGGCGGACCTCCGTGGGCGGACCGGCGGCGGGCGACGGTCCGTGGCGTTCGGTAGCCCGGCTGACTCGGCGCCGGCGAGCCGGCGTTCGAGTCCCGTGGCTTTGCGTCCCCGGGTCGCCCCGGGTTTGCCCTTGTCGCGCCAAGGCCGCCTGAAACGGCCGTGGCCCCTCTCCGCGAGCGATCCGTGACGGTGATGGCGTAGGAGAGGCAGCCCCGACGGTACCCGTACACCCTGCGGCGAACGATGGTCGAAAGGTCATCCCCCGGGTCGCACAGGGTCCATACCGCACCGCACCCTGGCGGACTGCAGCCCCCCGGACCTGATCGTTGAGCGGTGCGCGGCGGCACCGGCGATTCCGGGCGTTAGGATCCGCTGCGCGCGAACGGGTTCGGGGCGCCGTCCGCGATGATCGACGCGGCCGTCAGCACCGGCATCGGACGCTGTGTCGCCACCGGCGCCGTGAGCGTCGCGAGCATCGTGCCGGAGCGCGTCGCCGCGGCACCGCCGCCGAAGGTCGCGGCAACCGGCACGAGCTCCATCGGGGCGCTCGGAGCCGGCCCGCCCGCCAGGCCGTCGAGATCGACGAACGTCGCATCGAGCACGGCGCCCGGCCGCCCGAGCAGGTAGCCCTGGCCGGCGTCCACCTCGAGCTGCCGGATCATCTGGAGCTGGGCGGCGGTCTCGACGCCCTCCGCGATCGTGAGCGCGCCCCAGCGCCTGGCGAGCTGGACGAGCGAGGTCAGGACCGAGAGGGTCTGGCCCTGGCTCGCGCCGCCCTGCACGAGCGAGAGGTCGATCTTCACGACGTCGAACCGGAACTGGCTGAGGAGCCGGAGACCTGCGTTGCCGGCCCCGACGTCGTCCGCGGCCACGCGGACGCCGGCCTCCTGGAGCTGGAGGATGGCCGTCCGGAGGCGTTCGGGGTCCCGGATGCTGTCGCGCTCGGTGAGCTCGAGGAGCACCCGTTCCGGGCCGATGCCGTGGCGCCGGAGGATCGAGAGGAAGACGGTGGCGTTGAACTCGGGGACCTCGAAGCTGCGCGGCGAGACGTTCAGGGAGAGGAGGGTCGGGGCCGGGATCCGATGAGCCCCCCGGAGGACGACGTCGAGCGCCGCCCGATCGAGATCGAGGACCCGACCGGCGACCTCGGCCGCATCGAACAGCGCGCCGGTGTGCTGGAAGCCGGCATCCGGTCCGACCCGGACCAGCCCCTCGTAGCCGAGGATCCGGCCGGTCGTCAGGTGGACGATCGGCTGGTAGACGGGGCTGAGCGACCCGGTCTCGATGACGACGGAGACCGCGGCCGCCAGCTCGGCGCGCATCCCCTCGTCAACGTGACCCCGGTCGAGGGCCGGATCGAAGACCGTCACGACCGTCCGCCCGGAGCGCTTGCCGCGGTAGAGGGCGGCGTCCGCCTGGGCGGTGAGCTCCACCCGCGTCCGCCCGAACTCCGGGCAGGCGGTGACGCCGGCGGAGAACGAGATCTGGCCCCGGTAGCGGCCGCCCGGCCGATCCTCGAGGCCGCGGAGGAGGAGCCGCCGGGCGGTCGCCTCCGCGCCGTCGCGGTCCGTGCTCGGCAGGAGCAGCGCGAACTCGTCGCCCCCGATCCGGAAGCCCGCGTCGGCCTGGCGGACGGTGGAGCGGATGAGGTTCCCGACCTCGGCGAGGAGCTCGTCGCCGGTGGCGTGGCCGCGGGTGTCGTTGATCCGCTTGAACTCGTCGATGTCGAGGAGCACCAGCGAGAAGGGCGTCCCGTACCGGCGAGCCTGGTCGACGGTCCTGGCCACGGCCTCCTGGAACGCGCGGTGGTTGCCGAGCCCGGTGAGGCTGTCCCGGAGGGCCGCGTCGCGGGCGCTCTCGTAGAGCTCGTGGAGGCGGGCCCGGCGGGCGTCGAGCTCGGCGGCGGGCCGGAGGATCTGGCGGGCCATCCACCACGTGAAGCCGATCAGCAGGATGACGAGCCCTGCCAGCGCCGCGACCGCCGGGAACGGGATGGCCGTGACGGGCAGCGGCGCCGATGCGGCGATTCGCCAGCCGGCGAGGCCGGGGACACCGACCTCGGCCAGCCCCTCGGTGGCCTCGGACGTGTTCGCCGCGAGGTCGATGACGGTCTCGGGCAAACCGAGCGCGCCGCCCTGCCCGACGGACGCGATGACCCGGCCGCTGGCATCGATGAGGTCGACGGTGCGGCCGGCGACCGCGTCGGGTATTGCCCATCGGAGGAGGTCCGGGACGGACACCGCGACGGCGATGGAACCCGCGGGCGGTCCGTCAGCGGCCCCGGGGATCGCCGCGGTGATCTCGAGACGGGCGGTCGACCCGGCCAGGTGGGGCACGAGCCGGAACACCGCCTCTACCCCCGGCGGAGGCGGCAGGCCGGCGAAGGCGGCATCGGGCGCGCCCGCACGCGCGCGCACAGCCCCGGTCGCATCCGAGACCGCCGCGGCGATCGCGACATCCGAGGATCGTTCGAGGAGCCGCTCCAGGCCGTCGGTCGCGGCCGCAGCCCCGGCCGCAGCCGCCGGGTCGCCGGTCGCCAGCGTTGCCGCCGCGACGGCGCCCTCCGAAGCCGCGAGGCCGACGAGCGTGTCGCGGATCGTTCCCAGCTCGCGGCGAACCTGCGCCGAGGCGTGCTCGGCTTCGGCGAGGAGGCGCTGCTCGAGTCCCAGGCGGGTGTCGTCGAGCACGGCGCGGGCGAGCGGGGCGACCGCCGCGATCGGGAGGATCGCCACGGCGATGAGCGTCAGGGCAAGGCGGAGCTTGACGAGCCGCAGGCTGTCGCGGCCGTCGAGGATCTCGTCCGGATGGTGCGGCGAAATGTCCGTTCGGGCGGTCGAGAGCATCGCGTCCTTCGGGGCGAGGAGACGTCGCGACCGTTGTCGCAGGTCGCGGTGCCGCTGTGCAGCCACCCGAACGTCCTACGGGGGCGGGGACCCGAACGGCGGCCGCCGTTCGCCGACGGGCAGCCCACCCGGAGATGTGGGGCGTCAGGGCAACGCCGTGCGGTGCCGTTAGGGGGTGTGTCCGCCGTCAGACCCGGATCGTCGAGCCCGGTTCCGGGGCATGGACGGTGATCTCGCCGAGCCCGCGCGCCGCGAGCGCCGCCCTGAGCTGCTCGGGCGTCCCGGCCAGGGCCGGGAACGTGCCGTAGTGGATCGGCAGGACCTCTCGCACCCCGAGCAGCTCCACCGCGAGGGCGGCCGCCACCGGGTCCATCGTGTAGTGCCCGCCGATCGGGAGCATCGCGAGGTCGGGCCGGTGGAGCTCGGCGATGAGGCGCATGTCCCCGAACGCCGCGGTGTCGCCGGCGTGATAGAGCCGGGTCCCGTCCTCGAGCTCCACGACGAACCCGGCCGGCTCGCCGAGGTAGAGGGTCGTCTCCCCGCCGGCGTTCCAGTCGCCGGCCGAGTGGTCCGCGCCGGTCATCGTGACCCGGAGCCCGGCCGCCTCGACCGTCCCGCCCTTGTTCATGCCGATGACCGAGTCCTTGCCCGCGTAGTTCCGGGCCAGCCACAGCGACAGCTCGTGGATCGCCGGCCAGGCCGGGCGCGTCCGCGAGGCGATCTGGAGGGCATCGCCCAGGTGGTCGCTGTGGCCGTGGGTGACGAGGAGCAGGTCGCAGGCCTCGACGGCCCCGGGCGGCTTCGGGCTCCGCGGGTTACCGAACCACGGATCGAAGAGGATCGTCTTCCCGCCGGGGCTCACGACCTCGACGCACGCGTGCCCGTACCAGGTGATCGCGGTCGCACCGGCTCGTCGCATGGCCCACCTCCTGCCGGAATCGTAGCGCCGCCCGAGCGGCGCGTTCGTTGTAATGCCCGCGTAAGGCGTCCGTGGCAGACTACCGCCCGATCCCGCCTGAAACCTTTCAGCCGCATGACGACACGGTCGCTCGTCACGCGGGGATCGCCCCAGCCATCCCGCCGCCGGTCCCGGGTCACCGTGCCTGCGTGCCGGCCGCGGATATCCATGCGTTGCCCTCGGCTCACCCGGGGGCTCCAGGCAGAAAGGAGTCCGGGTAGCGCTTCGGCGTGCCCACAAGCTCATGCGCAGATTCCGACGCGCGCTCCTCGCGGCCCTCGCAGCCGCCCTGATCCTCCCGTCCATCGCCCTCGCGTACTGGCCTGTGGCAACGACCAGTTCGTACGTGAGCCAGTGGTATCGCGACGGGCACCGCGGACTCGACATCGCCGCCCCAGGCGGCTCGAAGGTCATGCCGATGAAGTACGGCATCGTGGTCTTCGCCGGCTGGCGCAGCAACTGCGGCGGCTACCAGGTCTGGGTCCGTCACAACAACGGCATCTACTCGGCCTACTACCACCTCCGCTCCGAATCGGTCTCGAAGGGCCAGGCGGTCTATGGCCAGCAGACGGCCCTCGGCGGGGTCGGTGCGACCGGTTGCGCCACGGGCAACCACCTCCACATGGAGGTCTGGAAGGGCTATCCGTGGGCAAGCGGCTCGTACCGCGTCAACCCATGGGTCTACGTCGCCGGCGGGACGTACTTCCCGGTCCGCTACCGCTAGCTCCGGGTCCCGGGGCGGCCCCCTCCTCCGATCGCCCCGGGACCGCACGCTACACTCGGCCACGTGCCCGCCGCCCAGATCGCCGAGAACCTCGCCTTCATCAACTGGACCGTCCTGACGGGGCTGGCGGTCGGCTCCTACGGCGCGGTCGTCCTCGGGTTGTTCCGGACCTCGGCGACGAAGGGCTATCTCGCGTTCGTGGCGTTCACCGCGGCCGCGTTCGGCGGTCTTGCCTGGCTCTCGGACGGAGCCCTGCCGAACCCCGCCGAATCGGACCTCATGGCGATCTGGGACTCGTTCTGGTCGACACCTCGAGCGGTCGCCCTGGCCGTCTTCTCGCTGATCGCCCTCGTGACCGCGCTGGGAATCGTGCGGGGCGCCCGGTCCCGGCTCGTCGTCGCGACCGGCGCCGCGACCGGGCTCGTCGTGCTCGTCGCCGGCGCGGCCTCGTGGGGCGGCTCCACCCTCGGGACCGTTCTGCTCTTCGTCCAGCTCGCGGTCCTCGCGGCCGCCACCGGCGGCGTCTGGGCCGCGATGATCCTCGGCCACTGGTACCTCGTGACGCCGAAGCTGCCCGAGGCGCCGCTCGTCCTGTTCGCCCGCGTCCTCACGGGCATCGTCGCCCTCCAGCTCGCGCTGTTCGTGGTCTGGGTCGTCACCGGCGCGGGCCCCGCCGGGGTCGCGGGGCTCGGCGCGCTCACGGGCACATGGGCGCTCTTCGTCTGGCTGCGCCTCGTCGTCGGGATCATCTTCCCGCTCGTCGTCAGCTGGGCCGCGATCCAGACGGCCCGCACGCGGTCGATGGAGTCGGCCACCGGACTGCTCTACATCAACGTCGGCACGATCGCGGCCGGCACGATCCTCGCCGCCGGGCTCTACTTCGGCGCCGGCCTGCTCGTGTAGGGGTACATGGCATGAGCTCTGATCGCAGATGGTTCGCCGGTGAGGCCGAGCTCGACTTCATCGAGTCGATCGCGCGCTCGCTGCATCCGGTGCTCGCCGAGCTCGAGGCGGCCGCCGAGCCCGACGGTGTTCCGATCGTCAGCCGCCAGTCGGGTCGCGTTCTCGCCGCGGTAGCGTCCGACCGCCGTCGGATCGTTGAGGTCGGGACCGCCATCGGCTACTCGACGCTGTGGCTGGCCCTCGGCCAGCCCGGCGACGGCACGATCGTGACGGTGGATCCGAACGACGCTCGGACGTCGATCGCCCGGGATCACTGGCGCAGGGCCGGGATTCCCGACGGGCGCATCTCGGTCGTCTCCGCCAAGGCGCTCGACGCGTTCCGCCGTTTGGAGCCGGCCCTGGCCGGACCGTTCGACCTCGCCTTCATCGACGCCGTCAAGGAGGAGTACTCGGCCTACCTGGATGAGCTGCTGCCTCGGCTCGTCCCGGGCGCGCTCGTCGTCGCGGACAACGTCCTGTGGAGCGGACGGACATCCGGTGCGGCGCCCTCGCGCCCTGGCGACGGCACCGCCGAGCTGCGGGCGTTCTGCACCCGGGTCCTCGGTGACCCGCGATTCACCGGGACGATCCTGCCGGTCGGCGACGGCATCCTCCTGGCGGCATACCGGCCATGACCCCGGGCAGCGCCGGGCTCCGGGTTCGGTTGCGGCTCTTCGCGATCCAGCGAGAGCTCGCGGGAACTCGCGACGTCGCCGTCGAGCTGGGCGGTGCGGCGACGGTCGAGGACGCCTGGTCCGCCCTCGTCGCGCGGCATCCGGTGCTGGCGCCGGGGCGGCGCTCGGTGCGGTTCGCGGTGAACGGCGAGTATGCGGATGCCGGCACCGCGCTCGCCGACGGCGACGAGGTGGCGGTCATCCCGCCGGTCAGCGGCGGGGCGGGGGAGGACCGCTCGGCCGACGGCGCATCCGCCGGAGATGGCGACGAGGCCGGTGGCGCTTCGGTGGTTGCCCGAATCCTCGAGCTCCGAGGGGAGCCGCTGGGGGCGGGCATCCTCGAGGAGCTCGGCGCCCGCCTTGCGACGCCCGAGGACGGCGCGGTCGTCGGGTTCCTCGGCGTGACCCGGCGTTCCCCGGGAACGCCGGCGCCGGGCCAGGAGGCGGAAGCGTCGCGCCACGCGGGCCGGTCCGTCGAGGCCCTCGACTACGAGGCGCTCGAGCCGATGGCCCTCCGGATCCTCGGCCAGATCGCCGACGAGATCAGCGACCGCTTCGGGGTGGAGCGGCTGGCGATCGTCCACCGCACCGGTGAGGTGCCGCTCGGCGAGACATCCGTGGCCATCGTCGCGTGCGCCCCCCACCGCGGGCCGGCGTTCGCCGCCGCGGCCTACGCGATCGACGAGACGAAGGCCCGGGCCCCCATCTGGAAGGCCGAACGGTTCGCCGACGGTCACGTCTGGATCGGCGAGGTGGCGCGGGAGGGCCCCGCCGGGGACTGAGCCGGCGCCGATCCGGCGTCGCGAGGTCGCACGCCGGGCACGGCACCTGCCCGGCCACGAGCCGGCCCGCCGCTTCGCACGGCGCGTATCCTCTCGGCGATGGCGTCGACGGTGCGACCGGGGGATCTCGCGGAGGAGCTCGAGGCCGTTCGGGCGCGAGCCGCGGGCGTGGCCGAGGAGCTCGGTGCGGCGGCGTCCGCCTCGCGGACCCTCGGCCGCGAGCGGGCCATCCTCCGGCTCATCGGGGTGGGCGGCATCGACCGCGAGGGCCGGCCGCTCGCCGCGGAGGTCGTCGATCGCTACGTCAGCGGCCATCCGGACCGGCTCTCGGCCGGCGCGGCGCTGCCGTTCGCGATGGCGCTCCTCGAGTACGACGTCGGGCCGCAGCAGCTGGCGCTGGACGTGGCCGGCGGGACCGTCGACCTGGCGATGGAGGCCGAGGTCCTGGCCCGGCCCGACCGACGGGCCGCGGCCGAGGATCTCCTGGACCGGCTCGTGGCGGCCGCCCTCGACCGGATCGACGCCAACCGGACCGCCCGGCGCGAGCTCCTCGGCGTCCTCGGCGACACCCCGCCCCCGTGGATCGGCACGACCCTCGTCGAGGCGAGCGCCGACGGCGCGACCGGCGAGGCGACCGAGCTGGTCCGGGCCGGTGCCGACGTGCTGCGGGTCGAGGTCCCGGTCGGGCGGGAGCTGGCGATGCGGCTCGGCGAGCTCGGCCAGGAAGTGCTCGCGTGGCGACCGTCGCGCGACGACGATCCGGATCCGGCGCCGAGCGGCAGCCAGCGGGGGCTCGCGCGGCTTCGAGACGGACTGGACCGTGCCGCCGCCGAACGCGGCGCGTACGTCCGGCTCGCCATGGTGCCGGCGGCGCTGGCGTCGCCCGAGGGTGCCATCGTCGCAGCCTTCGAGCGGGCCGATGTCCTGGAGCTCGACCCGATGGCCGAGATCGTCGGCACCGGCGTGGACCCCGAGCGGGCCCTGGCCGACTTCGCGTTCGCGGTCCGCGTCGCACGCCGCGCCGGCACCGCGATCCAGCTCGGCGCCGGGCCCCTCGTCGTCGCGCCGGACCTGGACGCCGGCGTGAACTCCGATCCCGCGACCCGCGCCGGTCGGGCGCTTGCGCTCCAGCTCCTTGCCGTCGCACTGGCGCGCCGGGACGGCCTTGACGATGGCGCCGTGATCGTCGGTGCGCTCCCCGGCTGGCTGGTGGACGAACCCGACGCCGCGGCACGCGCGGCGGCCGAGGTCGCGCTCCGGCGCGCGCTCCTCGCGGGTCACCCGCTCGCGTTCATCGAGCCCGGCGGCCAGGATGCGTCGGGCCGGTGGCTGGCGATCATGGCCGGCGTCGTGCCGGGCGAGGGGGCGGGGCTCGTGCTCCGGCGACCCGTGCCCGGCCCGGCGTTCGGGCCGGTGGCGTCCGGGACCCGGGCGATCGCCGACGTGGCCCGGGAGCTCGAGGCCTCACTCGGCCCGCGCCAGCTCACCGGGATCGCGCTCGATCACGCGGCCGGCTGCCTCGCGTCCGCGCTCCGGACCTTCGACCGGCTGACGGGAGAGGGCTGGTCGGCGCTCACCGGCTCCGGGCCGGGCCGCGGCGGGTGGGGCCGCCTCGGTGGCGATGCGGTCGCGCCGGCCGGCGACCGCCGGGACCCCGTGGATCGCGCCCTCGGCTGACGGGGGAAGGGCTGCTGCCCGGAGCCGCCCCGGAAGCGCCCCAGGCGTCGCGACGACCAGCTCCTGGCGGGCATCGGAGGCCGCTGGGCCGCGGCTGTCACGGGCCCGTAAGGCGACCGGGCCGGATGGGCGCCGGATCGGCATGGGCCGTCCGTGAAGGTAGGGTCAACCGCGCCTGCCGGCGTTCCCGGTGCCCGGCCGAGCGGGCGCGGCCTTCCCTCCCTGATCGCGGGACGACGCGCGGCGTCGTTCCGCGTCCGATTGCGTCCGGTTCAGCCGATGAGCGCGGCCTCGGCCGGCGGCTCGACCGGCTGGCGACCCTCGTCGGCCCGCGTCGCCGGCTCGACGTCGAGCAGGTAGCCGATCCCCTGGAACGTCCGGATCCGGCCGGGCTCGCCCGGCAGCGCGCCCAGCTTGCGGCGGACGCGGCTGACCCAGACGCGGAGGTACTGGAGGTCGTCCCGATACTCGGGGCCCCAGACCTTCGTGAGGAGCTCGGTGTGGAGGACAACCTTGCCGGCGTTGGCGGCGAGGTGCTGGAGGAGCAGCCACTCCGTCCGCGAGAGTTGGACGAGCTCGCCGCCCCGGGTGACCATCCGGCGCTCGAGGTCGATCTCGACGTCGTCGAAACGGAGGACGCCCGCCCCCGGCTCCGCGCCACCCGACCGTCGGATGACCGCGCGGACGCGCGCCGCGAGCTCGTCGGGATGGAAGGGCTTGGCGATGTAGTCGTCGGCGCCGAGGTCGAGGCCCTTGGCCTTGTCGGCCGTCGATCCCTTGGCGGTCAGGAGGATGACCGGCACGGGCCGGCGCTCCCGAAGCTGGCGCATGACCTCGATCCCGTCGAGGTCCGGCATGACGATGTCAAGCAGGACGATGTCCGGCCGGATCTCCTCGGCCTTGGCGAGGGCCTGCTCACCCCCGTTGGCGGTGACGACCCGGAATCCCTCCTCGGAGAGGGCGATCGCGACGAGCTTCGTGATGCGGGGCTCGTCGTCCGCGACGAGCACGAGCGGCTGTGTCGACACGGTTGGCTCCTTGGTTCGGCGCACGATCAGTGTGCGCGGTTCCTGCAAGTCGGGTGATCGATGTCGGCGGGTGACCGCCGGCCCCGCCGTATGGTCGGTCGCATCGGCTGCCGGATGGTGCCGCCGGACATTGCATCCGCGTTGCATCCGCATAACAGCCGCTGCGTGGGCGATGCCGCCGACCGG
>DASUMJ010000222.1:0-4207 GCA_036277775.1 Candidatus Limnocylindrales bacterium
GAAGGTCTGGCCGGTGACGCCGTCGACCCATTCCCCGGCGATGAACAGCTGATGCGTCGTGACGGGCGCGGCGACGTCGGTCATGGGCGGTTCGGCTCCTTGGTGCGGGCGGTGGCAACGTCGTTGCGAAGGGCCCACGGCTGGAGGATGGCGTAGGCGGCGTTCGTCCAGGGCGTCTGGACGGCGTGACCGGCGGCAAGCCGTTTCAGCGTCCCCTGGAGCGCCTCGAGCTCCATCCGGTGGCCGGTCAGGAGGTCGTGGCGGAGCGAGGCGCCGGCGCCGTCGGCCTGGGAGAGCAGGAGCGCCACCTGCCGCTCGACGAGGTCGTCGGCGAGCGGCACCCCGAGCCGCCGCCCGACCGTCCAGGCCTCGGTCATGATCCCGCGGAGCATCTCGACGGCGGCCGGGGCGCGGCGCAGGTCGCCGACCGTCAGCTGGGTCGCGGCGCTCATGGCGGAGAACGCGACGAGGACCGTGTACTTCTCCCACTTCGCAACCCGGACGTCGGCGGCGGCGGAGGCATCGATCCCGCCGGCCCGTGCGAGCTCGACGATCTGGGTCACACGGTCGCTCGGCCGGCCGGGCTCGAGCTCGCCGATGACCATCCGGGCCGGCCCGGTCCGGACGACGCCCGGCGACTCGATCGCGGCGATGACGTAGACCGCGGCACCCAGGACGTGACCCGGCCCGACCGCGGCGGCGATCTTCGGCTCGTTGTCGATCCCGTTCTGGATCGAGAGGACGGCCGTCCGCGGGCCGATGAGCGGCCCGAGGCGGACGGCAGCCGCCTCCGTGTCGTACGACTTCACGCAGAACAGGACGAGGTCGACCGGACCGATCGAGGCCGGGTCGTCCGTGGCCCAGACCTCGTGGGTCGTGACGCCGTCCGGCGTGATGAGCGTCAGGCCCTTGTCCCGGAGGGCCTCGAGGTGCGCCCCGCGAGCGATGAGGTGGACGTCGGCCCGGGCCGACGCGAAGCGCGCGCCGAGATGCGCCCCCACGGCGCCGGCGCCGAAGACGGCAACCTTCATCGCGGCGCGCAGCCGCGTCGGGACGCGCTCACGATGCCGGCAGGCTCAGCCGGCCTCGGCCGCGGCCAGCCGCCGCAGCAGGGCCTGGACCTGGGCCAGCTCGTCCGCTTCCTCCCGGCCGAGGGTGTCCTCGAGCATCTCGAGGGCCGTGCGCATGACCGCCACCTCGGACGCCGTCATCTCCAGAAGGACGCTCCGTTGCTCGTCCATCGATTCGTCCTGTCTCTCTCCCTGGATCGGGTCAGTCGACCCGTTCGAATGCCGCCGCGACCGACCCGCCGCCGCCCAGGCAGAGGGTCGCGAGACCGTACCGACCGCCCCGCCGCCGGAGCTCGTGGAGCAGCGTCGCGACGATCCGTGCCCCGGACGCCCCGATCGGGTGGCCGAGGGCGATCGCCCCGCCGTTGACGTTCACCTTCGACCAGTCGAAGCCGAGCTCCCTTCCGTCGGCGAGCGTCTGCGCTGCAAACGCCTCGTTGATCTCGACGAGGTCGAAGTCCGCCATCGCGAGCCCGGTCCGGTCGAGGAGCTTCCGGACGCCCTGGATCGGGGCGAGGAACAGCCACTTCGGGGCGACCTCGGCTTGGGCGTAGCCCACGAGCCTGGCGAGCGGCTTGAGGTCGTACTGCTCCACGGCCCGTTCGCTCGCCACGATCGTCGCGGCCGCGCCGTCGGTGATCCCGGGGGCGTTGCCCGCGGTCACGGTGCCGGCCTCGGCGGCGCCGCGATCCTCGCCCTCGGGCAGCGCGAAGACCGGCTTGAGGCGGGCGAGCGCCTCGATCGTCGAGTCGCGGCGGGGGTTCTCGTCCGTGTCGACAATCGTCTCCCGGCCCTTCGCGTCGCGAATCGTGACCGGCGCCATCTCGTCGCCGAAGCGGCCGGCATCCATGGCCTCGATCGCCCGGCGGTGGCTCTCGAGGGCGAACGCGTCCTGGTCCTCGCGGCTCACCGCGTTCGAGATCGCGACCCGCTCGGCGTGCGTCCCCATGTGGCAGCCCTCGACCGAGCACCACAGGCCGTCGTGGACCGTCGCATCGACGAGCTTCGCATCACCGAGCCGCAGCCCGAAGCGGGCGCCGGGCACGAGGTACGGGGCCAGGTTCATCGATTCCATGCCGCCGGCGACCGCGACCTCGGCATCGCCGGCCCGGATCTCCGCGGCCGCGAGCATGATCGCCTTGAGGCCCGAGCCGCAGACGCGGTTGATCGTCGTGGCCGAGGTCGTGTCGGGGAGGCCGGCCCGGAGCGCGGCCTGGCGGGCCGGTGCCTGGCCGGCGCCGGCCTGGAGGACCTGGCCCATGAGGACCTCGTCGATCGGTGTGCCCTCGGGCAGGCGGGCCCGCTCGACGGCCGCCCGGATCGCGACGCCACCAAGCTCGACTGCGGGCGTCGTCGAGAGCGCGCCGCCGAACTTGCCGATCGGCGTGCGCGCCGCGCTGACGATGTAGACGTGGCCGTTGGGGCCGGCCGGGGCCGGGGTCGGGGTCATCGCCCCGATGCTACACCTCGGCCCGGTTCAATCCCCGGCGAGCAGCGAGACGATGACGTCGATGTCGGCGCTGCCGACGACGCCCTGGTACTTCGCGACGACCGTGCCGTCGCCGTCGACGATGAAGACCCAGGGCATCGAGCCCACGCCCCAGGGGGCGCCACCCACGCCCCACGCATCGGCCGCTTCGACGAGCGACGGCGTCGAGAGGCTGCCCCGGATGACCGGCTCGGTCGTGACGACGTCGTAGGCGTACGGCTCGAGGTGGATGAAGGGCACGTCCGGCCAGCGGTTGACGAGGTACTTCGCCAACGACACGGCCTTGCCGCAGGCCGGCGTGACCTTGAACCGAACCGAGTCGACGACGAGGACGAACGGCTCGCCCGCGGCGAGCGCCTCGGCCGTGGAGGTTCGCGACAGCCGGAGCTCGGGCAGCGGATCGGTGGTGATCCGCACCGCCTCGCCGTCGACGTCGTCCAGGGTCGGCGTTGCGATCGTCGGGGCCGGCGCGCCGAGCGGCGCGGTCGCGCCGGGGTCGAGGGCCGGGACCGAGATCGAGCCGGTCCGGACCGGCCCGCCGGGCGCCCGCGCCTCCACGGCCAGCCGCCACCAACCCGGCGTCGGCAGGTCGACGAACGCCACGAACGACGTGTCCTCGACGCCGGTGGGTTGGACGGCGTTGGCCCGCACCTCCGGCCCGACCGGGTTGCCGGCCGGGTCGCGGACCTGGACCGTCACCGTGCCGGCGTCCGCGGCCAGCTGCCCCTCCGGCCCGCGGAGGCCGAAGATCACCGGGCTCGCGCCGCGCGCCCAGATCGACGAGGACACGATGTCGATCGCGAGGTCCGGGACGGTCGACGGCTCCGGCGTCGCGGTCGTCGCCGCCGTCGGTGTCGGCGTGGCCACGCCGGGCGTGGGGGTGGAGCCTTCGACGAGTGCGAGGGTTTCGAGGATCGGCCCGGCCTGCGTCCCGAACGGGAACGTCGCCCGCAGCACGCCGGCCCCGTCGACGAGGAAGACGTCGGCGGTGTGGGACATCGAGTACTCGCCCGGCGTGCCGGTCTCCACCCGGGCGTAGCGGACACCCCAGCGGTCGGCTGCGGCCCGGATCTCGGCGGGCGTCCCGGTCAGCGTCCGATACCCGTCCGGCAGGTACCGGGCGTACTCGGCCAGCCATTCGACCGTGTCGCGTTCGGGGTCGACGCTGACGAAGACGACCGCCAGGCCCGGGCCATGAGCCTCGACGACCTTCGCCAGGGTCCCCATCGTCGCCGGGCAGACATCGGGGCAGTGGGTGTAGCCGAAGAACACCAGCGCCGGCGCACCCCGGAGGTCCTCGACCTCGAGCGGGGCGCCCGACTGGTCGACGAGACCCAGCTCCGGCGCCGCCGCGGGGTCGGGCACCAGGAATGCGGCGAGATCGGCCGCGCCGCCGCTCGACGAGGGCTCGGCGCTGGACCCCGGGCCCGACGGAAGGGCGCCGCGGAGGACGCTGAAGCCCATGACGGCGAGGAGGACGACCACGCCGAGGACGACGAGCCGGAACGCCCCATCGAGCGAGGGCCCGGTGTCGACGGACGGACCGGGGACGGCGGGCCGTGCGTTCACGTCAGCCCGCCTTGACCTCCGCCTCGACGGTGACGCTGGCCCCGCTCTCGAACTGCAGCTCGATCTCGACGGTCGAGCC
>DASUMJ010000223.1:0-2545 GCA_036277775.1 Candidatus Limnocylindrales bacterium
CCGAAGTCGATCCCGAACGTCTGGAACGTCGTGCTCAGGGCGATGCCCGTGATCACGCCCGGGAGGGCGATCGGCAGGATCAGCAGGAAGCTGATCGTGTCACGGCCGAAGAACGAGAAGCGCTGGACGGCCATCGCGGCCAGCGTCCCGAGGACGAGGGCGATCGACACCGCCGCGAGCGCGGCGATCATCGAGTTGACGAACGCGGCCGGGATCGCGGGGTTGGCCAGCGCCTCCCCGAACCACTTCAGGGTGAGGCCCGGCGGCGGCCAGGCCATGAACTGGCTCTCGTTGAAGGCGTAGATCCCGAGGATGATGAGCGGCAGGTAGAGGAATCCGAGGATGAGCCACGACACCAGCCGGAGGCCGGCCCGGACCCACGGCGACTCAACCACGGCTCGCCGCGCTCACAGGGCGTCGAAGGCGCCGAGGCGCCTGGCGAGGACGAGGTAGAGGACGACGATGAGGATCGGCAGGATCGAGTAGGCCGCGGCCACCGGGAAGTTGCCGAGCGTCGAGTTGTCGTAGATCACGTTGCCGATGAACTTCGCGTCGCTCACGAGGTCGGGGACGATGTAATCGCCGAGCGTCAGCGAGAACGTGAAGATCGAGCCCGCGACGAGCGACGGGAAGACGAGCGGCAGCACGACCCGCCGGAACGTGGTCCGCGCCCGGGCGCCGAGATCGGCCGACGCCTCGAGCAGCGACGCGGGGACGCGCTCGAGGCCGGCGTAGATCGGCAGGATCATGTACGGCAGCCAGAGATAGCTGAAGACCAGCCACGAGTTCGAGAGCTGGTCGGTGCCCGGTCCCTCGACGCCGATCGGGGCGAGCAGCCAGGTGAGGAAGCCGTTGCCCTGGAGGATCGTCCGCCAGGCGAAGATCTTCACGAGGTACGAGGCCCAGAGCGGCATGAGCACGGCCACGACGAGCAGGCCCCGCATCCTCGGACCCGCCACGCGCGCCATGTAGTAGGCGATCGGGAAGGCGAGGATGGCGTCGGTGACCGTGACGAGGACGGCCATGCCGAGCGTCCGCAGGGCGATCGTCCGGTAGACCTCGTTGCCGATGATCTGCTCGAAGGCCTCGAGGGACCAGTCGAACGGCTTGACGCGGCCGGTGAACGCGTCGCTCGCCCAGAACGCGTTGAGGAGCAGGATCGCGAGCGAGCCGATGTAGATGAGGACGAGCCAGAGCATCGGGGCCGCGAGCAGCAGCCGGAGGCGCGCCCCGGGCCGGGCATGGAGCCACGTCGCGACGCGTCGGGCGCGGCTCGGTGCCGGCGCCGGGACGGCGCTCACGGGAGGAATGCGACGCTCCCCGAGGCGTCGACCCCGGGGAGCGTTCGATCACGCACGGATGGCGGCCGCCGGCTCAGCCGCCGCGGAGCGTCGTCCAGGCCTCGACCCATGCGTCGTAGTCGACGCATGTCGTGGCGGCATCATCGTCGCCACAGTCCTCCCGGGCGGTGCTCCAGTACCAGACGTCCTCGTAGTACGCCTCGTCGGTGGCATGCGTCAGCTCGCAGTGGCCGGGAGCGATCGTCTCGGCATACGCGCAGGCCTCGTCGCTCGTCGGCGCCTCGCCGAAGTAGACGGTCGCCTGGCCGTTCGCCTCGGCCGACATCATGTGGTTCATCCACATGTACATGCAGTTCGGGTGGGCGGCCTCGGACGCGATCATCCAGGTGTCTGACCACCCGGTCGTGCCCTCGGCCGGCTTGATCGCCTTGACCGGAGCGGGCGGGTCCGCGCCGAGGAGGCTGTTGACCTGGAACTGCCAGGTCGTCCCGATCACGACGTCACCGGCGGCGAACGCCTGGATCTGCTCGGTGAAGGTCGCCCCGGACCAGAACTGGGGCTCGTGGGTGAACTGCTCCTCGAGGAGCGCGATCGCCGCGTCGAACTGCTCCTGGGTCAGCTGGTACGGGTTCGTGATGCCAAGGTCGGACTGGGTCGCCATGAGGTGGATCGCCGCATCGGCGATGAAGTCCTGCGAGTCGAAGATGCTGAGCTTGCCGGCGTGGTCCGCGGCGTTCTCCCAGATGCCGTCCCACGTGGTCTGTTCGTCGACTTCGTCGGTGTTCCAGATCAGGAGGTTCGGGCCGCGGCCGTGCGGCACGCCGTACGGAACGCCGTCCTTGGAGTTGTGCGCCTGGAGCTTCAGGCCGTCGAAGACGTTCGCGTAGTTCGAGAGCAGGTCAACGTTCACCGGGGCGACGTCGCCGGCCGCCATCAGCCGGTCCGTCGCGTTGCCAGAGAACGACCCGCCGTCGTACTCACCGGATCGCAGCAGCTGCACGCCGGCCGCGGAGTCGGCCTGGACGGTGGAGTTGACGATGCAGCCGGTCTCCTCCTCGAACGGCGTCACCCAGTCGAACTCCGGGAATGCCGAGCCGTCCTCCGCGTACCCCGCCCAGATCACGAGGTTCAGCTCGCCCTCGCCCTCGCCGATCGAGGTCGGCATGTCGAGCGATGGACTCGGGCTGCCACCCGTGCCGCACGCGGCGGCGACGAGCGCGAACGCCCCGAGGGCGCCAAGGAAT
>DASUMJ010000224.1:0-10074 GCA_036277775.1 Candidatus Limnocylindrales bacterium
GTTCGGCGAGCGGGTCATGGACCGCGAGCACGAGTGGGATCGTCGCTGGTGGTCGCCGATCATCAACGCTGAGCACCTGGCCCTCCGCGAGCGGGTCGGGCTCATCGAGAACCCGGCCTTCGCGGTGTTCGACGTGACGGGTCCGGGGGCCCTGGCCTGCGTCCAGCGGGTGGCCGTCGCCGAGATGGACATCCCGATCGGGCGGCTCGTGTATACGCAGCTCCTGAACGAGGCTGGCGGCATCAAGGCCGATGTCACCGTCATGCGCCTTGCGCACGACCGGTTCCGGATCGTCGATGCCGGCTTCGCCGGACCGAGCGATCGGAAGTGGCTCGAGGATCACCTTCCGGCGGACGGCTCGGCGGCCCTGGCCGACCTGACGTCGGCCTGGACGATGATCGCGATCTGGGGTCCGCGCGCACGCGACGTCGTCGCGTCGCTGACCGACGACGACGTCTCGAACGAGGGCTTCCCCTTCGCGACCTTCCGCCCGATCGACGTCGGGTCGATCCGGACCCTCGCGGCCCGGATCAGCTATGCCGGCGAGCTCGGCTGGGAGCTCCACGCGCCCATGGAGCAGGGCGCCCGGCTGTGGGACCTGCTGTGGGACGCGGGGCAGGCCCACGGCATCGTGGCGGTCGGGCTCGGCGCGTACGGCACCACGCTCCGGCTCGAGAAGGGCTACCGGCTCATGAGCCGGGAGCTGGAGCTCGACCGGAACCTTGTCGAGGCGGGACTCGCGCGCGGCCGGGTCAAGGACGCGGACTTCGTCGGCAGGGCCGCATACCTCGCGCAGCGCGAGGCCGGCCCGTCCCAGATCCTTTGCACGCTCACCGTCGATGACCTGACATCGCGGAGCACCGGGGAGCGGCGGTACATGCTCGGCGGCGAGCCGGTGGTCCGGCCGGACGGACAGCCGCTGGTGGACGCTCGCGGGCGGCGCTCGTTCGTGACGACCGCCGGATCCGGGCCGTCAGTCGGCGAGCACCTCCTGATGGCCTACCTGCCGCCGTCGATCGCGACGGTGGGGACGAAGCTCGCCGTCGAGTACGTCGGCGACCGCTACCCGGTGACGGTTGCCGCGGTCGGGGCGACGCCGCTGTTCGACCCGGGGAACGAGAGACTCCGCGCCTGACGTCCCGCGAGGGCGTCGCCGGATCGAGCCGCCCGGCGGCTACGGCGCGGCGTCGATCACCGGCAGGGCGCGGCCGCGCTCGACGGCCTCGACGAGCAGCGTCGCGACGTCCTTCACGACGAGGCCGCCGCCGGTCGACTGCATTCCGTCGTCGAGCATCACCGTGCAGAACGGGCAGGCCACGGCGAGGGTCGACGCGCCGGTCGCGGTCGCCTCACGGGCGCGCTCCTCGTTGATCTGACCGGCCCGCTCCTCGAGCCACATGTGCGCGCCGCCGGCACCACAGCAGAAGGGCCGCTCCTCGCGGCGGCGCATCTCGATCGGCCGGCCGACGGCCGCGACGAGCTCGCGCGGTTCGGCCCGGACGTCGTTGTGGCGGGCGAGGTAGCAGGAGTCGTGGTACGTGATCGTGCCGCCACCGGGGGCCGGCCGGAGTCGACCGTCCCGGATGAGCTCGGCCAAGAACTGGGTGTGGTGGACGACCTCGTAGTGCCCGCCGAAGTCGGGGTACTCGTTCGCGATCGTGTTGAAGCAGTGCGGGCAGGTCGTGACGATCTTCGTGATCTTCGACTCGCCGAGGGTCTCGACGTTCTGCCGCGCCAGCGACTGGAACGTGTACTCGTCACCCATCCGGCGAGCCGGGTCGCCGGTGCACGACTCGCGTGGGCCGAGGATCGCGAAGTCGACCCCGGCCTCCTTGAGGAGCCTGGCCGTCGAGATCGCACCGATCCGGGCGCGCTCGTCGAAGGCCGGGGCGCAGCCGACCCAGAAGAGAACGTCCGGCGCCGGGTCGCCCGGCTCGAGGACCCGGAGGTCGAGGCCCGCGGCCCAGTCGACGCGCTCGGTCGGCGACCGGCCCCACGGATTCGAGGTCCGCTCCAGGTCGCGGAGCATCGTCGCGCCCTCGGCCGGGAACCGCGATTCGACCATCACGAGGTTCCGGCGGAGGTCGACGATGTGATCGATGTGCTCGATCCCGACCGGGCACTCGCGGACGCAGGCGCCGCAGGTCACGCAGTCCCAGACGGTCTCGTCGAGGACCGCCGTCGGGACGAGGGGCCGGCCCTGGAAGATCGGTCCCGCGGCACCGCCGGCGCCGTTCGGGCCGCGCCCGTCGGCCGCGGCGAGCATCGCGTGACCCTCGCGGTAGAGCTGGTCGCGGAGGCCCATGACGACGAGCTTCGGTGACAGGTTCTTGCCGGTGAAGAAGGCCGGGCACGCGTCCTGGCAGCGGCCGCACTCGGTGCAGGTCATGCCGTCGACCATCTGCTTCCAGGTCATGTCGGCGATCGTCCCGAGCCCGAACCGGATCTGGTCCTCGGGCACGGCCGGGTCGTCGAAGACGAGCGGCTCGAGGCGGCCACGGGCGCGCGTCCGCTCGAAGAAGACGTTGAACCACACGACGAGGGTGTGGAGGTGCTTCGTGTACGGGATGTAGACGAGGAAGGCGAGGATCAGGAGCGCGTGGATCCAGACGACGACGCGCTCGAAGACCTCGAGCGCCGGCACGTTCGCCAGGAGGGTCGCGGCGGCGTTCGAGACCGGCGCCCACTCGGGCGGGAACTCGTTGATCCCGAGCGCGATCTGTGACCCGTGCCACAGGAAGAGGGTGATCGTGATCGAGGCCTCGAACAGCAGGATGTTGTACGCGACCTGGAGGTAGCTGCCGACGAACCGGACCGGTCGCAGCCCGAGCCGGATCGTGAACGCGATCGTGACGCCCACGAGGACGCCGACCGCGAAGAGGTCGACCATCAGCGCGAACCAGCCCTGCTCGCCGAGCCACGGGATCGTCCAGTGGCGGTTCATCGCGCCGAGGAACGACATCGCGATCGTCGGCAGGAGGACGAGGAATCCCCAGAACAGCAGGAGGTGCATGAACCCGGGGATCAGCCGCAGGAACAGCTTCGACTGGCCGAGCACGCCCACGACCTCGCGGGCCGTCCGCACCGGCAGGTCGCCGGTCCGCTCCGAGGCGCGCCCGGCCCGGACGAGCCGGACGAGGTACGTCGCCCGGACGAGGAACGCCCCGACCGCGACGTACAGGACCAGGAGGAAGAGCGGGACCGTGACGATGGCCCCTCCGTCCACCCGGCTAGGCTCCCCGCACCCGGCGGATCTCGGCGCTGATCGCGGGCACGATCGCGTGGAGGTCGCCGATCACCACGTAGTCGGCGGCCGCCATGATCGGGGCCTCCGAATCCTTGTTGATCGCGAGGATCTTCTTCGCGCCCTTGGCCCCGGCCATGTGCTGGGTGGCGCCGCTGATCCCGCAGGCGATGTAGAGGTTCGGCGCGATCTTCGTCCCGGTCTGGCCGACCTGGTCGGTGTGCGACCGCCAGCCGGAGATCGTCACCGCCCGCGAGCAGCCGACCGCCGCGCCCAGCAGCCCTGCGAGCTCCTCGATCGGGGCGAAGCCGCTCTCCGAGCCGACGCCCCGGCCGCCGCTGACGACGACCTTGGCATCGGCGAGGGAGACGCCGCCGGCCGCGGCCGCGACCCGGTCCACGACCCGGACCGCGAGATCGGCCTCGTCGAGGTCCGGGGTGAAGGCCTCGACCGCCGCCGACCCGCCGGTCTCCGTGGCCGCGACGGCGTGCGCGGCAACGGTCAGGATCGCCCGCCCGGCGTGGAGCGCCGCCTCCTCGAGGAGGCTCCCGCCCCAGCGGAGCCGGGTGAGCGTCGTCGGGCTGCCGAGGCTGACGGCCGTGCAGTTCGCGGCGAACGGCAGGCCGGCCCGGGCGGCGCACCGCGCGAGGATCGTGTTGCCGGACTCCGTCCCGGGGCCGACGACCGCGTCCGCCCCGAGGCGGTCGGCGAGGTCGCCGAGGATCCGGGCACGCGCATCGGGAGCCGGGGCGCCGAGGGACGGGTGGTTGGCGACGTGGACCCGGGTCGCGCCCCAGGTGCCGAGCGTCGCGGCCGCTGCCTCGTCACCCACGACGAGGGCATGGACGTCGCCGCCGGCGGCGAGGCCGCGGGCGAAGGTGAGCGCCTGGAGCGAGATCTCGTCGGCCGTGCCGGCGGCGGTGGCGACGTGGACGAGGACGGTGGCCATCAGAGGACTCCCAGGCTGTCGAGGACGGCCACGACCGCGGGTGCCGCCTCCGGCCCGCGACCCAGGACCTCGGCCTGCTTTGCCGCGCCCTGCGGCACGACGAGGCGGAGCATCTCCAGCCCCTGCGCCGGGCGGGACGGCTGGGACGTCGCGACCGGCTTGCTCTTGGCCCGGAGCCGCCCCGGCACCGAGGGGAAGCGCGGGAGGTTGATCCCCTCGAGCACCGCGATGACGGCGGGCAGGCGGAGCTCGTAGACGTCGCGCCCGCCCTCGGACTCCTGCTCGCAGCGGGCCGTCCCGCCGTCGAGGCTGAGGCCCTTCACGCCGGTGACCGTGGGGCGGCCGAGGGCTCGCCCGACGCGGACGGCGACCTGGTAGCCGCCGGAGTCGCCGGCCTCGTTGCCGAGCAGGATCGCGTCGAACGGGCCGCTCTCGGCCTCGTCGGCGCGGATCGCGTCGACGAGGGCCGCGGCCGTGGACCCCGCGTCCCACTCCTCCCCGTCCGTGACGAGATGGATGGCCCGGGCGATGCCGAGCGCCAGGGCGTCGCGGAGCTGCTCGAGCGCCTGGGACGGGCCGAGCGTCGCGACGACGGCCTCGCCGCCGTGGGCCTCGACGATCCGGACCGCCTCCTCGACCGCGCACTCCTCGTGGGGTCCGATCGCGAAGCCGAGGTGCTTCGTGTCGATCGCCCGCCCGTCGGGGGTCAGCGTGATCCGGCCGGCGACGGCCGGGACGCTCTTGATGAGGACGAGGACCTTCATGCGACGCCCACCGCCGCGATGTCGCGGATCCGGAGGTTGTCGGGATCGAAGAGCGGTCGCGAGCCGACGACCGCGACCGTGACCGGGTACGGCTCGTTGAAGTACTCGACGAAGAGCTTCGTGCCCTCGACGGCGTGCTCCGGGGGCAGGTAGGCGAGGAGGACGTGCTTGCCGGTCGAGGGACTCGCCCCGGCCGAGGTCGCATACGACCGCCGGCCCTTCGCGTCGGTGATCGGCGCACCGCCCTCGAGGACGACCGGCTGGCGGCCGAGCATGTAGCGGCGCTCCCCCGAGCGCGACGTGTGGTCGTCGACCGTCAGGGTGCAGAGGATCGCGGCCGGCGGCTCGGCGACCTGGCGGAGGACGGCGTCGCGACCGACGAAGTCCTGGGCCTTGATCTTCGGCGGTGCCATGCCCGCCTCCACGACCGTGTAATCGCCGTCGAGCTCGGCGCCATAGGCGCGGTAGCCCTTCTCGAGCCGGCCGGTCGTGCCGTAGACGCCCATGCCGCAGGCGGTCAGGCCGTGCGGCTCACCGGCCGCCCAGAGCTCTTCCCAGAGCCGCCGGCCCTGCTCCATCGGGACGTAGAGCTCCCAGCCGAGGTCGCCGACGTAGCTGATCCGCGAGGCGAGGACGAGCTGCGAGCCGATCTCGAGCGTCCGGCACGTCCCGAACGGGAACGCGGCGTTCGAGATGTCCGCCCGGGTGAGCGATTGGACGATGTCCCGGGACCGCGGCCCCCAGACGCCGATCGTGGTGTAGGCGGTCGTCAGGTCGACGATCACCGCATCGGCCGGCATGTGGTCGCGGAACCACTTCAGGTCGGACATGCCGTGGGCGCCGCCGGTCACGACTCGGAAGTGGGCCGCCCCGAGGCGCATGATCGTGAGGTCGCTCTTGAACCCCCCGACGTCGGAGAGGACGGGCGTGTAGACGACGCGGCCCACCGGGACGTCCATCTGGCGCATCGCGACCCGCTGGACGCCCGGGAGGGCACCGGGCCCCACGATGTCGAAGATCGCGAAGGCCGAGAGGTCGAAGATGCCGGCCGTCTCGCGCATCGCGAGGTGCTCGGCGTTGATGATCGGCGACCACCAGCGAGCGTCCCACTCGTTCGGCCGGTCCTGGACGCCGAAGCGGTCGACGAGCCCGGCGTTCGCCTTGAACCACTGCGGCCGCTCCCAGCCGGCGACCTCGAAGAACTCGGCCTCGTGCCCGATATGCCACTCGTGCATCGGCGAGCGGCGGAGCGGGCGGTCGGAGAGGTATTGCTCCGACGGGTGGACGATGCCGTACGTCTTCGGGAAGGCCTCGAACGAGCGGCGCTTCGTGTGCTGGCGGGTCTTCTGGTGGGCGTGGAAGCGGGAGATGTCGGACTGGCCGACATCGATCGACGGCTCGCCGTGAATCATCCACTCGGCGATGCACTTGCCGACGGCCGGCCCCTCCTTGACCCAGACCGCGGCGGCCGACCAGAGGCCCTTGACCTCGGGGGTCTCGCCGAGGAGCGGCATCCCGTCCGGGGTGAGGGCGATGAGGCCGTTGATCGCGTACTTCTGGCCGACCCGCTCGTCGCCGAGGATCGAGGGGAAGAGCTCCAGGGCGTCCTCGAGCTGGGGGTCGAAGTCGTCCTGGGTGAACGGGAACTCCGTCGGCGAGAGGGCCGCGGCCTCGTTCGTCGGGATCTCCTCGGGGTCGTGGAGGATCGAGCGATGGGCGTACGAGCCCACCTCGAACCCGACGCCGTCCTGGCGCTCGTACATCAGGACATCCATGTCCCGGACGATCGGGTACTCGATCGCCTTCGACGACTGCTCGAACAGCGGTACCGGGCCGTAGTCGGCCATCTGGTGGACGACCGGCGTCAGCGGGATGTGGGCGCCGGCCATCTCGGCGAGGAGCGGCGCCCAGACGCCGCAGGCGATGACGACGTACTCGGCCTCGACGGTGCCGCGGGTCGTCTCGACCCGCCGGACCCGCTCGTCCTCGACGCCGATCCCGAGGACCTCGGTATTCGCGAAGACCGTCAGGGCCCCCATCGCCTCGGCCTTCTCGCGACAGAGGGTCCCGAACTGGAGCGAGTCCACGACCCCGACACCCGGCGTGTAGAAGCCGCCGACGAGGATCGACTCGTCGATGTACGGGACGAGCTCCTTGATCTCGGCCGGCGTGACGAGCCGGGCGTCGTCGATGGCCCAGTTCTTCGCCGAGTCCATCCGTCGCCGGAGCTCGTTCATCCGGGTCTCGGTCCTGGCGACCTCGATGCCGCCGCACTCGGTGTAGACACCCCAGTCCCGGTACTGGTTGGCGCTCTCGACGGTGAGGGCGGTCATCTCCTTGTTGTGGTCGACGAGGAAGATGAAGTTGGAGGCGTGGCCCGTGGATCCGCCGGGGTTGGGGAGCGGGCCCTTGTCGATGAGCAGGATGTCCCGCCAGCCAAGCCTGGCCAGGTGGTAGGCCACGCTGTTGCCGACGATGCCGGCGCCGATGACGACCACCTTGGCGCGGGACGGGAAGCTACCCATGAACGTTGCTCCTCTGGGCTGTGGGGGATGTCGGGTGGCTCCGAGCCGGCCGGGTCGTCGCCGGGGCCGGCCGCTCGTGACGGTCGGGGCGTGGCGTCGCCGCTCGAAGATCGTGGTTTGGGTCCTGGGAGCGCTGGGGGAGCTTCACCGGTTGGGTGCCGTTGCCCGGCACGCTAGCACACGGCGCCAGCCCGGACCTCGGTCCCCCGGTGATCGGCGGACGGCTGGTGGCGATGGCACGCATCAGGCGCGGATTCGGTGGTTGGCGGGGTCGTAGGGCGCCCGGAGGGAGGCGGCGGCGGTCACCCGCTCCGTGGCGACGTCCACCTCGTACCGGCCGGCGGCCAGCCAGTCCGCGGTGACCGGCCCGTCGTCACGCTCCACGTACCCGAGCCCGATCGATCGGCCGATCGTGTGGCCGAAGGCGGCCGACGCGATCCGCCCGACGATCCGCCCGTCACGGCGGATCGGCTCGTTGTGGTAGAGCAGCGGCTCCGGGTCGTCGAGGACGAGCACCGCCAGGCGGCGATGCGCGACCCCGGCCCGTTCGCGGAGCAGCGCGTCGCGGCCGATGAAGCCGCCCGGCTTGTCCCAGGCGACCGTGAAGCCGAGGCCCGCCTGGAGCGGCGAGTCCTCGTCGGTCATGTCGTGGCCCCAGTGCCGGTAGGCCTTCTCGATCCGAAGGGAATCGAGCGCGTGGTACCCGGCATGCCGGAGGCCGAACGCCTCGCCGGCCCGGACGAGCTCGTCGTAGACGTGGGTCGCGAACTCGGTCGGGACGTACAGCTCCCAGCCCAGCTCTCCCACGTACGTGACGCGGGCCGCCCGGACGTACCCGAACCCGAGGTCGATCTCGCGCGCCGTCGCGAACGGGAAGCCGGCGTTCGACAGGTCGCTGTCCGACATCGAGCCGAGGAGCTCGCGCGATCGCGGACCCATGATGCTGATGACCACCTCGGCCGACGTCATGTCGGTGACGGCGACCCGGGCGTCCGGGTCGATCGTCCGACGCAGCCAGTCGAGGTCCCGCATCGTGGACGTCCCGGTCGTCACGACCATGAAGCGCGTCTCGTCGAGGCGCGTGACGGTGACGTCGGACTCGATCCCGCCCCGCTCGTTCAGCCACGGCGTGTACACGATCCGGCCGGGCTCGACCGCGACGTCGGCGGCACAGACCCGGTTCAGTTGCGCCTCGGCGTCGCGACCCTGGACGAGGAGCTTGCCGAACGACGTCTGGTCGAAGAGCCCGACGCCCTCGCGGACGGCCCGGTGCTCCGCAGCGGACCACGGGAACCAGTTCTGGCGCCCGTACGAGTACTCGTAGCGCGGCTCGACGCCCTCGGGCGCGTACCAGTTCGCCCGCTCCCAGCCGGCCACCTCGCCGAAGCAGGCGCCACGCGCCGCGATTCGATCGTGGAGCGGCGAGCGGCGGATCCCCCGGGACGTCGTCATTTGGCGGAACGGCCAGTGCATCTCGTAGAGCAGCCCGAGGGTCTCGGTCGTCCGTTCGTACAGGTAGCGGCGATTGCGCTGGAACGGCATGAAGCGCCGGATGTCCACCTCCCAGAGGTCCATCGGGGCATGCCCGTCCACGATCCAGTCGGCGACGGCCCGCCCTGCACCGCCGCCCGAGGCGAACCCGACGGAGTTGAAGCCGGCCGCGACGAAGTAGCCGGGCACGCCCGGCGCCTCGCCGAGGACATAGCGGTCGTCCGGGGTGAAGGATTCCGGACCGTTGAAGAAGAGCTGGATCCCGACCTGCCCGAAGGCGGGGATCCGGCGGGTCGCGCGCTCGATCCACGGCTCGAGGTGGTCCCAGTCCGGAGGCAGGGTGAGGAACTCCGCGTCGTCGGGGATGCCGTCGGTCGCCCACGGCTTGGCGTGGGGCTCGAAGAAGCCGACCATGAGCTTTCCGGCCTCGTTCCGAGCGTACGCGGCGTCGTCCGGGAGGCGCAGGACGGGGAGGTCGTCGGGGAGCCCGGGGACGGGCTCCGTCACGAGGTAGAAGTGCTCGGCCGCATGGAGCGGGATGGCGACATCGGCCGCCGCGCCCAGCTCGCGCGCCCACATCCCGGTGCAGTTGACGACGTACTCCGCGGCGATCTCGCCGCGCGGCGTCCGGACGCCCGCGACCCGGCCATCCCGTCGGAGGACCTCCGTGACCGGCGTCTGCTCGAACACCCGCGCGCCGGCCATCCGGGCCGCGTTCGCGATGGCGTGGGTGACGTCGACGGGGCTCGCGACCCCGTCTCCCGGGATGAAGGCGGCGCCCAGGACGTCGGTCGTGTCCATGAGCGGCCAGAGCTCGGCCACGCGCGCGGCGTCGATCAGCTCCAGGTCGACGCCGATCAGCTGGGCCATTGAGGCGTTGCGGCGGATCTCGTCCCACCGACCCGGCGTCGTCGCGACGAGGAGCGATCCCGGCTGGGAGAAGCCGGTCCCCGTGCCGGTCAGGCGCTCGACCTCGGCGAAGAGCTCCTTCGCGTAGCTCGCGAGGCGACTCATGTTGTAGGTCGCCCGGAGCTGCCCCACGAGGCCGGCCGCGTGCCAGGTCGTGCCCGACGTCAGCCGGCGCCGCTCGAGCAGCACGAC
>DASUMJ010000225.1:0-18357 GCA_036277775.1 Candidatus Limnocylindrales bacterium
AGCGTCGGGACGGCCGAGCGGAGGTAGGCGGATGCAGTGGCGGGACCTCGTTCCGTGGCTCCTCTTCGTGCACGTGCTGGCCGCGATCGTGGCCATCGGCCCGAATTTCGCCTACTCGACCATCCGGGCGATGGGCCGGGAGGAGCGGCCGCACGCCAACTTCGCGACGCGCGTGTCGCACCGCATCTCGGCGAGGCTGGTCTACCCGGTCGGCTTGATCATCCCCGCGACGGGGGTCTCGATGATCGCGGTCCTGGGACTCGACCTGACCAGCCGGGCCTTCTGGTGGCTTGATCTTGCCATCGTCATCTACACGGCCGTGTACCTGTACTCGTTCTTCGTCCAGCGACGGATCGTCGATCGGATCATCGAGCTGACCTCGTCACCGCCGCCGCCCGAGGGCTACCCGCCCGAGCTGCCCGCCCTGGCCGTTCGGGCGCAGCGCGGCGGGACCGCGATGCTGGTGCTCCTCGTGGTGGTCGCGTTCCTCATGGTGGTGAAGCCCCAGCTTTGAGCCGGCTCGATCGGCGGGTCCCGGGACCGGCGCCGAGGCCGGTCGGCGTGCGGGCCGGAACGGTGCGGACATGCGCCCTTCGGCGCCCATGCTGACGAAGTGCTTCGACAGGCGTGATCTGCCGGGCGACCGTCACCTCTTTCTGAATTGTTGACCTGGAGGGCGGGCGTCCTCGATCCAGATCTGGCGCCTGTCAACGCTCAATGAGGCCCATTGACCCGGCGCTGCACGCTGTCTGGATGATCACCCGCCGTGTCGCGGAGTCTTCTGCGTCGGATCGGAGCGCCGGGTGACGACTTCCTCTGGGCAGGGGCGTCGATCTGGTCGCGAGGAAGACGTGATCGTCGGGTTCGCGGCGGTGAGTGTCCTCGCGGCGCTGCTCGGCCTCCTGCTGATCTGCGGCCTGCTCGGGCATTTGGGCATCGAGGACACCTGGGGGAACCCAGGCACCGAGGCCTACCTGCGGTACGAGCGCTTCAACCGGGTGATGGCGGTGATCCTCGGGCTCGAGGCGCTGTGCCTGCCCGCCTTCGCGTTCGCGAATCGATCCATGTTCGGGAGGTCGCATGCCGCCTGGCTCACGATCGCGGTGGCGGGGTGGCTCGGGATGGCTGTGGCGACAGCCGCGGAGTTCTGGTTCTTCAGTGGTCTCGCCTACGAAACAGGGAACGCCCGGGATGTCGCGTTCACCGCATTCGGCATCGCCGGCCTGGTCCTGCTGGCCGGAGTGGTCCTCCTCGGCGTCTCGCTCCTACGGCGGAGGGCAGTCCCTCCCGTGGCTGCCGTGGCCTTGCTCGCATTCCCGCTCCTGGACGTGGCGTCCTACCTGGCCGGCATGTCGATCTTCCTGCCGGTGACGATCCTTGCCCTCGCCGTCGGCCTGTTCACGATCACCAGAGCGCGACGCGGTGATTGAGCGCCCTGATCAGCCGTCCCCTTTGGCTGGCATGACCCGGTCCCGAGTCATCCACGGTCCGATTGGAGGTACGAGCCGGCGCCGTCCTGGGCGGCGACATCGTCCCGGTTGATGAGGCGGCACGTGCGGAGTGACAGGCAGCCGCATCCGATGCACCCGGTCAACTCGTCACGAAGCTTCTCCATCTCCTTGATTCGGGCATCAAGCCGCGGGCGCCAGGCTCGGCTCAGCCGGGCCCAGTCGGCCTTTGCGGGCGCCTTGTCCGCCGGCAGGCCGGCCAGGGCAACCTGGATCTCCTCGAGCGACAGACCCACCTGTTGCGCCGCACGGATGAAGGCGACGCGACGAAGCGTGTGGCGGGGATACCGCCGCTGGTTGCCCGGGTTTCGGCCCGCCCGGATCAGGCCCCGCGCCTCGTAGAAGCGGAGCGCCGATGTCGACACGCCGCTGCGCGCGGCGAGGACGCCGATCGGGACGTCGTCGGGCAGCAGCGGCATCCGCGGATCATCGCGAATTCGGTACTTGACTTCAACTGAACTTGAAGTCGTACCGTGTCGCGAGTGCGGCGTCGGACGGCGCGGCGGAGCGGGAGCAATCGACGTGGTGATAGAGGAGTCTGCGCGGCACGCCTCGGGGCTTGGGCCGGGGTTTCGCGGCCGGGTGAGCACGCCCGACGCCGATGACTACAACCGCGCCCGCCGCGTATTCAACGCGTCCGTCGACCAGCATCCCGCCCTGATCGTCCGCCCGACCGACGCAGACGACGTGGCCCTCGCCGTCGCGCACGCCCAGGAACGGGACCTGCCGCTCGTGGTCCGAGCAGGTGGCCACAGCCTGGGGGGCCACAGCACGCGCGACGGCGCGCTCATCCTCGATCTGTCGGCGATGCGCGGCGTGGAGATCGACGCCTCCGAGCGGACCGCGTGGGCCGAGGCTGGCATTCTCGCCGGCGAGTACACCGCGGCGTCGCACGCGCTTGGTCTCGTGACGCCGTTCGGGGATACCGCATCTGTCGGCGTTGCCGGGCTCACGCTCGGCGGGGGGGTCGGCTGGCTCGTGCGCAAGCACGGGATGACGATCGACAGCCTCCTCGCGGTCGAGATCGTGACGGCGGACGGCCGGCGACGGATCGCCAGCGCGAGCGAGGACCCGGACCTCTTCTGGGCCGTGCGCGGCGCCGGGGCGAACTTCGGCGTCGTCACCCGCCTCCAGTTCCGGCTCCATCCGCTGGGCAACGTGCTCGCGGGCGACATCCTCCTGCCAGCCTCGCGCGACGTGCTCCGCGGCTTGGTCCCCGCCCTGCTCGCCGCCCCTGACGAGCTGACCGCGATGCCGAGCATCATGCTCGCGCCGCCAGACCCGGCGATCCCGGATCAGCACCGTGGACAGCCGGTCGTCTACGTCTCGGTCGCATGGTCAGGGCCGATGGGCGCCGGAGAGCGGGCGCTGGCGCCGCTGCGTGCCCTTGGATCGCCGATCAGCGACACCGTGACCTGGAAGCCGTACCCGGACCTTTTCTCACCTGTGGACCGCGACGAGGAACCGGCGTGGGGCATCTCGAGCCGCGCCCTGTTCCTCGATTCCCTCGACGACACGAGGATCGAGGTGATCGAGCGCCGGCTCATGGAGGCCGATGCACCAGACGCGGTCGTCCAGCTTCGCGTCCTTGGCGGCGAGATGGCGCGCGTCCCGGGTGACGAAGCCGCGTTCGGATGGCGAGAGCAGCCCCTGCTGCTCTGGCTCAGCTTGTGGGACGCGGAGATCGGCCGCGCCGCCGCCAACGATGCCTGGAACGCGGCGTTCCGCGCTGAGCTGGCCGGGGCGGGGGCCGCCACATACGTCAACTTCATGGGCGCCGAGGACGCCGATGCCGTTCGCGACGCCTATCCGGCGCCCGCGTACGCACGCCTGCGCGAGCTGAAGCGACGCTACGACCCCGACAACGTCTTCCGCGCCAACCACAACATCCGCCCGGCGTGAGGCCAGGAGGCAGTGCCGGGAATCAAATGGCGCGCCCGGAGGGATTCGAACCCCCGACCCTGTGGTCCGAAGCCACATGCTCTGGTCCGCTGAGCTACGGGCGCGCGAGGCGGTAGCGTACCAGCCACGGTGACGAGGCCCGCATCGCCGAGGCTAGAGTTGCCGCGTCCACTTCGCGATCGCGAGAGGCGCGATGCTCTCCACGCCCCAGCCGACCTGCCTCCTGATTGCCGACGTCTCGGGCTACACCGGCTACCTCGCCGACGTCGAGCTCGAGCACGCCCAGGACATCCTGGCCGACCTCATCGGCGCCGTCGTCACCGCCCTCCGGCCGTCGTTCCGGCTGGCCAAGCTCGAAGGCGATGCAGCCTTCATGTCGATGGCTGCCGCCGTGGTCGACGGGACGGTCCTCCTCGACACCATCGAGCGGTGCTATGTCGGCTTCCGGCGACGCCGCCGCGACGTCCGCCAGGCGACGGCCTGCGACTGCAACGCCTGCGCCCGGATCCCGGACCTGAACCTGAAGTTCGTCGTCCATCACGGGCTGGCGATCCAGGGGCGGGTCGCGGGGCGTCAGGAGCTCCTGGGCTCTGACGTCGTCCTTGTCCACCGCCTCCTGAAAAACGGCGTCGTCGAGGACCTTGGAGTCGAGGCCTATGCCCTGTTCACGCAGGCCTGCCTCGACGCGGCCGGCATTGAGCCGGCGGTCCTCGGGATGCAGCCGATCGTCGAGTCCCACGAGCGCTTCGGTGACGTCCAATGCTGGGCCTCCGACCTCGAGCGGCGCTGGCAGGAGGAGGAGGCCCGGGCCCGGGCCTTCGTGCGACCCGACGAGGCCTTCGTCAGCGTGACGATCCCGACTCGAGTCCCGCCGCAGGTCGCCTGGGCGTACCTGACGGAGCCGGGGCGACGAATGGCCTGGCAGCCGTGGGTCACGGGCGTCGCGGTCGAAGGCGCTTCCGGAGGCCGGCGCGGTCGTGGGTCCTCGAATCACTGCATGCACGGCAAGGACGCGATCGTCGAAGAGATCCTCGACTGGCGACCGTACGACTACGTGACCGACCGGACGGTCATCGCCACGCCGGACGGCCCCCTGAAGCTGCTCCACACGATCGAGCTGGAGCCGACGACAGAGGGCACGACGATCCACATGCGGTTCGCGCCGCCATCGAAGGCTCGCGAGCGGCCCATCGCCGAGGCGATCGGCCGGCCCTACGAGGCGGCACTCCGGGCCGCTGCGCCAGGACTCGTCGCCGACCTCGAAGCCTCGTACGCCGCCCGGAGCGAGGGTGCCCCGCCCGAGCCCGACCTCGCCGGGCGGGCGACCGACATCCTGGCGGCCCTGCCCCCGCCGGAGGCGGGCTTCGGGACCTGACGGGAGCTCCCCCCGGGGAGACCGTTGCCCCCCGCCCGGCCGGCTGCTACCGTAGCCGGGAGGTTACCGACAGTCGACGCGCCGACGATCGGCGCGCGGCGACGGGGGAGGGCCCATCGACGATGGCAGGAATCGGCACGAAGGACGATCCCTGGCAGCTCAAGACGCCGCCCGGCACGTCCGACTACCAGATGTGGCGCGACGAGACCGCCGATCCGCCCGCCCTCGTCTGCCAGGTCGGTTCGACCCAGCTGAAGTACCACCTGCGGGCGATCGACGACCTCCACGCGATGCTGAAGGCCCACGGCGACTGGATGGACCTCGGCGCCGCCGACGAGCAGAAGGACGCGAAGGCCGGGACGGTCGAGGCCTGGGGCCGTGCCGCCGACAACCCGGTCGGTGGCTGGTACGGCCTCCGGAAGGGCTACCGCGGCCGGTTCGGGATGTACCTCCCCCCGCTCCTCGAGGCCCTCGGGCTGGCCGAGCTCACCCACGACGCCAAGAACAACCGGATGCGGGCTCGCTGAGCGCACGGGCTCGCTGATCGGCCGATGGCCCACCCGGCCCCCGCGGGCGACCCGTTCGAGGCGCTCGGCGACGCAAATCGCCGGGCCATCGTCGAGCTGCTCGGCGTCGCCGAGCGGTCGGTCCAGGAGCTGGCGGACGCGCTGCCGATCAGCCGGCCGGCGGTGTCCCGCCACCTCCGGCTGCTGAAGGCGGCCGGCCTCGTCGTGGAGGAGCCCCGCGGCACCCGCCGGATCTACCGACTCCACGATGAAGGCGTGGCCGCGGTCCGGGCCTACCTCGAGCAGGTCTGGGGCGAGGCCGCGGCCCGGTTCCGTCTCGTCGCCGAGAACACGGCTCCCGACGGCCGGCCGGACGCGGACGGCGGGTGATCGAGCCGATCCGCCTCGCGTTCGAGCTCGACTGCCCGGCGGCGCACGCCTTCGCGGTCTGGACGGCCCGGATCGGCACGTGGTGGCCGCTCGATCACACCGCGACCGGCGAGCCCGGCCTCGCCGTCATCCTGGAGCCGCGGCTCGGCGGCCGGATCTTCGAGCGGACCCCGGCCGGGGCTGAACACGACTGGGGCGAGGTGACGGCCTGGGAGCCGCCGGCCCGCCTGGTCTACAGCTGGCACCTCCGTCGCGATCGAGCCGACGCGACCGAGGTCGAGATCCGGTTCGTCCCCGTCGAGCGTACCCGTACCCGTGTCGAGATCGAGCATCGCGGCTGGGAGCGGCTCGGCGCCGCGGGCGAGACCTGGCGGGATCGGAACCACGGCGGCTGGGCGACCCTCCTTCCGCACTATCGACGGGCGGCCGAAGGGGTCGGGTGACAGGCCGACCGACCTGGGGTACGGTGACGTCATGTCGGCCAGCGTCACCGGGGCCCGCCGGCTCCTCATCCTCCTCACCGCGGCGCTCGGGCTTGCCGTCGCCTCCCCGCTCGCCGTGGCCGGCCAGGGCGCCCCGTCCGCGAGCGACCAGCTTCGCGCTGCGGCCAGCACGCCGTTCACGCTCGACCTCTCGACGAAGGGCGACTTCGTGGCCCAGACCAACTTCGTCCAGTGCGTCGGGGCGAGCATGCAGATGATGCTGAACATGGTCCGGGCCCACGACGATCGGACGGCGGCCACGCAGCTCGACCTCCAGAACCTCGCGCGCCGGCTGAGCGGCAGCCGGCCGGATGGCCGCCAGCGCCAGGGCGCCTCGATCCGCGGCTGGACGGCGGGCCTGAACCAGCTCGGCGCCGGGCCGTACCGCACGACCGGCGCGACCGACATCCAGTCGATCCTGCGGATCGCCGCCGAGGCGATGCGCGAGACGAACAGGCCGGTGGGCCTCCTGGTCTGGCGCGGCCGTCACGCCTGGGTCATGGCCGGCTTCACCGCCACGGCCGACCCACGCTACACCGACGACTTCGTCATCACCGAGGTCATCGTCATGGACCCGCTCTACCCGTACGGGTCGAAGACGTGGGGACCGAGCCCCAAGCCGCGCGAATCGCTGACGGTCGAGGAGCTCGGGCGCCAGTTCGTGCCGCGCGGCAGCCGGACCTCGCTGCCCGGCGGCGGGACCGGCAGCTCGGGCACGAGCGGCTGGTCGCAGGGCCTCGCCGGCAAGTACGTCGTCGCGCTGCCGTTCGTCGTCACCGCGCCTCGAGGGATGGGCTCCGGCCTCCGCTGAGGGCGGCGGAACCTTTTCGGCGCTCTGCGCGTACGATCGAGTGCCCGACCCGTTGTCGGCGCCGCGTGCCGGCCGGAGATCGACGGCGCGTGACGGGTCCGGGCCCGGATACCCGGCTACGGCGATGGAGGACTCGCGCTGCGCTCGATCGACCTGTGGCGTGCCGTCATCCGCCGGATCCGGACCGACTGGCCGGTGGTCGCGGCCGCGTGGGCGCTCCTGCTCTGCGCGACGGTCCTCCTGACATCCGGGGCCCTCTACGGTGACGCCGTCGCCCTCGGCGGCCTTCGCGTGGCCATGGACGACGCTCCGCCCGCGGACCGGGCGGTTGTCATCGAGAGTGCGATCCGGCCCGGCGACGTCGCCGCGGTCGATGCCGCGGTCAGGGGCGAGCTCGACCGCCTTCTCGCCAGGACCGGCGGCGAGGCGGCGCGCGTCACGCGGTCGCCGTCCTTCGCCGAGCCCGACGCCGGCTCGGGCGAGGCCACGACCCTCACCGAGTTCGCGAGCTACGAGGCGATCGACCGCCACGCGACGCTCCTCGACGGCCGCTGGGCCGAGGCGGGCGCGACACCGCAGGAAGCGACCCTCTCGGAGGGTGCGGCCGCGACGCTCGGCCTGGCCGTCGGCGACCGCCTGACCCTCGTCAGCAGGCGCCAGGCGAGCCTCGAGGTCGACGTCCTCGTGACCGGCATCTGGCGGCCCGATCCCGCCGATCCCTACTGGCTCGATCCCGACCTCGAGCTCAAGGGGTCCATGGTCCGTGGCTCATTCACGACGGCCGGGCCGTTCGTCATCCCTGCCGCGGATCTCGTGGAGCGTGACTTCGCCGACCAGGTGGCCGTCGAGTGGCGGGCGTTCCTCGATCCGGCGGGATTCCAGGTCGACATCCTGGGCACGGTCCGGACGGCGACCGAGCAGCTCAACACCCGAGTCGTCGTCGCCGTTCCCGATGGGGTCCAGGTCCGCGTCTCGACCGGCCTCGCGGGGATCCTCGCGACCGTCGAGCGGGCGGCGCTCGTCAGTCGGACGGGCGTCCTGCTGCTCGTGATCCAGTTCGCGGTGCTCGCGGCGTACGCGATCATCCTCGTCGCAGGCATGCTCGCCGACCGGCGCCGCGCCGAGACCGCGCTCCTGCGATCCCGCGGCGCCTCGTCCGGCCACCTCGCCGCGATGGCCCTCTTCGAGGCGGGGATCCTCACGGCCCTCGCCGCCGTCATCGCGCCGTTCGTCGCCCTCGCGGTCGTCCGGTGGCTCGGCTCGTCCGGGCCGCTCGCCGCCTCGGGCGTGGTCCAGACCATCGGCCTGAGCAACGACGCCCTCATCGTCGACGGGATCACGGCCGCGGCCTGTGTCGCCGCGCTCACGATCCCGATGCTCGGCGGCGGCCCGAACCTCGCGGGCGTCCGCGCGGCGATCGCCCGGCAGACGGGCCGGACGCTCGCCCAGCGGCTGGGCCTCGATCTCGCGCTCGTGGCCGTCGCCGCGATCGGCCTCTGGCAGCTCCGGCTGTACGGCGCGCCCCTGACCCGGAACGCCCGGGGCGTGCTCGGCGTGGACCCGCTCCTCGTCGCGGCGCCCGGAATCGGGCTCCTTGCGGGTGCCGTGATCGCGACGCGGCTGATCCCGCGCGTCGCGGAGATCGGGCAGTCGCTCCTCGAGCGACGGCGCGGCCTCGTCGCGCCGATGGGCGGCCGCGGCCTCGCTCGCCGGCCGCTCCGGTACACCCGCTCGGCCCTGCTCCTCATGCTCGCCGCGGCGCTCGGGACGTTCGCCGCCGCACACGTCGCGACGTGGACGCGCTCGCAAGCCGATCAGGCGGCCTACCAGGCCGGCGCGCCGGTCCGGTTCGACCCGTCGCAGCAGGCGCCCGCCGCACGGTCGCTCGGCGCGCTGCTCCGCGCGGTCCCGGGCGTCGAGGCGGCGATGCCCGTCGACCGGCTGCGGGTGGATGCCGGCCGCGGTGTCCGCGGCGGGCCCGTCGTGGCCGTCGACGCGGCGACCGCCGCGGCCATCCTCAATGCCACGCCCGACGCGGACGGCGCGGCCGTGCCCGGGCTCCTCGAGGCGCTCGCCGCGGAGCGGCCCTCGGCGGTGGGGGCCGCCCTCCCCGACGGGACGGCGCGCCTCGCCGTCGTCGTCGACGCGGCCTTCGAGAACACGTTCCACGAGCCCACGCACACGCCGGGCGACCTCGCCGAGTTCGACGGGGCCCGGATCTCGGTCGTGGTGGAGGATGGCGACGGTCGGCTGTGGCGGCTCTCCTCGCTCGACACGGCGGTCCTCGACGGCGACGGCCAGCGTCTCACGATCGACCTCGCGGCCACGCGGGGAGCCGAACCGACGATGACCGGCCCGCTCCGGCTCCGGGGCGTCGAGGTGGGGCTGTCGGCCCCGTTCGGGGTCGGCGTCACCGGGACCCTCGACATCGTGGCCGTCGAGGCGTCCGGCCGCGCGACGGGCGACGACTGGGAGCGGCTGGCGTTCGCCGGCGGCGATCCGGGCTGGTCGTGGCTCTATCGCAGCTTCGGAACGGTGCCGTACGTCCCGCCGAGCGGCACGCCGTGGCGGATCCTCGTCGCCGCCGGCGTCGAGGGCATCGACCCGATCTTCGGCGGTGGTACCGGGAGCATCGTCGTCCTGACCTCCGATCCGGCGTCGGTCCCGGTCCTCGCCGCGATCGCGAGCCGCGGCTTCCTCGATGCCACCGGCGCCCGGGTCGGGGACACCGTCCAGGTCGCGCTCAACGGGACGCGCCAGGCGATCCGGGTGGCCGGCAGCGTCGAGACATTCCCGTCCATCGATCCCGGCGAGCCGTTCCTCGTCGTCGACGCACCCACGCTCGCGATCGCCCGGTTCGCCGGGACCGGTGGCGTCCACGATCCGGAGGAGTGGTGGCTCACGGCGACCGACGACGTCGCCGCCGCGTCGGCGATCCTGGCGGGTGTGGACCCGGGGGCCGCGATCGTCACGACGAGCGGCCTGACGGAGGCCTTCTCCACCGACCCCGTGCCGCTCGGGGTCATCGGCGTCCTGGGCCTCGGCTCCGCGGCGGCCCTGATCTTCGCCTCGATCGGCTTCGTCGTCTCGGCGACCGTCTCGACGCGTGAGCGGCTCGGGGAGTTCGCCCTCCTCCGGGCACTCGGCCTCTCCGGCCGGCAGCTGTCGGTCTGGCTCTCGCTGGAGAACGCCTTCCTGCTCGTCATCGGCATCGCCGCCGGCGTCGGCCTGGGTCTCCTCCTCGCCTGGCTCGTGCTGCCCTTCTCGACGCTCACGAGCAGCGGCGAGGTCGCGGTCCCGACGCCGCTCGTCGTCGTCCCGTGGACGACCCTGGCCCCGATCCTGGGCGTGGCTGCCGGCGTCTTCGTGGCCACCCTCGTCGTCCTCCGACGCCAGCTCCTCGGCGTCCGGATCGGCGACGTCCTCCGCGGGCGGGACGAGTGATGGCCTGGCTCGTCACGGCGCTCCGTCGCCTCCGCGACGAGCGGCTCTCGGCGCTCGGCCTGGCGGCGCTCGTGCTCGTGACCGCGTTCGTCGCCGCGGCGGCTCCCAGGCTCCATGAGCGCGTCGCCGACGACACGCTCCGCTCCAGCGTCATGGCCGCCGTACCGCAAGCTCGGAACATCCAGCTGCTCCGCGAGGGCCGCGAGGAGGGCGGGACGGAGCTCTTCGCGAGCGTCGAGGCCCTCGGCGAGGACGTCCACGAGCTCCTGCCCGAGGAGGTGGCCGCGCTCGTCGTCGAACGGGCCTGGACGATCGAGACCGGGCGCTGGCTCGTGCCCCAGGCCGAGACCGACGTCTCGACGATCCGGTTCCGCTTCCAGCCCGACGCGGCCGACCGGATCCACCTCGAATCCGGGCGCTGGCCGACCGAGGCGACCCGCGAGGTACCGGACCCGACGTCCGAGGAGACACCGGCACCGCTCATCACGGCGTTCGAGGTGGTGCTGTCGGTCGAGACGTCCCGGGCTCTCGGCGCCCAGCTGGGCGAGGTCCTGGCGCTGCCGAGCGACTCGTCCGACCAGCTCGTCGGGCGCGGCCACGACTGGAAGGTCGCGATGGAGGTCGTGGGCCTCTACGCCGTCGACGACCCGTCGGACCCATGGTGGCTCGGAAGCACGGACCTCGTGCGACCGACGTTCCGCCACCCGATCCCGGATCTCCGGATCAATGACGCCACGGCGCTCCTCGCGCCCGAGGCCTACCGGGCGTACCTCTCCGAGACCCAGCTCCTCCGGCTGCCGATGCGGTACACGTTCCGCGAGTACGTCGATCCCGAGCGGCTCGACTCGGACACTGTGGATAGCGTCCTCCTTGCCCTGCGGCGGATCGAGGCCGAGCTTCCGGCGACGAGCGTGACGTTCAACCAGCCGACGGCCTTCCGGACCGGGCTCCGGGCCCTGCTCGAGACGTACCGCAGCCGCTGGGCCTCGGCCTCCGCGATCCTGACGGTCGGGGCCGTCGGCCCGGCGACCGTCGCCGCCGGCGCTCTCGCGCTCGTGGCCGTCCTCGCCGCGGAGCGCCGTCGCTCGGCGCTCGCCCTGGCCCGCGGCCGCGGAGCGTCGCTGTCGCAGGTCGTGACGGCGGTCGTGGCCGAGGGCCTCGTCCTCGCCGGTCCGGCCGCGGCGATCGCGGTCGCCATCGCCGTGCTCGCCGTCCCCGCCGACGCGCTGGCCGTCAGCCTTGCCGCGGGCGGGGTCGTGGCCGTGCTCGCGGTCGTGCTCCTCGTCATCGGGACGGTGCCGGCTACCGGCGGCCCGTCATTCGGGGCCGGCCGGACCGCGGCCGTCCCGAAGCGGCCGTCGGCGCGGCGCCTGCTGTTCGAGGGACTCGTCATCGTGGCGGCCGTCGCCGGCGCGGCCCTGCTTCGGGAGCGCGGCGTCCGTGGCGTCAGCAGCACCGGCGACCTCGGCGCGGCGGATCCGCTCCTCGCCGCGGTCCCGGCGCTCATCGGCGTCGCGGCGGGGCTCGTCGCCGTCCGACTCGTCCCGCCCGCGATGCGGATCCTCGCGGCCCTCGCCCGGCGCGGGCGCGGCCTCGTCCCGATCCTCGCCATGCGCCGGGCGTCCCACGGCCAGGGGATCGCGCCGGTGCTCCTCGTCCTCCTCGCCACGGCCGCCATCGGGGCCTTCTCGACGGCCGTGCTCCTCCACCTCGACCGGGCCGCCGAGACGGTCGCGTGGCGCGAGGTCGGCGCCGCCCATCGGGTCGACAGCGTCGCCGCCTCGATCGGGTCGTCGCTCGACGTCGACGCGCTCCCCGACGTCGAGGCCTCGGCCGTCGCCTGGTCGAGCAACGTGAACGTCGGACCGCGGAACCTCCGGGTCGAGTTCGTGGCGCTCGCGGTCGCCGACTATGACGAGGTCGCGTCCGGCACGCCGGCGGATCCCGACTTCCCCGTCGACCTCTACGCCACGGGCACCGACGTCGTGCCGCTCGTCGTCTCACGGGCCGTCGCGGAGCGGGCCGACGGGCTGCCCCTCGGGATGGAATCCCGGGTGACGATCCAGGGCTACACGTTCACCACCCGCGTCGTCGCCGTTCGCGACGACCTCCCGGCGCTGTCGAGCAACGACCACTTCGTGATCGCCTCGCGCGACCAGATCCGGGTGGTCGCCCCGACCGCGCCCCTCTCCCCGTCCACGATCTACCTCCGGGCCCCGGACGACTCGGCCGAGGAGATTCGGGACGCCGTCCTCGCCGCGATCCCGGCGGGCGTGACCGTCCGGTCGCGGGCCCTCGAGACCCTCGAGATCCAGACGTCGCCGATCAGCCGGGCGGTCGTGGCCGGGGTCGCCGCCGCGGCCATCGTCGCGATCGGGTACGCGATGCTCGCCGTCGCGGCGGCGCTCGCGCTCGCCGGCGCCTCGCGGGCCGTCGAGGTGGCCCATCTCCGGACGCTCGGGCTGACCGGGCGCCAGGCGGCGGGCCTCGTGGTCGCCGAGCACGGACCGGCGGTCGCGGTCGCCCTCGGGATCGGGGCGGCCCTCGGGATCGGGATGTTCGTCGCGCTCCGGCAGGGCCTCGGCCTCGAGGCGCTCGTCGGCTCGAGCATCGAGGTGGCGATCGTGGTCGATCCGCTCCAGCTCGTGGCCGTCTCGCTCGCGATCGCCGTGGTCGTGGCGGGCGGCCTGGTCCTTGGCACACTCATGCAGCGCGGCGCGGCCCCGGTGGCCGCCGTACGACGAGGATTCGAATGACCGACGCGATGGGGCGCGGTTCCGGCCGCGCCGGTTCCGGCCCGGAGATCGAGGACCTGCCGGCGGGCGGGCGCGGCCAGCCCGCAACCGTGCGAATGCCCGGCACGACGTCGGTCGCGAGCGGAGCCCCCGACGCGGCCCCGGGGCTCGCCGTTCCGCCGGCGCCCGGATCCGCACCCGGATCGGACCCGGGCCGCTCGGTGCGGCGGCGGTTCGGTGAGGGCGCGCTCATCGCCTGCGACAACCTCGTCCGGATCTACAAGGTCGCCGACCTGGAGGTCGTCGCGCTCCAGGGCCTCGACCTCCTCGTCGAGCAGGGCGAGATCGTCGCGATCGTCGGCGCGTCGGGGTCGGGCAAGTCGACGCTCATGAACATCCTCGGCGGCCTCGACACCCCGTCGGCGGGCCGCGCGGTCGTCGACGGCCACGACCTCGGCCAGATGGGCCGCCGCGAGCGGACCCGCTACCGCCGCCGGGTGGTCGGGATCGTCTGGCAGCAGACGGCCCGGAATCTGCTGCCGTACCTCAGCGCCCTCGAGAACGTCGAGCTGCCGATGATCCTCGACGGCGCGAAGGACCGGCGCCGCCGAGCGCTCGAGCTCCTCGAGCGGGTCGGCCTCGCCGATCGGGCCGCCCATCGGCCGGAGCGCCTCTCCGGCGGCGAGCAGCAGCGGGTGGCGATCGCCGTGGCGCTCGCCAACCAGCCGGCCGTCCTCCTCGCCGACGAGCCGACCGGCGAGCTCGACAGCACGACCTCGGCCGAGGTCTTCGCGCTCCTCCGGCGGGTCAACGCGGAGCTCGGGACGACGATCCTCGTCGTGACCCACGACGCGCTCGTCTCGGAGCAGGTCCAGCGAACGGTCTCGATCCGCGACGGCCGGACGAGCACCGAGACGTTCCGCCGGACCGAGCAGACCGACGAGGGCGACCACCGCGTGATCGCCGAGGAGTTCGCGGTCCTCGACCGGGCCGGGCGGCTCCAGCTCCCGCGCTCGCACGTCGAGCAGCTCGAGCTGCGCGACCGCGTGCGGCTCCGGCTGGAGGAGGACCACGTCGGCATCTGGCCCGACACGTCGCGGGACGAGGCGAAGGCCCGAGAGGAGGCGAGGAAGTGACCGCCGCGTTCGTCCCGGCTCCTCGTGCGCCCGGCTCGGCCGGCGGCGCCGCGGTCGTCGCGTCCGGGCTCACCCGCGACTACCCCTCGGGCGACTCCGTCGTCCACGCCCTCCGCGGCGTCGACCTCGCCGTCGGGCGAGGCCAGCTCCTCGCCGTCCGGGGGCGCTCCGGGAGCGGCAAGACGACGCTCCTCAACCTCCTGGGCGGCCTCGACCGCCCGACAGCCGGCATGGTGACGGTCGACGGGCACACGATCTCGACGATGTCGGAGGATCAGCTCGTCGAGGTCCGCCGGCACACGATCGCGTTCATCTTCCAGTCGTTCGGGCTCGTCCCGATCCTGACCGCCGCCGAGAACGTCGAGGTCCCGCTCCGCCTCGTCCGGGCGGAGCCGGCGGCGCGGGATCAGCGCGTGGCCGAGCTCCTCGAGCTCGTCGGGCTCGGCGAGCGGGCCCGCCATCGACCCCACGAGCTGTCGGGCGGCGAGCAACAGCGGGTCGCGATCGCGCGGGCGCTCTCGAACCGGCCGCGCCTGCTCCTCGCCGACGAGCCGACCGGCCAGCTCGACTCCGAGACGGGCCATCGGATCATGCTCGTCCTCCGGTCCGTGGTCCGGGCCGAGGGCATCACTGCGGTGGTGGCGACCCACGACCCGATGATGATCGACGTCGCCGACCGGGTGGTCGAGCTCCGCGACGGCCATCTCGTGGAGCACTGACGCCGGCCGCAGCAACGAGGCGCAGCTCGGCTCGCTCCGTCGCAGTTCGTCTCTCGATCGCCCGCGAGAACGCGGCCGCGCTCATCCTCGCGCCGTGCGCCTCCAGGTAGGCGCGCACGTCGGCCGGATACACGTTCCCCATCTCCCGCAGCACCCAGCCGACGGCCGCCTGCACGGCGTGGCGGTGGTCGTCCAGGCAGTTCGTCACCATCGGCAGGACCGTGTCGAGCGGCAGGAAGACGGCATGCTTTCCGGTGTAGTGGATGAGGCTGACGAGGGAGACGCGGCGTTCCCACTCGCTCGCGGAGCGGTTCCAGGCTTCGAGCTGGGGGAGAACGGCTGCAGGGTCGACTTCGAGGATCTCGGAGTACAGCCCGGCCAGCTCGTCGGCGTGCGCCCAGTTGTCGACGCGCCCGATCCAGTGGCGGACCAGCTCCCAGAAGCCCGGAGGCCGGCGCTTCGGGGCCTTGCGGTAGTAGGCGAGCGCGGCGAAGAGGACCTCGCCGTAGGGCGATTCGCGCCAGAGTCGATCCCAGGTGGCGAGCACCTCGTCCGGAGGAAGCGAGTAGAACGTGAACCCCCGCTTCGTGCGGGCGCGCCATTGCGGCACGGACAGCCCGAGGTACCGTAGCTTCGACTTCCGGTCGGCTGCCACCGAGGCGCCGTAGCGAGGGTCTCCGATCTCCCGGAAGGCGGCGACGATCTCCTCGTGATATCCGTCGTGCATGGCGGGCAACTGTAGCGGTGCGTGCCGGCGCCGCGGCCGGCAAGGCGGCGGGCGATGTCTGGCAGTCCCCGAATCGGGATGGGCCGTGCGCTGCCGTGGCCGCAGGACGCGGTTCGATGCCGACCAGTCCACGAAGTTGGGCGCAGGGGCGCCACACGTGCCCGTCCGCACCGGCGTCCCGCAGGAACTGATGCCTGCCAGACAACGACCTCGCGCCGTGGCACGCCGGGCTCGGCCGCGCCCTCGGGCGGCGAACTCGGACCCCGGCCCGGGAGACCCGGCGCACGCACGATGCAGTCGGTGGGAGAGCGTCTCCGGCCGGAGGGCTCTTGCACGCGGGTCCGCCGTCCGCTATAACGCCTGCTCGTGCGCACCAGTCCGTCCCCCGATCGGCGGTCGCGCCGGCTCCGATGGCTCGGCCGCGTTCCGGCGGCCGTGATCTCGGGCCTGGCGGTGGTGCTCGTTGCGCCCTTCCTGCTCGGCGGGGCGCCACCGCCGACGAGCGAAGTTCTCGGCGCCCTCGCCACGCCGACCGCGCCGCCGAGCGCCGATCCGGTGGCCCACGCGGCGGCGATCGATGCCCACGTCCGCCGTCCTGATCCCGCAGGCCAGGATCGGCACGCCCCGGACCCCGCGACGCTGACCGGCTATGTCTGGCCGATCCACAGGGCGCGGTTCACCCATCCGTTCGGCCCGTCGCAGTGGGGATCGAGGATCGTCGACGGCCAGCGCTTCCACGACGGCATCGACGTGGCGTCGTTCTGCGGCGACCGGATCGTCGCGGCCCATGCCGGCGTCGTCCTCGCCGCCGGGCGACGCTACGACGAGTTCATGGGCTGGATCGGCGACCTGACGCCGTACACGGATCGGCTGGACGCGAAGCACCTCTGGTCGACCCTTCCGATCGTCGTCGTCATCGACGACGGGAACGGCTACCGGAGCATGTACGCGCACTTCCGGAGCGTCGTCGTCGCCCCGGGCGACGTCGTCGAGGCGGGCGACCTCCTCGGGTACGAGGGCATGACCGGCCGCGCCACGGGCTGCCACCTCCACTACGGGCTCTTCAGCCCCGATGAGTTCGCGGTCTTCGGCTTCGACCCAGGGGCCGCCGCCCGGATGCTCCTGCCGACCGAGATGATCGCTCGCATCGACCCGCTCCTCGTCCTCCCGCCGCTCGAGGAGGCCGGAATCCGCTGAGGTTCCGGGTCAGCATTCGCCGCCGGGCCGGGAAGCCCCCGGCCGCGCTCCGGGCCTACGCCAGCCGGCGGTAACGCCGAGCGATGAGCGCGTAGCCGGGCACCCGCGGGATCGCCCGGGACAGGGGGACCGGCACACCGTCCCGCCCTTCGACGGTGAGGATGCGGGAAGCCGCCGCGTCGCCGAGCCGGGCATCCACGAGTGCGAGGTCCACCGCGACCCGCCCGGGTTCCTCGGCCCCGAGCGCCTCGACGTCGGTGGCCGGATAGGCGCCCTCCTCGAACGACGCCCTGACCTCGGCCTCCGCCCGCCACCGGGGCCGCCGGAGGAGGATCCCGCGCCAGCCGTCGGCGATCGCCTGCGATACCCGGCCGTCCCCAGCCACCGCGCCGCCGGCGCCCGCGACCGCCTCGCCGCGCGCCCAGCGGGCCGCCTGGTGGAGGAGCGCGTACTCGTCGAGGTCGGCGTAGCTCGGCAGGTCGTCGGCGGGCGACGCGTCACCGAAGAGCGCCCGGATCGACGGTCCGAAGACCTCGGCCAGGTCGAGGTCGATCGCCCGGACCGTCCGGTGGAAGTAGACCTGCTGGTGGAGGAGGAGGCGGGCGCCCAGGAAGCCCTCGAGCGCCGGCACGCCGGGCTCGTAGACGGTCAGGCCGCGCTCGGAGACGTACGTGTAGCGCCGCAGCCGCTCGACGTCGATCCCGACCCGGACGCCGGTGAAGAACGCGTCCCGTCGGACGTAGTCGAGGTTGTCGACCGTGAAGACCCCGGACAGGAGCGGCTGGAGGGCCCGGACCCAGGCCGGCATCGCCGGGTCGTCGAGCGCCGGCTTCGAGACGAGGAACGAGACCCATCGCGGGTCGATCGCCTCGTCCGCAGCGAAGGCATCGCGTTCGGCGACCGAGCCCGGCGCCCGTCGCAGCCCGCCGATGAGCGGACCGAGCTCCCGCTCGATGATCCGCTGGCTCAGGTCCTCGTGGGAGAGCGCCTTGCCGGCCGGACGTCGCGGGTCGTCCGGGGCGCGGAAGCCGGCGAGGACGTGGTCGTCGAAGAAGTGCGCGAACGGCCCGTGCCCCACGTCGTGAAGCAGGCCCGCGACCCGCAGCGTCTCGACCACCAGCCCCTCCGACGGCCGCGGCGCCCCCGGCGCCACCGCGGCGAGGGCCGATCGAAGGCTGGGATAGAGCGTCCGTGCCCAGAGCCCCGCCTCGTGCATCACCCCAAGGCCGTGGGTGAACCGCGAGTGCTCGGCGGTCGGGAAGACCCAGCGCGCGCTCTGGAGCTGGCTGATCCGGCGGAGCCGCTGGACCCACGCGGTGTCGAGCAGGTCCTCCTCCGCCGCGTCCTCGCGCGGCAGGCCGGCGGCGTCGCTCTCCGCGCCCGACAGCCGCTTCGTCAGCTCGACATAGCCATGGATCGGGTCGC
>DASUMJ010000226.1:0-2063 GCA_036277775.1 Candidatus Limnocylindrales bacterium
CGACCTCGGCAGCCGTCGCGGGCTCCTTCGCGCCGGGTGTCGCGGCGGTCTACATCGCGACCGGCGAGGCCTTCCCGGATGCCCTCGCCGCGGCCGCGGCGGCCGGCGCCCAGGGCGCCCCGCTCCTCCTGACGGCACCGGTCACGCTGTCGCATGCCGTCAACTGGCGGATCGGCGTCCTCCAGCCGTCGCGCGCCGTCGTCGCCGGCGGTCCGTCGGCGGTCTCGGAAGCGGTCATCGTCGCGGTCCGGGACGCCGTCGCGCGCTGAGGTCCGCCACGCGACCCCGGGGGCGCGTGCCCGCCCCCGGGCGCGCCCGACCCCCGCGTTTGACAGGTCGCACCGCCGTTCCGACACTCACGGAGACACGAGCGGCACCGACCGAAGAGCGTCCGAAGGAGTCCCATGTCCCCGAAGCGCACCCTGGCCAGGCTGCTGGCCCCCACGACGACCGTCCGCGCCCACTGCGACCTGCCGTGCGGCGTCTACGACCCCGAGCAGGCCCGGATCGAGGCCGAGTCCTGCTACCGGATCATCGAGAAGTACGCGGCCAACGAGGATCCAACGTTCCGGGCCCGGGCGATCGGGATCAAGGAGCGCCAGGCCGACCTCGTCAAGCACCATCTCGATGTCCTCTGGCACGACTACTTCAAGCCCGAGCACCTCGAGGCCGTGCCGAACCTGCACGACCTGTTCTGGCAGGCAAACAAGCAGGTCTCGAAGGTCAAGGCCTCGACCGACCTCGCGGACGCGAAGAAGCTCCTCGAGCTCGTCGACGAGGTCGACGCCGCATGGAAGGCGACCGGCGGCCCCGGCAAGACCCGCGTCGCGGGGCGCCCGGGCTGAAAGGACAGGCGGCGGCTGATCCGGGCCCGGACGGCGTTGCGCCCTGCGCGCGGTCGCTCACGCACGTCTGAGTGCGCTCGCTCCCGTGCTCGGTCGCGCCTTGTCCGGTCCTCGGCTGAGCCGCCGCAGCCGGCTCAGCGTGCCTGAACCGTCGCGCTCGGCTTCCCGCCGCGAGCGGCTCCGGGGGCCGTGGCGGGTCACGGTCGCGGAGGGGTCGATGCTGCCGGCGATCGCGCCCGGCGACTGGCTTCTCGTCGACCCGACGATCGCCCGCTGGCCGCGGCTCGGCACGGTCGTCGTGTTCCGCGAGCCGGATTCCGGCGAGCTCGCCGTGAAGCGGGTCGCCGGCCGGCCCGGCGACCGCATCCCGTTCGCGGGCGGCTACCTCGTGCTGGCACCCGGCGAGGCTTGGCTCGAGGCCGACGCGACCGCCGAGGTCGCCGCGGCCGCGGGGTTCGGCGCGCCGGTCGATTCGCATCGGTTCGGGCCGGTTCCGGTCGACCTGCTGGTCGGGCGGGCGTGGTTCCGCTACGGCCCGGCGCGCCGCATCGGCCGCATCGGCCGCGGCCGCCGGCCCGATCGCCGGATCGCCTGAACGCCGGACCGACGACGGCCCACGGGCCAGGGCGCCGCTCCGGGAGTGTCGTGACGGGTCGTGCCCGGCGGCGGGATCAGGCCGCCCGCTCTGGGCGTGCCGTGGGCTCCGGCACGCCCGGCCGCGGCGGTTCGTCGCCCAGCCCGAAGGCGTAGGGCTCGATCGCGGCAGCGAAGGCGACGAGTGCGAGCACGGTCACGCCCGCCCCGAGCGCGTCGAACGCGGTATGAAGGAACGCGCTGCTGGCCCCCTCGGGGGCGCTGAGCAGCGGGAACCCGACGAAGATCGCGAGGACGACCGCACCGAGCAGCACGAGGAGCGACCCGATCGCGACGAGCAGGCCCTTCACCCGGTCGCTGACCCGCCCGTGGCCGGACGGGTGCACGAGTCCCGCCTGGGCGAGCGCGAGGAGGGCGCCGGAGGCCACGGCCAGGACGAGCAGGACGCCGCCGAGCGACCCGCTCAGCCGGTGCCACCCTGCGACCTGGGTGGCGTGGCCGATGAACCCGGCGGCGAGCGCGCCGGCCGGCAGGACGAGCCAGCGCAGGCGGTCCGGCGCCACGAGGAGCAGCCCGACCGCGACCGCGGCCCCGATCGTCGAGTGGCCGCTCGGGAAGTCGTTG
>DASUMJ010000227.1:0-7189 GCA_036277775.1 Candidatus Limnocylindrales bacterium
GTCACCGTGTCATCGATGTAGAACTGGTCAGGCGACCCCGGCGGGCAGGAGGATCCCTGGCAGCCCCGGACGAAATGCGCACCCAGGCTCGCTCCGGCGGGGATCTCGATCTCCGCGACCGCCCTCCCGGTCCCGTCGGCGACCACCGGCGGACCCAGCAGGGTGGTCGCATCCCACCAGAACGTCACGGGCTGGCTGGGCGGGAACCCGGTCGCCGTGGCCGTCAGGGTGGCTCCCGGCTGGCCCGCGTCGGGCGTGACCTGGAGCCCGAGCGCACCAAGCGCGGCCCGCGGCATCGCGAGCGCCAGGATCAGGGTCAGGGCTGACGCGGCGCCCGCCACCGTCCGGGCCCGCGGGCCGGTCGACGTGGCGGCGCGCGGTGGGGTCGCGGGACGCATCCGATCGTGTCAGCCGCGCAACGAGGCTCCGCAGCCGGCGCAGGTCCGGTCCGTCCACTGGTTGCCGAGCCCGCACCGCGGACAGCGCTTCTCGCCTTCGGTCGACACCGCGAACGGGCTCTCCGGGACCTTCCGGTCGCGCCGGAGGATCGAGAGCGACGCAAGGATTCCGGCCAGCGCGGCTGTCGCCAGCGCGAACGTCATGACCTGATCCATCGTGGATCTCCCCAAGACCTGCCGACCAGGAGCCCCGCGGCGGATCGGCACCTCCGCGCAACACCTTACCCCGCCGTGGCTCGGAGGGGAACAGGTCCCGGGCTGTACGATGGTCAGTGGTGAGCACCCCACAGTCCGCCCAGCGGTTGACCGACGACCAGGTCCTCCTCCGCGACACCCTCCGCCAACTGGCGGACGAGCGGATCGCGCCACGAGCCGCCGACATCGATCGGTCGGGCGAGTTCCCCGAGGACATCCGGCAGCTCCTGGCACAGCAGGACGTCCTGGCGCTGCCGTTCCCGGCCGAGCACGGCGGCATCGGGGGCGACCTCTTGACCGTCTGCCTCGCGATCGAGCAGATCGCCCGGGCCTGCACGACGAGCAGCCTCATCCTCGCCGTCCAGGACCTCGGCTCGCTGCCGCTCCGGCTCGGCGGTTCCGCGGAGCAGCTGGCCCGTTGGGTCCCGGACCTCGCGGCCGGCCGCCGGCTGATCTGCTTCGGTCTGACCGAACCCGAGGCCGGCTCGGACGCGGCGGCCCTCCGGACGACGGCTGTGCGTGACGGCGACGACTACGTCCTCAACGGCACGAAGCGCTTCATCACGAACGGCAGCGTCGCCGAGCTCGTGACCGTCTTCGCCGTGACCGACCGCGAGGCGTCGCGCCACCGACGGCTCTCCTGCTTCATCGTCGAGGTCCCGACCGAGGGCTTCCGTGTCGCCCGGGTCGAGCACAAGATGGGCATCCGCGGCAGCCCCACCGCCGAGCTCGAGTTCCGGGATGTTCGCGTTCCGGCCGCGAACCGGATCGGCGAAGAGGGCGACGGCTGGTCGCTGGCGATGCGGACGTTCGAACGGTCGAGACCCGGGATCGCGGCCCAGGCCGTCGGCATCGCCCAGGGCGCGCTCGAGGCGGCCACGGCCTACGCCCGCGATCGGAAGCAGTTCGGGCAGCGGATCGGCGACTTCCAGATGATCGGCGCCATGCTCGCCGACATGGACGCCCAGACCGAGGCGGCGCGCCAGCTGCTGTACGCCGCCTGCGAGATCATCGAAGGCGGCGCTCCCGACGCCGCTCGCTGGGCGGCGATCGCGAAGCTCGTCGCCGGCGACACCGCGATGAAGGTGACGACGGACGCCGTCCAGGTCTTCGGCGGCTACGGCTACGTCGACGAGTTCCCGGTCGAGCGGATGATGCGCGACGCGAAGATCACCCAGCTCTACGAGGGCACCCAGCAGATCCAGCGGCTCGTCATCGCCCGGGCCCTGCTCGGCCCGGCGCGCGAGTGAGCCCCGCCGCGTGAGGTCCCAGGCCGTCCCACCACCACGGAGGTTCGCGACAGCGTGCACATCGTCGTCCTGACCAAGCCCGTCCCGGATCCCGCGGCCGCCGCGGAGCGCCTCGGACCCGACCTGCGGCTCGATCGCGCCGCCTCGCCGGCCGTCGTCAACGGCAACGATGAGTACGCGCTCGAGGCGGCGCTCAAGCTGACCGAGGCGCACGGCGGCGAGGTGAGCCTCCTCACGATGGCCCCGGCCACGGGCGCCGACACGATGCGCAAGGCCCTTGCGATGGGCGCGGCCCGGGGCGTCCTCGTCACCGACCCGGCCCTTGCCGGCTCGTGCGTCCGGACGACGGTCGAGGTCCTCTCGGCTGCGCTCCGCGACCTGACGTTCGACCTCGTCTTCGCCGGCTTCGACACGTCGGACGGCAACGCCGGCGTCGTCGCCGCGGGCGTGGCCGCGAAGCTCGGCCTGCCGTACCTGTCGAACGCGGCGAAGATCGAGCCGGACCCGGACGGCGGCAAGGTCCGCGTCCGCCGGATCACGCCGACCGGCTACGACCTTCTCGAGGCCCCGATGCCGGCGCTCGTCGTCTGCACCCAGGTCCTCGGCGAGCCGCGCTACCCGTCGCTCAAGGGGATCATGTCCGCCCGTTCGAAGGAGATCGCGACCCGGTCGCTCGCCGACCTCGGGCTCGACGCGGCCGCCGTCGGTGGCGCGGCCGCGACGACCGAGGTCCTCGAGAGTCGCAAGCCCCCCGCACGCGGCGCCACGAGGGTCGTCCGGGGATCCGCCGACGAGGGCGCGGCGGAGATCGTCAGCTTCCTCGAGTCCCGGAGGGTCATCTGATGGCGACGCTGTGGGTCGTCGGCGAGGTCGGGACGGACGGCTCGCTGGCCCGGATCTCGGCCGAGGTGGCCACGCTCGCCCGGACGCTGGCCCAGGCCGCGGGCGGGGGATCCGAGGCGGCCGGGATCGTCGTCGCGGCGGATCCCGGGCCGGTGGCGGACGGCCTCGCCGGGTTCCTGCCGCGGGTCGTCGCGATCGCCGATCCCGCTGCGGCGGGCCACGCCTGGTCGACGATCGCGGCGGAGCGAGTCGCGGCCGTCGTCGGCGACGACGCGGACGCGTTCGTCTTCCTCGGCGCGGGACCGGACGGTCGGGACCTCGCCGGCACCCTGGCCGCGCTCACCGGCCGGGGCGTGCTCGTCAACGCGACCGGCGCGGCCTGGGACGGCCGCCTCAGCGTCGAGATGAGCGCGTTCGGCGGCAAGCTCATCACGACGTCGGGATTCACCGGCGGCGGCGGCATCGTGACCGTCCGGCCCGGTACGGTCACGGCCGAGCCGGCGGCCGCGGCCGGCACGGTCGAACGGCGCGACGCGGGCGAGCCGCTTGCCCTCCCGGCGGTCGCGATCGTCGAGCAGATCGAGGAGGCAGGTGCCGCCGCCCCGATCGAGGAGGCGCGGGTCATCGTCGCCGGCGGCAGGGGCGTCGGCGGGGTGGAGGGGTTCGAGCTCGTCGGCGAGCTGGCGGCCGCCCTCGGCGGCGCGGTCGGCGCCACGCGCGCGGCCGTCGACTCGGGCTGGATCCCGTACAGCCAGCAGATCGGACAGACCGGCAAGATCGTCAAGCCGGAGCTCTACCTCGCGCTCGGGATCAGCGGCGCGATCCAGCACAAGGTGGGGATGCAGACCGCGTCGACGATCGTCGCGGTCAATCGGGACCCGGACGCGCCGATCGCGGAGTTCGCGGACCTGCTCGTCGTGGGCGACCTGTTCGAGGTCGGCCGCGCCCTGCTGGTGGCGCTCCGCGGACGATCCGGCTAGCCTTCGCTCGGCGCGCGCGGGAACGGGACGGGAGGGGGAAGGTGCAGACCGCTCAGGTCGTCGCCCTCATCGCGTTCCTGCTCGTCGCGATCGCCGTCGCCCTCGGGGCCCGGCGGACCGGCTCGATCCTGAGCCGGACGCGGGTCGCGGAAGGCTTCCGGGGCGACGTGACGGATCTGGCCCGCCGGGTCGAGACGTCGCTCGGCGAGGTCTCCGTGCTCATCGACGGCGTCCGTCGCCGGGACGTGGAACCCGAGACGATCAGCCCGAGCCTCGCCGCGGCGCGGGACGCGGTCGAGCGCTACGTCGACGAGGCACGCAGCCTGGCGGCACCGACGATCGCCGCCCGCCATCGTGACGCGATCGTCCATGAGCTGGAGCGGGCCGGGCGGGCGCTCGAGCTCGTCGAGCACGGCTGCGTCCTCTACGGGACCGGCCGGCGGCTCGAGCGTGGCACCGAGGCCGACATCGCGGTGAAGCGCGGCTACCTGAACCTCGTGCACGCCCGGGAGAGCATCGTCGAGCAGGCGAAGGTCGCCGTCGAGCGAGCCGAGGACGCCTCGCCGGTCCGGCGGATCCATCGCCGGAACGCCTGAAGCGAGGGCGACAGCCCTCGCGCACACACCATGTAGTGGTATCCTCGTCGCACACCACAACCCCTAGTGGTTGCGAGGAGGTCGGATGCGCTGTCCGCAGTGCGGCGAACGGGAGTCCCGGGTCGTCGATTCGCGGGACCTGGACGATGCGGCGACGATCCGTCGCCGGCGCGAGTGCTCGGCCTGCAGCCTGCGGTTCACGACGTACGAGCGGGTCGAGGCGGCGCGCCTCGTCATCGTGAAGCGCGACGGCACCCGCCAGGAGTTCGACCGGGAGAAGCTCGCCTCGGGGCTCCGCAAGGCGCTCACCCGGCGACCGGTCGCGGCGGCCGCCGCGGACCAGGCGACCGACGAGATCGAGGCCGCGCTCCGGGCCGAGGGCATGACCGAGGTGCCCTCGTCGCGCGTCGGCCAGATGGCGATGGCCAAGCTCCGCGAGCTCGACCACATCGCGTACATCCGGTTCGCGAGCGTCTACCAGAGCTTCGACGACCTCGAGGCGCTGAAGCGAGAGGTCGACGCCCTCTTCGGCGAGCGGGAGTCGATGGCGCTCGACTTCCGGCCGAAGGCGAGCAAGGACAGCCGGTGAGCGTCCTCTCCGACCGCGACATCCGGGCGGCGCTCGAGGACGGGACGATCGGCATCCGGCCGTACGACCCGAAGGACCTCCAGCCCTCGTCGGTGGACCTCCACCTCGACCGCAGCTTCCGGGTCTTCCGGAACAACCGCTACCCGTACATCGACGTCCGCCAGCCCCAGCCGGACCTGACCGAGCTCCTCCAGATCGAGGACGACGAGCCGTTCATCCTGCACCCGGGCGAGTTCGTCCTCGGCCAGACCCTCGAGTGGGTCGAGCTGCCGAACGACCTCGTCTCGAGGCTCGAAGGGAAAAGCTCCCTGGGGCGTCTGGGGCTCCTCATCCACTCGACCGCCGGGTACGTCGATCCGGGCTGGAAGGGCAACCTGACGCTCGAGCTCTCGAACGTCGCCAACCTGCCGATCGCGCTCTACTTCGGGATGAAGATCGGCCAGATCAGCTTCTTCCGGATGTCGAGCCCGGTCGACCGGCCGTACGGCAGCCCCGAGCTCGGCTCGAAGTACCAGGGCCAGTCCGAGCCGACCGCGTCGGCCTTCCACCGCGACTTCTCGAACGGCCGGAAGCCGACAGGCTGAGCGCCGCGTGGCCATCAACGACTCGGTCGACTGGTCCGTCGATCTCGGCGGCGGCACGCGGGTCGGGCTGATCCAGGCCGGCTCGTTCCGGTCCGACGCGGGTGTGCTCTTCGGGCCGGTCCCGAAGCTCCTGTGGGGTCACCTCGTCAGCGACGAGATCGATGACGAGCACCGGCTGCGCCAGGCCCTGAACTGCCTGGTCGTGGAGACGCCGTCGGGCCGGGTCCTCGTCGAGACCGGCATCGGCGAGCGCCAGAGTGCCAAGGCCACCGAGATGCGACGGGTCCTCGGCCCGCCGATCGTGCCGGCCCTCGAGGCCGCGGGCGTGGAGCCGGGGTCGATCGACTACGTCGCCCTCAGCCACCTCCACTTCGACCACGCCGGGGGGCTGCTGCGAGCCGACGGCTCGCGCGCCTTCCCTCGGGCCCGGATCGTCGCCCAGCGGGCGGAGTGGGAGATCGCGCTGCTCGACAACGCCCGGGTCGTCGCGTCGTACGACCAGCCGGAGCTCCAGCTCGTCCGCGACTGGGGTGCGGCGGGTTGGGCCGACGGCGAGGTGGAGCTGGTTCCCGGCGTGTCCGTCATCCCGACCGGCGGCCATTCGAAGGGTCACCAGGGCGTCGTGGTCCGCGGGTCGGGACCGCAGGCGCGGACGCTCGGGTTCTTCGGCGACCTGTGCATGCGGCCGTGGAGCGCGAATCCCCGCTGGGTGACGTCGTTCGACGACTTCCCGCTCGACTCGGTGGCCATGAAGGGCGACCTGTTCTCTCGGGCCGCGGACGAGGGCTGGATCGTGGCCCTCTCGCACGAGTCGCGGAAGCCGATCGGCCGGCTCGTCCGGGATCGGGACCGTTTCCGCTACGAGGCGAGCTGAGGGCCGCTCCGGAGCTCGGGCGCGGTCGCGCCGGGACAGCGGAGCTTCGCGGGCTCGGCGAGCTCGGCGCGCTCGACGGGCTACCGGAGCCGATGACGGTGGCAGCTCAGATCCGGGCTTGGGGCGCCCGTAGCGGTCCGGAAAGGCCCGACCGGGTGCGCGCGGGGGCACGATCGACAGGCGCGCGTGCGTGGATCCACCGGCCGGCGGCGCCCTACCGCTCTTGTTGCCCTGGATTTGACGGTGGGAGCGTCATCGCTCGCCCGAGGTGGCGGAGGCAGCAGCCGCCACGCGGAGCCGGACGACCTCGAAGGGCTCTTGCTTGCCCTTGAGCTCGAGCTTCGTCCGCGGGAGCGCGGTCGAGAGTCCGGCGGCGGCCGCGGCCTCGATCGAGACGAGGATCTCGCCCTCGGCCGCGACCGAGGCGAGGCGCGCCGCCGTGTTCACCATGTCGCCGAGCGCCGTCATCTCGACGTGGGTCTCGTCGCCGACGGCCCCGACCCACGCCTGGCCGGTGTGGATCCCGCCGCCGACGGGGAGCCAGGGGCCATGCCGGTCACCGTGGCCCGTGCCTCGCAGGATGGCCTCGGCCGCTGCGACGGCCTGGGCGGCGTGCCGGTTGCCGGCCGCCAACGGCATGAACATCGCGACGACCTCGTCGCCGACGAACTTGTCGATGCCGCCGGCGTGCGCAAACACCGCCTCGGAGGCCACGAGGTAGAACCGCTGCAGCAGGGCATGGAACTCGCTGGCCGACATCCGCTCGGCCAGGGTGGTGGACCCGCGAACGTCGGCAAAGAGCATCGTGCACGGCGTCTCC
>DASUMJ010000228.1:0-3392 GCA_036277775.1 Candidatus Limnocylindrales bacterium
AGGCCCGTGGAAGCGAGTGATCCCCACGTCCTCGGGCCGGACATGCTCCCGACCCCCTTCACGGCCGACGAGATTCGCCGGGGCTGTCCCGACGGGCGGCTGATCCGCCTGCTCGTCGAGGTCGATGGCCAGGAAACCGTGCTCCGCACGAACCGGTTCGTGGGCGGTGACGACGAGGGTTCGACGATCGAATCGCAACGCCTAGCGCTCGACGGCCGACCGCTGGGCCGGGTGGACGCCGCGAGAACGACCTGGCGCGAGCTCCAGGCCCACGCCTCGTTCCCGGTCGCCACCACCACGCGAACAGCCGAGACGATCGAGACGCCGCTCGGGACGAACGAGTGCCTGCGCTACACGCGGACCGACGGCACCCGGGTCTCGACCTTCTGGTTCGCGAAGGCACTCCCCGGCATGCCGATCCGCTACCAGGCCGAGGAGTCCGGCCGCGTCGTGAGCCAGGTCACGATGCTCGGCAGCTCGGTACCCTCAGACCCGCCTACCGCGAGGGATGGACGATGACGTTGCCCGACACGAGGGCGTACGGGTCGGGCTGAGATCCGGCTGGTGGCGGACTAGCGCCCCAGCCGCCCGATCTCGCGGCGGCGCTTGCCGATCCGGACTTCCCACCACTCGCCCGCGATGGGCTCGGGCAGCGGGGCGGCCGGATCGCGCAGTTGCTCGCCGTTGATCGTCAGGCCGCCGTTCTGGATCATCCGGCGGGCCTCACCGTTCGAGGAGAAGACGCCCGCGCCCGCGAGCGCGGCGGCGGCTCCGGCGCCGGACTGGGCCGCGTCGACCTCGAATCCGCCGACGCTGGCGAACAGCCGCTCGAGCAACGCGGGATCACGGATCGGCTCAGGCGCGAAGAGCGCCACCGAGTCGGCCTCGACCTGCCTGGCCACGTCCGTCCCGTGCGTCCGGCCGGTGACATCGAGCGCCAGCGCCCGCTGCGCCGCCCTCGCTCCGGGCCGCGCCGCGACCTCGGCGTCGAGCCCCTCGATCTCGTCGGGCGACATCGTCGTGAACCAGCGGAGGTAGACGCCGACGTCGCGATCGTCCGTGTTCAGCCAGTGCTGGTAGAAGGCGAACGGCGTCGTCATCGCCGGGTCGAGCCAGACGGAATCGCCGCCCTCGGACTTGCCGAACTTCGCCCCGGATGGCGTCAAGAGCAACGGGTAGGCCAGGGCGAACGCCGGCTCGGCGCTGGCTTCGCCGCCCGACCCCGTTGACGACGTCCGCCGGATCAGCTCCAGGCCGGCGGTGATGTTGCCCCACTGGTCGGCGCCGCCCATCTGCATCTCCACGCCCATCGTCCGGTGGAGATGGGCGAAGTCGGCCGACTGGAGGAGCATGTAGCTGAACTCGGTGAACGACAGGCCCCGCTCGAGCCGCGTCTGGACGGAGTCCTTGGCGAGCATGTACGGCACGGTGAAGTGCTTGCCGACGTCGCGGAGGAACTCGATGAGCCCCATCGAGCCCAGCCAGTCCAGGTTGTTCACCATGACCGCCCCGCGAGGCCCGTCGAAGTCGAGGAAGTGCTCCAGCTGGGCCCGGATCGATGCGACGTTGAATTCGAGCGTCTCGACGTCGAGGAGGTTCCGTTCCGACGACCGCCCCGAGGGGTCGCCGATCATCCCCGTCCCGCCGCCGACGAGCGCCACCGGCCGGCCGCCGTGGCGCTGGAAATGGAGCAGCCCGAAGATCGGGACGAGGCTGCCGATGTGGAGCGATGGACCGGACGGATCGAAGCCGTTGTAGCCGCTGATCGGGCGACCGGTCGCGAGCCGCGCCTCGAGCCCTTCCGACGCGGCGTGGAGCATGCCCCGCCAGCGCAGCTCCTCGAGGAGTCCGGCGGGGCCCGGATCGAACGACGTCACAGTCCGGCCGGGCGAGCCGTCACGAGGCGCGCCGGATCGGTGGGAAGGTCCTCCACGGCACAGATGGTATCGTCCCTCCCGAAATGCAGACCAGCCTCGCGCGGCGGCAGCGCCATCGGCGCAACGGCGCCGCTCGTCGAGGACGCGGGGGCGGCGGCTCGGCACGTCGGGCCGCGCTCGCGATCCCGCTCCTCCTCTTCGGCAGCTTCCTGGCGCTCGGCTCCGTCGGATTCGTCGCGGTTGTCAGCGCCTACGCGTACTACAGCCGCGATCTTCCCGACCCGGAACGGGCGTTCCAGGACCTCGCCTTCGACCAGCCGTCGATCATCTACGACCGGACCGGCACGGTCGAGCTCGCCCGTCTCGGCGAGCGGAAGCGCGACCTCGTCACCTTCGACCAGCTCCCGGCGGAGCTCCTCGACGCGACGACCGCGGTCGAGGACAAGGACTACTGGACGAACCCCGGCTTCGATCTCGGTGGCTTCATCTCCGCCACGATCGACACCCTCCAGGGCCGGCCCCGCGGCGGCTCCACGATCACGCAGCAGCTCGTCCGGGCCCGCCTCCTGCCCGAGGAGGCGTTCGAGGGCTCGACGTACGAGCGCAAGGCCCGCGAGATCATCCAGTCGATCCGGCTGACCCAGGCCTTCCCCGGTCAGGAGGGCAAGGAACAGATCATCACCGCGTACCTCAACCAGAACTTCTACGGCAACCAGAGCTACGGCGTCGCCGCGGCGGCCAAGGGTTACTTCGGCAAGGAGCTCGCCGACCTGACCCTGGCCGAGGTCGCGATCCTCGCGGCGATCCCGCAGTCGCCATCCGAGTTCGACCTCGTCCGGAATGCCGAGAAGCTCTGCAATGTCGAGGTCGCGGACGACCAGGAGTGCCCGGCCGCGGAGGTCCGCCTCGTGGTCCCGCAGGACAGCGCGATCGTCATCCGGCGGAACCGCGTCCTCGAGCTCATGGAGACCCGCAGCGTCCTATCGGGCGCCGATCACACGCTCGCCGAGTACGAGGCCGCCAAGAGCGATGCGGTGGTCCTCGCCCCGCAGGGTTCGGCGCCCTGGAAGGCCGCCCACTTCGTCTGGCAGGTCCGCGAGCAGCTCGGCGCCATCCTCTGCGGCGAGGAGAACGCCATGACCTGCGAGAAGGTCGACACCGGTGGCTACCGCATCGTGACGACCCTCGACTGGGAGAAGCAGCAGGTCGTCGAGAAGTGGCTCGTCGCCGCCGCCCGCTCCCCGAACTTCGGGAACACCCAGCGGACGCTCCGCTCCCTCGGCATCCCGGAGAGCGAGTGGGACTGGATCGTCGACCTCCGGGGCACGGAGATCCACAACGGGGCCGCCGCGGTCATCGACTACCGGACGGGTGAGGTCCTCGCCTACGCCGGGAGCGCCGGCTATCACGCGGTGGGCTACGAGAAGTTCGATCCCCAGTTCGACGTCCTCTCGAGCGGCGAAGGCCGCCAGCCCGGTTCGGCGATCAAGCCGCTCAACTACATCACCGGCCTCG
>DASUMJ010000229.1:0-4842 GCA_036277775.1 Candidatus Limnocylindrales bacterium
GTCGATCGGAAGGGGGCTCGAGCAATCGGGCCCCCTTCGCGATTCCCTGCGACAAAGTCCGTACGACCTTCGAAGCCGTCGGCCGATCGGCCCGTCCGCGGCTCCGCTCAGGCCAGCGCGGCGCGAACGACCCGCACGGCACGGAGCGTGACCCACTTCGACGCCACGCCCTTGCGGTCGATATCGGCCCACAGCTTGCCGGCGTAGGGGTACTCGTTGCGCCAGCGTCCGTCGGCGTCCTGCTTCGCGAGCAGCCACTCGATGGCATGCCCGGTCCGCGGGTCCGCGGCTCGGCCGACGTCGGCGAGCGCCTCGAGGACCTGCACGACGTCGGCGACGTAGCCCGACGGGAAGCCGGGCTTGAACCAGGAGCCCGATATCCGGCCCTCCCAGCCGGCCGGGTAGGCCGCCGTCGCCGGATCCACGGAGAGCAGGAACTCCACCGACGCGTCGATCGCCGCCACGGTGGCGGGAGATTGCCGATGCTCCGGAATGCGAGCCAGGCCGAGGAGCGCCTTCGTCGCGCCCCACGCGCACGGCAGGCGCTCGTTCACGCCGCAGCCGAAGCCCGGTCCGGAGGTCGCCGTCCGGTGGTAGGTGGGCGCCTCGGGCCCGCCGAGGATGGACCGCGCCTGCCAGTCGATCGCAGCGGCCACCCGGGGATCGTCCAGCCAGCCGAATCCGACGAGGGCCCGGACGAGGTTGCCGTTGAGGCAGTGCACGACGCTCGATGGCGGCGGACGCAACGTCGCGCTCCCTGACATGCCCAGCCCGCCGTCCGACGTCGGGACGTGGTCGAGGAGGTAGGCGCAGGCTCGCCGGATCCGGTCATCATCGCCGTCGGCGCCGAGCTGGTCGAGGAAGATCAGGGACCAGGTCGTGCCGGTGTACTTCGGGCCGTACCCGGGCCCCGGCTTCACCCACCAGCCATCGGGCGACTGGGCGTCGAGGATCGTCGCGATCGGCGCGGTCCGCATGGCGGCGCCCCGCGCGGCCTGCACGGCGGGGTCATCGGCAGGGCGATCCTCCAGCCACCGGAGGGCGAGGTGGCGGACCGCGGGATCCGCCTCGTCCAGCAGCCAGGGACGGGGATCGCCGCGCAACCCGGCGAGCCATCGAGCCATGGTCGAATGAGTATCTGGCGGGATCCTCGTGGTCGCAAGGGCCGGCCGGTCCCCGGAAGGCCGCCGAGACGCCCGGGTCTGCGGCGATCCGATCCGGACCGCGGCCGCCGCACCGTGGCATCATCTCCACGCCGATCACACCCGAGCGAGGACCCGACCAGACCGTGCCGCCGATCACCGAGCTGACCCGAATCGAGCCCGTCCACCTCGAGCGCCTCGATCGCCAGGGGATCTTCACGACCGGCCTGCTCCTCGAGGTCAGCGAGACGCCGACCCGCCGCCAGACCCTCGCCGACCAGGTCGACGCGTCGACGAACGACGTCCTGACCTGGCGGGACGAGGCGCTCATGCTCAACCTCGCGAGCTTCGGCCCGACCGAGCACGTCCTCCTGAGCCAGTCCGGCTTCGAGGGGCTCCGGGCGATCCTCGACGTCGACCTCGACACGTTCCGCGAGCGCGTCGCCCGCGGCGCCACCGAGCTGAACCTCGAGCCGCCGTCCGATCTCACGCTCGAGGGTTGGTGGGACCAGGCCCGGACGCTCGAGGACGAGTAGCGGCCCGACCGGACGGTCGACCGGCCCGGGATACCATGGCCTCGTGAACGGACACTCGACCGCGTCCCGGTTCGGAACGGCCATCGTTGCCGGCGCGACGGCCCTCGTGCTCATCGCGGTCGCGATCGTCCCGTTCCTGAGCCCCGCCTGGGTGGCGTTCGAGCAGGATCGGAGCGGGGCGGCGGCGCTCACCGGGCTACCGGAGCCCCAGCTCCGCGTCGCGACGAACGCGATCCTCGCGGACCTCGTCCTCGGACCGCCCGACTTCGACGTCGAGATCGGGGGCGCAGCGGTGCTCACCCCCGACGAGCGGTCCCACATGCGCGACGTCCGGGACGTGTTCATCGGATTCGGCCTCGTCGCGGGCGCGGCGTTCGTCCTCGTCGTCGCGGCGTTCGCCGCGGGGTCACGGGGGCCCGGGGGTTGGTCGCGTGCCGACGCCTGGCGGGGGGTGCGTCGCGGCGCGATCGGCCTCGGGATCGGTGTCGTCGCCACCGGGGTCATCGCGGCGGTCGCTTTCGACGCGGCGTTCGAGGTCTTCCACCGGCTCTTCTTCCCGGGCGGCAACTGGGCGTTCGATCCGCGGACGTCACGGCTCGTCCAGCTCTTCCCGTTCGACTTCTGGTACGAGACGACCATCGCGGTCGGCGCGCTCATCCTCGGTCTGGCGCTCCTCACGGCGTGGTTCGCCGGCCGCCGCCTCCGACCGCCGGCGACCGTGCCCGCGGCGGCCGTGTCGGGATCGGGGTCGCTCGCCGCACCCGGACCGGAGCCGGCGAAGTGATCGGCGTCCCGGTCGCGCGGATCCTCGGCATCGAAGTCCGGCTCCAGCTGGGCTGGGTGCTCGTCGTCGCCCTCGTCGCGGCCCTTGCCGCGATCCAGATCGCGGAGGTCGAGCCCTCGGTGAGCCCCGCGCTCCAGTGGCTGCTCGGCGGGGTCGTCGCCCTCGGGTTCTTCGTGAGCGCCCTGATCCACGACCTCGCCCACGCCATCCTGGCGCGGCGCCGCGGCGTGGAGGTCGAGCGGATTGTCATCTCGTTCTTCGGCGGCGCGACGCCGCTCGACCCGGCGTCGCCGGATCCGGGCGACGAGCTCGCGATCGCGGTCGCGGGACCCGCCGTGAGCATCGTCCTCGGGGGGCTCCTCGCCGGCGTCGCCACGGCGCTCGGGTCGATGGGTGGCCCGGCGTCGGTCGTCGCCGCGCAGGTCCTGGCTGTCCTGGCCGTGCTGAACCTAGTCCTCGGGCTCGTGAACGTCATCCCGGCGTATCCCCTCGACGGCGGGCGGATCGTCCGGGCCGCGGCGTGGCTCCGGACCGGCGACGTCCGGCGCGGCTGGCTCGCGGCCGCAGCCGTCGGTCGCGCCGTCGGGATCGTCATCATCGTGATCGGGCTCGGCGTGATCCTCATGGGCCAGCTCACGAACGGCGCGATGATCGCGCTCAGCGGCTGGTTCCTGCTCCTCTCGTCGCGGGCGATCCGGGAGCGGACCAAGGTGGAGGACCTCATCGGGGACCTGACCGTCGGGGACGTCATGGAGCGCGACACGCCGACCGTCCACCCGGGGCTGACCGTCGACACGTTCGCCGGGCAGCTCCTCGACCGAGACGTCCCCGTGACGGCCATCCCCGTCATCAGCGACGCGGATGTGGTGGGGATCCTCGGCGCCCGCCAGGTCCAGCGCCTCCGACCGCAGCAATGGATCAACACCCGGGTCGAGGACGTCATGGCGCGTCCGCCGAGGCTGCCGATCGTCGGGCCGGACGACGGGCTCGTCGATGCCGTGGAGAAGCTCCATCGGGCCAACCTGGACGGGATCCCCGTCGTGGACGGAAGCCGACTGGTCGGGGTGCTGACCCGCCGCTCGATCGGCCTGGCGGTGCAGTCACGGACGCGCCGCGTCGCTCCTGACGAGGCCGAGGAGGACGGTGGGCCGCCGCCGAACGACGACGACACGGCGGCGCCGGCACCTTGACCGGCGATCGCCTGCGGTCCGTCGAGGAGACGCTCGCGACGATCCTCGCCGCGATCGACGGACCGACCGAGCCCGAAACCTGCTGGATCCACGACGCGCTCGGCCGCGTCGTTGCCGAGGACGCTCGAGCGGCGACGGACCTGCCGCCCTGGGACAACGCCGCGATGGACGGGTATGCGATCCGGGCACGGGACGTCGCCGGAGCCACGGACGCGGCGCCGGCCTCGCTCGAGGTGATCGGCGACGTCCCCGCGGGCGGGACCCCGGACGTCGAGGTCCGCCGGGCGACGGCGGTCCGGATCGCGACCGGCGCGCCGATCCCGCCTGGCGCCGACGCGGTCGTCCAGGTGGAGCTCACGACGCCCGCGGATGCCGCCGGGCTGCCGGCAGGCCCCCGTGGCCGCGACGCCGCCGGACCCCGACCCGCACGCTGCCTCGTCCACGAGGCCGTGCCCGCGGGGACCGCGATCCGTACCGCGGGGAGCGACCTCCGGCGCGGGACCGTGGTCCTGCCCGCCGGGGCCGCCGTCGGGCCGGCCGGCGTGGCCGTGGCCGCCGGGGCCGGCCTGGAGCACCTGTCGGTCCGGCGCCGGCCGATCGTCGGCGTTCTCGCCACCGGGGACGAGCTCCGCGAGCCCGGCCGGCCCCTCGGCGAATCCGGGATCCCGGACGCGAACGGGCCCGCGCTCATGGCGCTCGTCAGCGATGCGGGCGGCGACCCGCGGAGCCTCGGGATCGCGAAGGACCGTCTCGACGACGTCAAGGCCCGGGTCTGCGCCGGCCTGATGGAGGGCGCCGATGCGCTCATCGTCTCGGGCGGGGTCTCGGTCGGGCCGTACGACCATGTCCGAGCGGGCTTCGAGGCCTACGGCACCGTCGACCTGTGGCGGGTCGCCGTCCAGCCGGGCAAGCCGTTCGCGTTCGGCACCGCCGAGCGGCCCGGCGGCGGTCCGCGGGTCCTGCTCTTCGGGTTGCCGGGCAACCCCGTCTCGACGTTCGTGACGTTCGAGCTCTTCGTCCGACCTGCGCTCCGCCGGCTCCAGGGCCTCGACCGGCTCCAGCGGCCGAGGGACCGGGCGATCCTCCTGGACCGGACCCCGAAGGGCGCTGCGCGTCGGGCCTTCGTCCGGGTCGTCGTCGAGCGCGATGCCGCCGGCACCCCGGTGCGGGATCGCGAGGGACGGCTCAGC
>DASUMJ010000230.1:0-6862 GCA_036277775.1 Candidatus Limnocylindrales bacterium
GGCTTACGCGATCATGTGGGCAGGGCGTCAACGCAAGGACCGACGTGGCGCGCTCCGTCCCGGCACTGTCAACCAGGCGTCACGCATGTCGCTGGAGGAGATCCAGGTTGCCCTGGCCGGCCTGCCGGCGGACAAGGCGCCCGCAAAGGTCGACCGGGTCCGGCTGAGCCGAGCCTGGCGCCCGCGGCTTGATGCCCGAATCAAGGAGATGGAAAAGCTTCGTGACGAGTTGACCGGGTGCATCGGCTGCGGCTGTCTGTCACTTCGCACGTGCCGCCTCATCAACCGGGACGATGTCGCCGCCCAGGACGGCGCAGGCTCATACCTTCTCGCGAGGCGAGATCCCGCGGGGACCTGAGCCCACCGGCCCAGCTGTTGCCGTTCAGATCTGGGGCTTCACCACCATCAGGAACGCGACCACCACGAGGAACACCAGCATCGCGCTCCCGCCGCGCTGGGCCCGCACGGCGAGGGCGGCCAGCTCGGGCGGGTAGCCCTCGGGCGGCGGCGGTGTCGAGGTCAGCTCGATGATCCGATCGACGATCCGTCGCTGGACGAAGAACGAGTACAGGTACACGGCCGTGTAGATGACGATGGCAAGATCAAGCCACCAGAAGGCCCGGCTGGTCAGGTCGAGTCCCAGGATCGCGATCATCGACACCCCCGTCGCGGGGATGATCAAGCCGACCGGATAGACCAGCCTCGCCGAGATGCGGTGCGACACGCGAGTCGCGAAGTTCGCGTGCGGCCGCTCCTCCCTGCCCATCGCCCGGATGGTCGAGTAGGCGAAGTTCGGGCCGATGGCCACGATCGCGGCCAGCACGTGCACGAAGAGGAGCCACGGAACGAGGTCCCGCCACTGCATCCGCCTACCTCCGCTCGGCCGTCCCGACGCTTTGGCAGGATACCGATCCGAGAGAGGGAGAAGGCGGCCTTCAGGTCCGGCCCGGGTGTGGCCGGTCGCGTGACCTGGGTCAGGCCAGCCGGCGGATGATCGTTGCCCGAATCGGCCCGGCCAGCAGCTCGAGCACCGGGCCGTAGGATCCGGCCGCCATGGCCTTCGCAAGGTGCGTCGTGCGCGCCTCCGGTGACTCCCAGTCGGCGATGTCAATCAGCAGGTCGGGGTCGTCGACCGACTCGAAGTAGGTGCTCCCGTGATAGCCGCCAGGTCGATCGCGGGCGGCGAGCTGCTCGATGAGCGATCGAAGCTCGTCTCGCCGCCCCGGCTTGGCCTTCAGCTCGACGATGACCTTGACTGCCACGGCACATCTCCCGCCAGGACCCCGGTACGGCCGAGCTCGGGCGAGGCCGGGAAGCGATCGTAGCGCGATGGCGGCACGGCCCGTTGGTCCGAGGCGCTCGACGCTTGGGCGTGGGCGCCGAGCAGGTCGACCCACGCGTCGACGCAATCTTTCGTGGTCCGGCAACGCCCGGCATGCGGCCGTGAGCGCGACGACGTCGGCGCAATGTGCTGGACATGCTGGAGATGCTTCGTGCAACGCCGAATTGCCTTGACAGGGTTGCGTGGGCCGCCTAACGTCGAGTGGCTCGAAGGAGTCACGAACATCTAGTGATCTGACCTCTGTTTACATTGGTCGGGGCATCTAGTGATCGGCGGTTCCTTCGGGCGTTTCGTTGCCCGGTCGAGATTCGTCGGTGGTGGTCCGAGACCCTTCAGTGACCAGGCTTGCCCGCGTCGTCCGCCTCGTGACCCTGCCCGAGACCAGGCGCCTGATCGTCGCGACCGCCCGCTCCGAGACCGTGCGCAACCTCGCTCGGCGCACCGTCAACGATCGGGCTGCGCTGGTCCGGGACCTGCGAGACCCTGCCAATGCTCGAGATCTGGTTCGCAGCGCCGCCCGACATCCGGCGACGCAGGAGCTTGCGAATGCAGGCCTCATGTTTCTGCCGGGTCGGTACCTCCCGCTTGGCCTGGTCGCGACCTGGGCGACCCGCAGGATCTTCCGTCGGTTCGTCGACCCGCCCACAGAGGTGCTCGACGCGTCAGCTTTCGAGGCCAACCGGCTACTGAAGAAGGTGACGCCGGACGATCGCCAGGAACTCTCCCCGGCGACGTCGCCCGAGGTTTGAGTCAAGCGGGTGACGATTCGGCGAGCCACAGGATCGTCGTGCGTCTTGGCTACGACGTTCGGAGGGAACGCGCCGCTGCCTCAGCCGCGCTCTCGCCGGACGTCGCTCTTCGCTACTCGACGGACACGGAGCCGGGAATCCGAAGCCGGCGGCTCGCGGCCGCGCGGGCCTCAAGGTCGTGTATCGAGTCGGTGGCCTGTCCGGGCAGGCGCCGACGTCCTACGAGCGGATGCTGCCGCGCCTGAAGTAACCCAGGACGAAGAGCACGATCACCACGACAACCACGATCCCGATGATGCCTTCCATGAGATAGCCGCCTCCTTTGGCGTGTGTCCGGGACGAGCACCGCAGCGAGCGAGTGCCTCGAGCCCAGGTCAGCGTGGTGCCGCGGGATGGCCATGTCATGAAGGCACGTCATCCGGATCGGTCGCCCCAGCGGACGAGTATCGAGTCCAAACGGGAGGCCCCGGGATGACCCGTCGTCATGACGCGGCGCCTGAGGAGCGGGACACTTGCCACGCGCCCGAGGCGAGCTGTGGGGCACACCATGAAGATCAAGGGTCGGGGCAGTCACTCTTCGAGATCCACGATCACGGACCGCGATCGCGAGGCCCTTGTCACGCGCGCGCAGCGAGCCGGCGCACAGGCGCTGAGCCGGGGTACCCAGGTCCTCAATGCCGCGGCGGGGACGATGCGGGCGACGCGAGCGGGCGCCGAGCGGACCACGAGCGCCTTGCAGGCCCTCCCCGACTCGACGCTCCGGGGCTTCGCCGCAACCTCGATCGGCCTCGCCGCGGGACTCTACGTCGCCGGAACGCAGCGCCTCGTTGTCGCGGCGGGCCTGGTCCCCGCGCTGCTCGCGGGGGCTGCGATCGTCCTGCGTCGGGCCGAGCCTGTTGAGGTGAACGCTGTCGGCTGACGAGCGGCGACCGAGCAACGACGCCGCACCTCGCCAAGGAGGCGATGACATGACGAAGGAGCACGCGAAGGGCGCCATCAGCAAGGCCCGGGGGAAGATCGAAGAAGCGGTCGGGGAGCTGACCGGCGACCGCCGGGTGCAAGCCCGAGGGAAGGTCAGGCAGGTGCAGGGCGAGGCGCAGGAGGGACTTGGCGACGTCCAGGACGCCGTCCACAAGGCCGGCAAGGAGACCAGCCGCTGAGCATCGGCGCGACGTCGTCGTCCGTGGCGTGCGGCCGCGCGACCCCGTTACGGGTGCGCCACGACCGCCGCGTGGACGCAGGGCTCATGGCGGGCCGCGGCTGATCGTCGCGGAATCAGCCCGGATGGAGCCCGACCGGACACGTGCCCGCGCGCCACTGCGGCGAGGGAACCGGGCGCGGCCCGCCGCCGTCTGAACGCGCCGAGGCCGCCGGCACCCGTCGGGTGTCCGGCCTTCGTGCTGTCAGGTGTTCCCGAATCATGCGACGCGTGTCCCTGCTCCTCATCTCCCTGCTCCTGGTGCTCGTCACGGCTGCCCCGGTCGCGGCAAGCGCCTCGGCGACCCGCTATTCCGTCCACGGCTCCGGAGCGTGGGCATCCGGTGTGAAGATCGACGGCGAACGCTTCGAGGCCGCTTGGATCGAGATCGGCGACGAAGCCACCGACGACGTCGGCGGCGAGACCTACTTCCGCTACGTCCTGTTCGAGCACTTCCTCGAGGTGTGCGACGTGGGCGGCTGCGTCCAGACCCTGACCGCGGGCTGGGCCGAGGACGTCGTCTTCTCGATCGACAAGAAGAAGCTCAGCCAGGCCTCCGTCACCGTCACGATCCCGGCGGTCCGCTGCGTCACGGGCGCCGAGTGGAACGAGACGTGCTCCGACATCGACGTCGCTGTCGACGTCACGTGGAGCGCGTACGGCGCCACGATCCGATCGCATGGCACGGCCAGCGGCGGCATCTCGGGCGTCTACCAGTACACCCTGAACGGTGCCGCCACCGAGCGCTGGGCGACGATCAGCGGCACGGTCGCCGGGTTCGATCTCGCCGATGCCGGCGCCACCGGCGCCCTCTACAAGACGCGCTACGCCGAGCGGACGATCGTCCACGGCTGACCGCCTCGGGACCGGGACGCACCGGCCGCGCCGCCATCGGATCGGCGCGGCCGGGTCCCGTCCCGCGCGCGGCTCGCGTCACGCGGCCGCGTCGGGCATCCCCGGGGCGCGGCAATAGGCGACGAGCCGGCCCTGCCGCGCCAGCCGCGCGGTCGCGCCACACCGTTCGAGGCAGTACGCGACCCGCCTCGCGAGCCGCCTGGAGCGCCCCGTGGCGGCGACGATGTCCGCCGTGGTGAACGGCTCGGCGAGGCCGACGGGCAGGAGGCCGAGCAGGTCTGCCGGCGAATCGATCCGCCGGGTCGCGACGACCTCGAGCAGGCGACGATCCAGGCGCCGCCAGTCACGGAGGTAGCGGTACCGCACGCCGGCCGCGATCGGCCCCCGGATCTCCTCCTCGCTCGTCAGCGCCAGCTCGATCCGGAAGTTGGGATGGGCGATGAGCGCGGGAATGTGGACGAGCTCGTCGAACAGGTCCATGGCCAGGCCGCGTCTCGGCGAGCGCCGACGGTGGAGGATCGCGCCGCCGGCATCGACCCGGACAAGCCACTTCTCGAGCGGGATCGGATGGACCAGGAGGACCCGGCGGGCTGTAACGAGCCGCTCCAGCTTGCGACGAGCCGAGCTGAAGCTCCCCGTCTGGATCTCGACGACCTCGTCCTCTCCGGCGACGTCGACGACGAAACCGTCCACGGGCGCCTCGATCCGGGCCCCGGGGATGGACGCCGCATACCGCGCCTTGAGGGCCGCGTGGAGCGAACCCTCCCGGAGCGTCGTGAGACCGGGCCGGCCGCCGCCGGCGATCACCACCTCGACGTGCCCGTGACGACCATGGCGGGACTCCCTGGCTCGATCGACTCGAGCTGGAGCGTACGCCACGAGCTCGGCGACGTACGCCGCTGCAGGGGACGCTGCCCGGCCGGTCTCGACGTCCATCGCCCACGCCGAGGGAACGGAATCCGGCGCGCCGCGCCGAGCAGCCGGCCGGGGCGCCCGTTTCCAGCCGATCGTCGGGCTTGCGCGCTGTCCGGGGCTGGCTACGATCACGCCATGGGGGGACGAATCCTCATCGCGATGACCCTGGCGCTCGCGGCCTTGGCGGGCCCGGGATCCGTTGCGCTCGCCGCGCCGGCCGGGGTCGTCGTGGCGCCGCGGGTGGCTGCGAGCGGGACGAGCGTGGTGGCGTCCGGATCGGGATGCGCCGCGCCGGCCCACGTGACGGTCACGGGATTCCTGTTCCCCGCCCCGCCGGCCCTCGTGACCGACGTGACGGTACCCGCCGCCGTGGACGGCACCTGGCAGGCGACATTCCCGATGCCGGCGATGCCGGCCTACGTTCTCGTCGAGTGCGACGGCGTGACGTCAGCGCCGGTCGTGATCGCGCCGTCGGACGTGGACGCCGGAAGCCTCGGGACGTCGAGCGTCACGACGACCCAGGTGGTCATCAGCACCTCGCCGCTCGTCAACGGCAGCACGTTCGCCGTCTTCGACCTGGACGGGGACGAGATCGCGAGCTCGACCGTGGCGGGCGGCGTCGGATCGGTCACGGTGCCCCGATCGCTTGGGCCCGCCACGCTCCTCGCCGTCGCACTGCGCCAGCCGAACCTCGGGATCCCGCTGCCGTGGATCCCGCTCGCGCTCCGGGTCCAGCTGCCGCTCCCGAGCGCGACGACCGTCGAGGTCGACCGGCACGTGGCGACGGCCGGCGAGTCCGTGACGGCCTCCGGGACCTGCGCCGGATCGCCGCAGCTGACCGTGGCCGGACGGCCGGCGGGCTGGTACGACGCCCCGCCCGTCTACGTGAACGTCGTCCCGCCGCTCGACGGCGCCGGGCACTGGAGCGCCACGTTCCCGATGCCGGTCCTCCCGTCGACCGTCACGCTGCGCTGTACGAGCGCGAGCGTCATCGACGTCGTCGCCGTTCGCATCTCACCGTCGGCCGGGGCCCTGCCGTCGATCGTGCCGACGGTCGCCGGCAGCGAGGCCGAGGTGGCCGTGCCGAACACCGCATTCCAGGACACGCTCCTCGCCTACACGGCCGACGGCGTCCCGGTGCCGCTCTCGATCTCGCCGGCCGGCCTGGGGTTCATCGGTCGCCTGCCGCTCGCTCCGAACCCCGGCCGGATCGTGCTCGTGGGGGTCGAATCGCTCGGCGAGAACGCGATCGCGCTCCAGAACTCGCGCGTGCAGGCCTGGACGGTCGACGTCCCGGGCACCGGGGCGACACCGTCGCCGGCGCCCGGCATCGAGTCGACGCCGTCCCCGGTGCCCGACATCGACCTGCCGGCCACGGATGCGGAGGTGTCGCGGAGCGGCGAGTTCGCCGCGGGGCCCGCGGGGTTCGTGGTGATCGCGGCGCTCGGGCTGCTGGCCGCCCTGCTCGTGATCGCGTCGCACGCCCGCCGAGCCCGCTGACCGCTCGGGCGGTTCGGCGAGGCCTGGCGCCCGACGACGGCGACTGGTCGTGGGACGACCGGAGCTCAGTCGCGGCGCAACAGATCGACGACGACGGTCGTCGGCCACGGCACCATCGTCGGGTCAAAACCGACGGCCGTCGCCGCGATTCCGACGGCCGTCGACCGGATTCCCACGACCGTCGTTGCGAATCCACCCCACCGTCGGCCAGGTTCAGGCCCGCCGTGCCGTAGGAATCGGGCCGCGACCGGCCTAGCCTCGATCCAGATGCGTCGGCAGGACCGACGGACGCCAGCATCGGGA
>DASUMJ010000231.1:0-13606 GCA_036277775.1 Candidatus Limnocylindrales bacterium
GGCGGCCAGCCGACCGCCGCCCAGCCGCGGCACGAACTCGTCGATGAGGGTATCGACCAGGCTCCGCGAGCCGGACGCCCGCGCCTTCCGCCACGCTCGCCCGAACCGTGGCAGGGCCACGGCTGTCGCACCCAGGAGCAGTGATCCGGCGGCGATGCCGAGCATGAGCCTCGTCGCAACGCGCAGCGGGCTGGCCGAACCCGCGTCGGCACCGACCAGGTCCGTCGCCGCACCCGCGATCGCGACGCCGTAGGCGACGGCGACGATTCCCACCACCAGCGCGGTGCCGAGCGTCTCCTGGCGGCGCCGCGAGTCCGTGCCCGGCTGCCCGAGGCTCGCGGTGAAGGACCGCCAGGCGACGAGCGTCGCGGCGGCTCCCGCCGCGCCGGCGAGCGCCACGAGGAGCGGCCGGTCGCCGGGCGACGTAGCCGGGAGCCATGCCCGGACGACCGCGATCGCCTCGATCGCCCCGAGGAGCGCGCCGAGCCCGAGCGAGAGGCCGGCGAGCGACGACGCGATCCGCCGCGTGAGGCCGGCGATGCAGAGGCAGCCCGCGGCGATGAGGCAGGGGACGAGGACGTCGAGATCCAGGCCCGAGGCGAGCCCGTCGGCCAATCGAAGTCCGACCGCCAGCCCCAGGACCGCCACGGCAGCCGCGGCCACCACGGTCGACGAGCGCACCGTCACTCCGCTCCGGCGACCCAGCCCTCGTGGGTGGCGAGGACCACGAGCTCGGTTCGGGAGACCACCCCGTAGCGGTCGAAGAGGCGCCGGAGGTGGCTCTCGACGGTCCGGCCGGAGATCCCCAGGCGGTGCCCGATCTCGTCGCTCGTCGACCCGGTCATCAGCCCCCGGATGACCTCGACCTCGCGCTCGGACGGCGCGCGGGGCGTCGTCCGGACGGCATCGAGGTCGGCAACGGAGAACGCCGCCCCGCCGGCCGCCACCGTGCGGACGGCACGGATCACGACCTCCATCTCGGTGGACTTCGACAGGAAGCCGGCGCCGCCCCGCTCGAAGACCGCGCGAATGAGCGACGCCCGATCGAACGAGGTGAACGCAATGGCCCTGGGCCCGTCACGGCCGGCGGCCTCGATCACCCGGAGCCCATCGAGGCCGGACGTGAGCTGGAGGTCGCAGAGCAGCACGTCCGGGCGTTCGGGTCCGCGGCGCTCCGCCATGGCGATGGCCTCGTCGAAGGTCCGGGCGTGGCCGGCGAGCTCGATCCGCGGCTCGCCCCCGTCGGCGGCAACCGCAGCCAGGATCGCCGCCCCGATCGCCGGATGGTCGTCCGCGATGGCGAGTCGGATCGTGCCGCTGCTCACCCGGCCATGATGCCAGCGCGCGACCGCGGCCGGACCACCCCGAACCGCACCTTGACAAATGTCGTTGACTGCGCAACCATTTGCGCAACCACGCAAGCAGCCAGGGTCCGTCCGTGCCAGCCATCACCGTCGACGACATCACCGTTCTCCCGCGCATCCCGGAGCCCGATCCGGTGCTCGCGCGCCAGCGCCCCGTCAAGGGCGTCACGGTCGCTCCGAAGGGCTACGAGGGCGAGGGCTTCCCGGTCCGGCGTGCCTTCGCGGGCGTCGACCTCGCCGACCTCGACCCGTTCATCCACCTCGACCAGATGGGCGAGGTCGAGTACGCACCCGGCGAGCCGAAGGGCACGCCGTGGCACCCGCACCGCGGCTTCGAGACCGTCACGTACATGATCGACGGGGTCTTCGAGCACGCCGATTCGAACGGTGGCGGCGGCGTCATCACGAACGGCGATACGCAGTGGATGACCGCCGGCGCCGGGATCCTCCACATCGAGAAGCCGCCGGAGTGGCTCGTCGCGAAGGGTGGGCTGTTCCACGGCTTCCAGCTGTGGGTCAACCTGCCGGCGGCCCAGAAGTTCGCGGCGCCGCGGTACCAGGACATTCGCGCCTCCGAGGTCGGCCTGGCGAGCTCGCCGGACGGTGGCGCGCTCGTCCGCGTCATCGCCGGGGACGTCGCAGGTCTCGCGGGGCCCGGCTCCACCTACACGCCGATGACGCTCGTCCACGCCACCCTCAGCCCCGGCGCGCGGCTGTCGATCCCGTGGCGGGCCGACTACAACGCGCTCGTCTACGTGATGGCCGGGTTCGGGACGGTCGGCGCGGCGTCGCCGGGCGTGTCGGAGGCGGTTCCGATCCAGACCGGGCAGCTCGCGACCTTCGGGGCGGGCCAGGCGCTGACCGTGGCCGCGCTCCCCGCCGGGCAGCAGGAGTCGCGGAGCCCGAACCTCGACGTGCTGATCCTCGGTGGCCGCCCGATCGGGGAGCCGGTCGCCTGGATGGGCCCGTTCGTGATGAACACCCGCCAGGAGCTGCTCCAGGCCGTGGCCGACTACCAGGCCGGCCGGCTGGGCTCGATCCCCGCGATCCACGGGGCGCCGACGACGATCCAGGAGGGCTGAGCGCCGCCCCTGCCGGGTGGGGCCGGCCGCGGCCGCGAGCTGGGGCCAACCGGGCGGTCGCCGGGCCTCCGATATGACCGGAATCGGGCGGTCGCACGACGATCCCGTCGTCGATGCCCGTCCGCTCCATACGAGTGTGAGGGCCCGGCGCGCCACGGTCCCACGGGCCGATATATGACGCGGATGGTCATGCGCAGAACGGGTAGTCCGCAAACGCCGGAATCCGGTCATCAGCCTCGCCTGCAGGCGAGCGCCCCGCCGCGCCGTGCCGCGGCCGCCCCGCCGCGTCACGGCCGCAGCCGCCCCGCCGCGTCACGGCCGCAGCCTCAGGCGATCGCGAAGACGACGGTGACGGCCGCCTCGACCTCGACCGAGCCGGCCTCGACCGGCGTCGGGGCGACTTCGGCCATCGCCAGCTTCGCCATGGGGAGCGGGCGAGGTGGGGCACCGCCGTCCCCCTCCGCGATGGACAGCACCGCGCCGAGCGCGACCCCGCCTTCGGTCGCGAGGAGCTCTGCCCGCGACCGGGCATCGGCCATGGCCGCGATCCGTGCCTGTCGCTCCAGCTCCATCGGCTCACGATGGGAGAAGGCGACGCCGTCGAGGGTCGAGGCACCGGCGGCCAGCGCGTCGTCGATGACCGCCCCGAGCGCCGACAGGTCGCGGACGGTGATCGCGTACCGGTGGGCGACCTGCTGGCCCTTCAGCCGCGGCCCGGACGGTTCGTACTCGTACTCCGGCTGGACGGCCAGCGATTCGGTCTGGATGTCGGCCGGGTCGACACCGGCGGCGCGGAGCGCGGCGAGGACCCGAGTGGAGATCCCGGCCGCGGCCTGACGCGCGTCGGCGACGGTCGGACGGGTCGCCACGACCCCGAGCCGGACCTCGGCGGTGTCCGGCGCGACCGAGACTCGTCCCCTCCCGGTCACCGTGATCGTCCGGTCCACGCTCGGTGCCCTCCTCCATCCCGGACCGAAGCCGGGTCGCCCTGGTCCGTCGGTGGCGATGGTCGCACGATGTTGCGTTCCCGTGCGACGTTGCGTCGGTAGGGTATGGACGTGGCACAGCAGACGATCGGCATCGCGGTCGGGGAATCGACGGAGCACGTCGCCCGCCGCGTCACCGAGCACTACGAGCGGCGCGGCCGCGAGCTCTGGGGCCTCGCGCGCCGCCTCGGCGCGACCGATGAGCAGGCCGCGGACGTGGTCCAGGAGGCGCACCTGCGCCTCTGGCGCGAGCTCTCGTCCGGGACCTACGTCGAGGACGTCGACGCGTGGGTCTTCCGGGTCGCATATCGGCTCGTGATGGACCAGCACCGGCTCGGCCGCCGCGTCCGCGAGCTCGTGGGGCGCCTCACCGACCGCCCGCGGTCGATGACCCACCAGCTCGACGACGCCCTCTCCATCTGGCCGATCGTCGACGGCCTGCCCGCCCGCGAGCGGGCCACGGTCTACCTCCGCTACCGCGCCGATCTCTCGTTCGAGCAGATCGGCGTGGTCATGGGGATCACCACGGCATCCGCCCGAACCTACGCCAGCCGCGCCGTCGAGCGCCTCCGATCGAGGCTGGGCGATCTGGAGGACCAGTCATGACGACCTTCGAGATCGAGCGCCGGCTCCGCCTGCCGGCTCCCGACGAGCCCACCCGCCTTCCGGCCCTCGTCCTCCCGCTCGACGGCGAGGCGATGGGCGCCGTCCGCGGCCGGATCGGTGCCGGTCGGACGGGGCGGACGATCGGCGGGCTGTCGCCTCGTCTCGCGATGGCGGTCCTCCTCCTCGTCGGCGCCCTCGTCGGCGCGATCGCGACGGGCGCGCTGCGCCTGGACCGTCTCCCGAACCCGTTCGATCCGAACGCGCTCTTCGGTGGGGACGGGATCACGATCGACTACCCGAAGGAGTGGACCCGGCTCACCCCGTCCGACCCGTTCAACGGCAGCGGCGCGAGCACCGTCCTCCTCGTCTCGAGCCTGGGCGTGGACGGATGCTCCACCGACGAGGTCGGCGTCGAGACGCCGCCCGCTGCCGTCCCGAGCGGCGACGTCTACGTCTTCCCGGACGATGACCAGACCGGCAAGATCTTCGCGACCGAGGACCGGATCCTCGACTGCGTCATCCGGCGGCCGATGGCGGACGGGGAGATCCGGGTCACCGTCACGCAGGGCATGCCGCAGGCGATCGCGATCGGACCGATCGGCGACTTCGACCCCGAGCTGTTCTTCGACGGGAACAACCCCGAGTTCGGGTTCTATCTCCCGACCGAGGACGACGGCTGGACCGAGACGATCGACGGCATGCCGGCGAAGCTCGTCGTCTCGCCGACGTCGGTGACGCCCGGCGCCGAGGAGGTCCGAACCTGGATCGTCATCGCCCCGGGCGGCAACCCCGGCCCCTGGTACGTCCAGCTCGCGCTCCGCGGCCCGGACCTCGCCGAGCTCCGAACCCAGGCCGACGGCATCGCCCGCTCGCTCCGCTTCGACCATCATCCGCCCGCTCTCGACGAGGCGACGCGCGACGCCGGCCTCGCCCGCGCGCTCGATCGCCTCGATCGCGAGACCCGGCTGTGGCGGGGGAGCGACCTCTTCGGCTGCTTCCCGCGGGAGCCGGGCTCCGCCCAGGCGACCATCGACGACATCCTGTCCGAGGGTTGGCCGGGTGGCCGGCTCGCGGAGCCGCTGCCGGTCACCTGCACGACGTCGGTCGAGGCGACGCCGTTCGGGCTCTGGCACGCCACCTTCGTGCTGTCGTGGGAAGCCGGCGACGGCTGGCCCGCGGGTGCGTGGGGTTGGTACACCGGCTTCGACGGCGACGGCAACGAGGGCGGCAGCTCCGGCCAGCTGTTCTCACCCGAGGGCTTCGTGTCGCCGGGCAACGTCGGGGACGTGCCGCCGCCGCTCGAAGGACCGCTGGACATCCCGATCGGGTCGATCGTCGAGGTCGTCCCGCCCGGCATCCCGCAGACCGATGGCCCGATCCAGGCGATGTTCCAGGACCCCCACCCGACCATCGGCGACCGCGTCGTCCTCGACGCGCTCCCCGGCGATCGCTACGGCATCATCGCCGGCCCGCTCGCGCACGCCGGGTACGACTGGTACCAGGTGGAAGTCCAGCACGGCGCTTCGTATCCGGCGGAGTACCTGTGGATCCCGTCGACCGACGGCGTCCGTCCGCTCGTCCGCGTCGTCGAGCCCGCGTGCCCGGATGGCGGCTCCACCGCGGTCGTCGACCTCATCTACCTGCAGCCGCTCGAGCGGGTCGCCTGCTTCGGCGATCGCGACCTCGTCCTGGATCCGGCGATCGCGGTCCGGGCCGTGGACGAGGGCGGGTGGGGCGCCATCGAGGGCTCGCCGGAGTGGCTCGCCCCGTACTCGCTGTGGCGGCTCTACGGCACCGGCGGCCCGGACGGCCTCGACGGCGCGCTGCCATTCGCGATCGATCCGTCGCTTGGCGACACGATCCCGACCGGGACGTGGCTCACCGTGACCGGCCACTTCGACGACGCCGCCGCCGCGACCTGCGAGCGGACGGTTCCCGAGGGCTGGGGCCCGGTCGGCGGGGACAACGAGCTGGCCCGCCTCCACTGCCGCGAGCTGTTCGTCGTGACGGGCGTCGAAGCGCGAGATGCGCCATGACGGTCCGGATCCGATGGCGGAGCGAGGCGGACGTCGCCCGGACCTGGGCGGAGACCCTCGGTTCCCTCGCCCAGGAGCACCGGACCCGGCGGACGGCGACCGAGGCGACGCGCTGGCCGCTCGCGCACCGGTGCTCCGGCAGCCCGGAGCCGGGCAGCCGGGACCCGGGCGCCCCGGGCCGAGCGCGGCGCCCGGCCCCGTTCTGCTGTCGAGCCCTCGCCTGATCCCAGGCCCGAGCCGCTCGGCCCGTGCGCATCGCCGAGCGAGGTCGCGAACGGCCCACCGAGGACGGGCGGCGCGGCCCTAGCCCCGACGACGGCTCCGAAGCACGATGGCGTCCTGAACCAGCTGCCATGGAGGGCCCGATGAAGGCCGTCGTCGTCTACGAATCCCTGTGGGGCAACACCGCCGCCATCGCCCGGGCGATCGCCGAGGGACTGGGGCCCGATGCGATCGCCCTCTCCACTGCCGAAGCCACGCCGGCGCGCGTCGCCGGCGTCGACCTCCTCGTCGCGGGCGCCCCGATCCAGGGCTTCGGGCTCCCGAGCGCCAGGATGCGCGCCGGGATCAAGCCGGACCAGGATCCGGCGCCCGATCTCTCCATGCCGACGCTCGATTCCTGGCTCGAGGGCCTCCCGGCCGGATCCGGTCGATTCGCCGCGTTCGAGACGAAGATCTGGTGGTCGCCGGGCAGCGCCGCGGCCGCGATCGACCGCGAGCTGACGAGTGCCGGCTACCGGCCGGTGGCAAAGCCCGAGAAGTTCATCGTCAAGGGCCAGTCCGGCCCGCTCAAGGACGGCGAGCTCGAGCGCGCACGCGCGTGGGGCAGCCGGCTGAGGGCAGCCCTCGCCTGAATCCGGCTTCGAAGGTCCGGCGACTGACGGTTTCCGGTTGGCTGCGGCAGACTTACGCGGGGGCACTGACCACAGCACCGATCCTTGGAGACCTCATGCGCCGGACCCGATCCCTCGCGATCCTTCTCGCCAGCGTCTCGCTCGCCGCCGCCGCCTGCTCCGGCGGCGCGACATCCAGCCCGACCGGGGCCGCGTCGACCCCGGACGGGAGCGGCGGCACGCGCGTCGAGGTCAAGCTCACCGATGCGCTCCGCATCGAGCCGGCCACGATGACCGTGCCGGCCGGCGAGCCGGTCACGTTCGTCGTGACGAACACGGGCGCGATCAACCATGAGTTCTTCGTGGGCGACGAGGACGAGCAGGCGGAGCACGGGCTTCACGTCGTGTCGAGCAACGACCTGCCCGAGGACACGCCGACCGGGATCGGTGTCGCGCCGGGGCAGACGCGGGAGCTGACGATGACCTTCGATGCAGCCGGTTCGCTCATCGGCGGCTGTCACCTGGCCGGCCACTACCTCGCCGGGATGAAGGCAGACATCGAGATCACCGAGTAGACCTCGACCTCGGCCGGCCTCGCCGTCGGCCAGGAGGGCGCCCCCGATGGACCATCACGGTGCGCACGCGGCGCATGGCGCGGACGTCGATCCCGGCGGCGAACCGGCACGCGCCGATCCGGATGGCGGCGGCCCCGGGCACCACGCGGAGGCCAACCACGGGGCCTCGCAGGACGGGGAGGCCAGCCACGGTGCCGCCCACCTCGGGGCCGTGGACCACGGGCCCTCGCGGCATGGCGCCGGACACGACCGGCACGAGGGCCACTCGGTCGCGATGTTCCGCGACCGCTTCTGGCTGAGCCTGGCTCTGACGATCCCGGTCGTCCTCACGAGTCGGGACGTCGTGGAGCTCTTCGGGCCGATGCCCGCGAACACCGGGCTCGACGGGATTCCGGCGATCCTCGGAACGATCGTCTTCCTCTACGGCGGGATCGTCTTCCTCCGCGGTGCGGTGGGGGAGCTACGCGATCGACGCCCCGGGATGATGACGCTCATCTCGCTGGCGATCGTCGTCGCCTTCGTCACGAGCTGGGCCGGCACGCTCGGGGCGTTCGAGGTCGAGATCTGGTGGGAGCTCGCGACGCTCATCACGATCATGCTGCTCGGCCACTGGCTGGAGATGCGGTCGATCGCCCAGGCGCGCGGCGCGCTGACCGCGCTCGCGGAGCTGCTGCCGGACACGGCCGAACGCGTCCTCGACGGCGATGCCGGAACGGAGACCGTGCCGCTTGCCGCGCTCCGGACCGGCGACGTCGTGCTGGTCCGGCCGGGTGCCCGGATCCCGGCCGACGGCGAGGTCGTGGACGGCGCGGCCGACGTCGACGAGTCGATGCTCACCGGCGAGTCGCGGCCGGTCCCCAAGGAGCCCGGCGCGCCCGTCGTCGCGGGCAGCGTGGCGGGCGGCGGATCGCTCCGGGTCCGCGTCACGGCGGTCGGGGAGGGGACGGCCCTGTCCGGGATCATGCGGCTCGTGGCCGCGGCTCAGGCGTCGGCGTCCCGGGCCCAGGCCCTCGCCGACCGCGCCGCCGCGCTGCTCTTCTACATCGCGCTCGTGGCCGGGACCGTGACCCTTGCGTTCTGGTGGGCGACCGGCGACCCGGAGGGGGCGCTCGTGCGGACGGCGACGGTCCTCGTGATCGCGTGTCCCCATGCCCTCGGCCTGGCGATCCCCCTCGTCATCGCGATCTCGACGTCCCTCGGCGCCCGGAACGGGCTGCTGGTGAAGGACCGGATGGCCCTCGAGCGGGCGCGGAACATCGATCTCGTGATCTTCGACAAGACCGGCACGCTCACGAAGGGCGCCCCGGCGGTCACCGGCGTCGCGGCGGTCGCGGGGCTCGACGAGGGTGAGGTCCTGGGGCTGGCGGCCGCCGTGGAGGCGGATTCCGAGCATCCGGTTGCGGCCGCGATCGTCCGTGCGGCCCGTGAGCGGGGCATCGCGGTCCCGGTCGCGACGGGGTTCGAGGCGCTCGCCGGCCGCGGCGCACGGGCCAAGGTGGGCGGCCGCGCCGTCGCCGTGGGCGGCCCGCGGCTCCTCGCCGAGCTCGGGCTCCGAGCGCCGGCCGACCTCGACAGCAGCGCCTGGGGCGCGGTCGGCGCGAGCGTCCTCCACGTCATCGCCGACGGCCGCGTCGTCGGGGCGATGGCCCTGGAGGACGAGATCCGGCCGGAATCGAAGGTCGCGGTCGACCGGCTCCACGATCTCGGGGTCCGCGTCGCGATGATCACCGGCGACAGCCTCGCGGTCGCCGACGCCGTCGCCGCCCGCCTCGGCATCGACGAGATCGCCGCCCAGGTCCTGCCGGCCGACAAGGCCGCCGCGGTGCGGCGGTTCCAGGCCGGTGGCCGGAAGGTTGCGATGGTCGGCGACGGGGTGAATGACGCGCCCGCGCTTGCCTCGGCCGACGTCGGCATCGCGATCGGCGCCGGCACCGATGTCGCAGTCGAGTCGGCGGGGATCGTCCTCGTCCGGAGCGACCCGCGCGACGTCGTCGGAGCGATCGCCCTGTCCCGGGCGAGCTACCGGAAGATGCTCCAGAACCTGGTCTGGGCAACTGGCTACAACCTCGTCGCGATCCCGATCGCCGCCGGCGTCCTCTCGCCGTGGGGAATCGACCTGCCGATGGCCGCCGGCGCCGTCGCGATGAGTGCCTCGACGATCATCGTGGCCGCGAACGCCCAGCTGCTGCGCCGGCTCCGACTGCGACCGGACGCCGCGCCGGCCTGAGCCTCGCCCTCCGCGCCGGCGCCGAGCCGCGCCGACCGCTGCTCCGGCGCCGCTTTCCGCCCTGCCGGTCCGGTGTTTGGCGTGGATTGAGCGCCGGCTGGCGCTCCCGTCGCTGGTCCCGGACGTGTTCCGGATCGACGATCGCCGCAGTCCTCCGTCAGACAGGAAGGAGCCGGCGATGCAGGCCCAGGCAGTCGAGCGCCAGGCGCTCACGATCCGAATCCCGGTCGAGGACCTCGGGCGGTACGCGGGCCTGACCGCCCTCGTGACGAGCCTGCTTGCCGCGGCAGGCATCCTCGCGACCGTCGCCTACCTCAGCGCCTGGGGCGTTCCCGGCCCGGTCGTCCGGATGGACCCGCTGACCGCCGCGCTGCGCTCCGAGACCGTCCTCTACCAGGTCCTCCTCCTGTCGGCGGTGGTCTTCGGGCTCGGCGCGCTCTGGCGGCGGCTGGGTCGCAGCCGCTGGATCGGCCGGATCGCGATCGTCGCGGGGATCGGCGTCGTCGCGGTCCTGGCCGTCGATGCCTTCATCGGCGGCTGGACCGGGCCCGCCATCACGATCGGCGGTGGCGCGGCGCTCCTCGCCGGCCACGAGTCCGGCCGGCTCTCGACTCGGACCACGTGGAAGCTCTTTGCCGTCGTCGCGCTCGTCGCCGCGATGCAGACGGGCGCCGAGTCGGGCCGGCTGATCCGCGACGACGTCGCGTACCAGACGGAGCTCGTCCTCGCCACGCGGACGCCCGTTGCCGGGCTCGGCGGCGGCGTCGAGGACGGCGGCGGCTACCGGTACGGCGACCTCTACCTCGTGTTCCGCGACGGCGAGTCGCTCTACGTCTCCCGGCCCGGCACCGGCGCGATGGTCTGGATCGTGCCGAGCTCCAACCTGATGAGCTTCGGGATCGTCGGCCGATGACCGGCCGGCTCGTCGATCTCAGCCATCCGATCGAATCCGGCATGGCCGGCTACCCGGGCCTCCCGGCACCCAGGATCGAGCCGCACCTCAGCCACGAGGCGTCGCGCCCCGCCTACGGCGGCGAGGCCGAGTTCGAGATCACCCGGCTCTTCCTCGTCGGCAACACCGGGACCTACCTCGACAGCCCGTACCACCGGCACCGAGGGGGCGCGGATGCGGCCGGTCTGCCGCTCGAATGGATCGCCGGCCTTCGCGGCGTCTGCATCGATGCGACGCCGGCTGCCGGCCACCGCGAGATCGATCCGGCGCTCGAGCTGCCGGCCGCCATCGATGGCGCGGCCGTCCTCCTCCGCACGGGCTGGGACCGGCGATGGGGGACTGGTGCCTACTGGCAGCCCGGTCCGTTCGTCGGGGAGGCCCTCGCGGTGCGCCTCATCACGGCGGGCGCCCGACTCGTCGGCGTGGACTGCTGGAACGTCGACGACACCGGCGATCCGCGGCGACCCGCGCACACCGCGCTGCTCGGCGCGGGAATCCCGATCGTGGAGCACCTGCGGGGCCTCGGCGCCCTGCCACGGACGGGGTTCCGGTTCACCGCCGTGCCGGCCCCCATCCGGCGGGCGGCGTCCCTGCCGGTCCGCGCATTCGCGGAGCTCGACACGGACGACGCGTCGGGGCCCGGCTGACGGCGGGCCCGGGCAGGGGACAACGGCGGCGGGCGGCCGCCTCAGGCCGGCTGCGGCGCCCGGTCGCGGAACGTCCGGCGGTAGGCCTGCGGCGAGGTCCGGACGCGCTGGGCGAAGTGATGGCGCATCGTCACCGCCGCCCCGAACCCGGCCCGCTCGGCCACGAGCTCGAGCGGCAGGTCGGTCGTCTCGAGGAGCCGCTGGGCGAGGCGGACCCGCTGGCCGAGGATCCAGTCGAGCGGCGTCGTCCCGGTCGTCGCCTTGAAATGGCGCAGGAACGAGCGCGGGCTCATCGCGGCCCGCGCCGCGAGGCCGTCGACCGCCATCTCCTCGTCGAGGTGCTCCACGATCCAGGCGAGCGTGTCGCGGATCGGGTCGTCGGCCGCGAGCACCGGCATCGGCGCCGCGATGTACTGCGCCTGGCCGCCGTCGCGGTGCGGCGGCATCACGATCCGGCGTGCCACCTCGTTCGCGACCTCGGCACCGTAATCGAGCCGGACGACGTGGAGGCCCAGATCGATGCCGGCCGCCGTGCCGGCCGAGGTGAGGATCTGGCCGTCGTCGATGTAGAGGACGCTCGGGTCGACCTCGACGGCGGGAAATGCCCGCTGGAGCCGCTCGGCGAACCGCCAGTGGGTCGTCGCCCGCCGGCCGTCGAGGAGGCCGGTCGCGGCGAGCACGAACGAGCCGATGCAGATCGACATCAGCCGGGCGCCGCGCGCGTACGCCGCCCGGAGCGCGTCGATCGTCTCGGGTCGCGGCGGCCGCAGGTCGTCGGCCCAGCCGGGGACGACGATCGTGTCGGCCTCGTCCAGGGCCTCGAGCCCGAGGTCCGCGGCCATGAGGAAGCCGGTCGAGGTCCGGATCGGCGGCGGGTCCTGGCTCGCGACGAGGAACCGGTACCACGGCGTCACGATGTCCGACCGGTCGTAGCCGAAGACCTCGCAGGCGCAGGCGAAGTCGAACGTCAGGACGCCGTCGCCGATGAGCGCAGCGACGGTCCTCTGGCGCGGGTCGATCGCCGCTGACGTCATCCCCTGGACCTCGGGCGAATCGTAGCGCCACAGAGCGGCGACGTTGGCGGGATTCGATCGATCTCTGGCCATCGGAGGCCTCGTCCGGGACCGGCTCGAGGCCGAGAGTACGAACCAGGACGGCCCGCTCCGGGGGCCGGAGGGACCAGGAAGGGAAGGAACGACAGATGACCGCACGCATCACCGCCACGCTGGCCGCCATCGTCCGGCCGGCCCTCGTCGTCAGCGGCGCCCTGCTCGCGACCGGGCTGGGCCTCGGCGCTGCCGGGGTCGCCGCCGGCTGGCCGCTCTACCTCGCCGGCTACGCCTCGCTCGCCGTCACGCTGCCGGCGCTCGCCGTCGTCCACGGCGATCGTCTCGGCCGGTTCGGCCGGGTGGCCTTCGGGATCGCCACCGTCAACGCCATCGTCGGCACGCCGGTCGTCGCGATGGTCACGACGTTCATGCTCCGGCTCGACGCCCTGCACCTCGCGCTCATGCCGTACGCGGTCTCGCCCCTGGGCGTCGTCGCGGCCTACGGCATGAACGTCTCGATCGTCCTCGTCGGGATCGCGATCGTCCGGGGCGGCGTGGTCCCGGCTCGGGCCGGCTGGCTCCTCGTCGGGGCGGCGGTCCTCGAGTACCCGGTCGAGTTCGGCCTCTTCCCGTTCGCGGTCGGGGCGGTCGCGATGATCATCGTGGCCGTGGCGTTCGCCTGGATCGCGCGCTCGATCCCGGCGGCCCCGACGGCCCCGGCGGCGCGGCGCACGGCCGGCCCGAGCGACGAGCCGGTCGGCCAGCCGGCCTGACCGACACGCCCCCGACGGGGGCAGCGTTTCGCGTCGACGGCCACGGGCTCCTCGTCGGACCCGTGGCCGTTGCTCGTACCGCGGCACCCGGCGGACTGCCCGCGGGTCGGGCGCCCATCCGGGCTCGACTGCATCTCTTGACAATGCATCAGAACTGGATATAGTCCCCGCCATGAACGTCGCGACCGCGCCCGGAACCCAGCCTTCGCTCCCGCGGACGGCGATGCACATCCTCCTGGCAATCGGCCCAGAGGAGCGCCACGGCTACGCGATCATGGCCGAGGTCTCGCGGATCACCGACGGCGCCGTCCGACTCGGCCCGGGCGCGATCTACACGACGATCAAGCGCCTCGTCGCCGACGGGCTCATCGAGGAGAGCGACGAGCGCCCGGATCCGGAGCGGGACGACCAGCGGCGTCGGTACTACCGGCTCACGGCCCTTGGCCGGTCCGTCGCCGCCGAAGAGGTCCGGAGGC
>DASUMJ010000232.1:0-2765 GCA_036277775.1 Candidatus Limnocylindrales bacterium
GCGCCCCGCTCCACGTACAGGAGCGGCAGGATCGCCGCGAGCATCGCGATGCCGACGAAGCTGAACGAGCCGAGGACCATGAAGGTCACGACCGTCAGGACGTTGGCGCTGCCCGTCGCGAGGTCCGGGAAGAACAGGATCATCGCGACGAGGATCGCGGCCGTATGGACGAGCCCGAAGACCATCGCGTAGGCCACCGACCCCAGGAGATGGGTGGACCGATGGACCGGGGCCATCATCGTGTACTCGAGCGTGCCCTCCCAGCGCTCGACCGCGATCGTCTCGGCGATCCAGCTGAAGACCACCGACAGGTAGTTCCAGAAGGCGGCCCCGACGATCAGGGTGAGGAGCAGGCGGGCGTCGCCGAGCTGGGCGCCGATGAACGAGATCGAGAGCGCGCCGGCCGCGGAGTAGACCAGGAAGGCGATCTCCCAGCCCCAGTAGCGGCGGCTCAGGTTGAAGTTCCGTTCGACGAAGGCGTACGACGCCTTCAGCTCGTGGGTCAGCATCGTCACGGGAGTGACCTTTCGGTTCGGGGCGCCCGCCCGGTCCTCAACGGGACCGGGCGGGCGTCAGGGCGGGCTCCGCCGCGAGCCGCTCACCGAGCTGGATCAGCCGGTGAGCCGCGCGCTGGCGGAGCGGAAGACGGTGGCGGCGCCGCGCCGCATCGGCGAGGCGCGCGTCCGCGGCCTGGCGGTGGTCGCGAGCGATTCGATCGTTCGCGAGCCGCAGGCGCTGATCTGCGCTGGCAAACATCGCTGGGTTCCTTTCGTCAGTCATCGGTGTCGTCGGCGTCCTCCTCGACGTCGTCGTCGAGGGATCGGCCGGTGTAGGTCATGAACACGTTGTGGAGCGTCGGCTCCTGCCCGTGGACGTCGGCGACGAGTCGCTTCAGGCCCGTCGGGCTGTCCTCGGCGACGACGCGGCCGTCGTTGAGGACGGAGATCCGGTCACAGAGCCGGTCCGCCTCGTCGAGGTCGTGCGTCGTGAGGACGATCGACGCGTCGTGGTTCGTCCGGACGTCCTCGATGAAGGTCTGGACCTCCAGCTTCGACCGCGGGTCGAGGCCGGTGGTCGGCTCATCGAGGAGCAGGAGCGCCGGGCTGGTCAGCAGGGCTCGCGCGATCGCGACCTTCTGCTGCATGCCCCGACTCATCTGCTCGACCGGGCGGTCGACCCGCTTCTCCGCGATCCCCAGCCGTTCGAGGATGCTGATCGCGTCCTCGCGGGCCCGTCGCGCGTCCAGGCCGTAGAGCCGGGCCGCGAAGATCAGGTTCTCCATCGGGCTGAGCTTCTTGAAGAAGGCCGCGTCCACGCTCACCCGGTTGATGAGCCGCTTGACGGCCATCTCCTCGCGAGCGATGTCGTGACCGAAGACCTCCACGCGACCCTCGTCGAGGGTCAGGAGGCCGGACACGAGCCGGATCAGGGTCGACTTCCCGGAGCCGTTGGCCCCGAGGATCCCGAACACCCCGCCCCGCTCGAGGCGGAGCGAGACATTCGAGATCGCCAGGACCGGCCGCTTCGCCCGCCCGACGTGGAACCGCTTCGTCACCCCCTCGACGAGGAGGGCCGGGAGCGTCGCGTCGAGCGGGATCGCCTCGGCCGGGACGGCCAGGCGGTCCGGAACGAACGTCTTCGATTTTCGGAGCAGCGTGGCGGTCATCGGTGGTCCTCGTCGGCGGCCCCGGCGGATCCGGGGCCGCCCTGCTGGGCGGGTTGACGGTGGGTGGCGGGCCTTGCGGCGGCGTTCCTGGTCCGGACATGGAACGAGCCGCGGACCCGGCTCCGGCGCTGTCGCGCTCGGGATGGGCTCGCGGCTCGGGTCGATGTCCTCGGACGTCTCGAGGGCATCGAAAAAGCCGTGGGCCCGATCTGGCCCACGGCTCGTGGTTCGTGGCTGGGGCGGTCCTACCGCCCGGCAACTACCTCGAGGAGGGCACAGATCTCCCGCGATCGGCGGCGCCGATCGGCGCGGCCGTTCGAGTGAAGAGGAGATGCTGGCTCATCTGTATTGCCGGCCTCCGTGAGGTGGTTGGGGTGGCACGAACCCGTGCCGATCGCGGAGTGTAGGCGCCCCGGCTGGACCGTGTCAACCCGGAAGTCGGCCCGGCTCCGGACCGGTCGCGACGGGCTCGCCGGCCCGCGACCAGTCGCTGTACGAGCCTGGGTAGAGGAGGGGATCGGGAAGCCCGGCGATCCGCATGGCGAGGGCGGTGTGGCAGGCCGAGACCCCGCTGCCGCACGACGTCACGACCCGGCCGGCGGGATCCGCACAGGCGGCCATCCCGGCCTGGACGGCCGCGGCCCGGAGGGTGCCGAACCGCGCCGCGATCTCGTCGGGGCTTCGGAACCGGCCGTCCGGCCCGAGGTTCCCGTCGGTCGGGGCATTCAACGCGGTCGGGATGTGGCCGGCGATCGGGTCGATCGGCTCGGTCTCGCCGCGGAAGCGGGGACCACCCCGCGCGTCGAGGAGGAGCACCTCGCCCAGGCGTGGCTTCAGGGCCTCGCGGTCGACGACGCGTCGCCACGCGGGCGCGAGGTGGAGGTCGGCCCGTCGCGGTGCCGGCACCTCGGTGGTGAGCGGCAGCCCGGCGCCGGTCCAGGCCGGCAGGCCCCCGTCCAGGACGAGCGCCCCGCCACGCCCGTCCGCCCCGAACCCGAGGTCGTCGAGCATCCACCAGAGCCGGGCCGCGACCCAGCCGCCGACGTCGTCGTAGGCGACCACAGTGTCGCCGTCACCGACGCCGGCGCTGGCGAGGGTT
>DASUMJ010000233.1:0-2546 GCA_036277775.1 Candidatus Limnocylindrales bacterium
GAGGGATGGGAAGGGATGTCGGGCGCGAGACTCGACCACGGGCCGGGTCCGTCGTAGGCGGTGGCCCAGGCGAGATCGGTGGGCAGGCCCTGGCCCTCGGCAGCGAGGACGCTGGCGATCTTTCCCGTCGCGAGGACGAACAGGACGGGCAGGGCCGCGGCGTGCATCCAGCGCTGGGCGGGCGCCCCGACGAGACCGGCGATGGCGAGCCCACCGAGCAGTCCGCCGCCGACCGCAAGACCCAGGCCGAGGCTCCCCTGTCCCGGGTCGACGATCGACCCCGGATTGGCCAGGTAGTAGTCGAGATGGACGAGGACGTGGTCGAGCCGACCGCCGATCACGGCGCCGGGGACCATCCCGAGGGCAAGGAAGGGGATGTCGTCCAGCCGCAGGGGCGGTGGCGGGACATAGGGGCCGGGCTGCGGCGTCAGCCGGCCGATCCGCGCGAGGAGCAGGAGACCGCAGAGCAGGACGATCGCGAGGAGCACCGTCTGGCCGCGGACCTCGACGCCGCCCAGGCGGAGGACCGGGTCGAAGGCGAGGCTGATGACCGCGGGCCCTGTCACGCGGCGGGCCTCGCGTCCGGAGATCGGGTCACGGCCGGAGTGTACCGGCGCGTCGGCCCACGAATCGCGAGGCCCCCGGCGGTGCCGGGGGCCTCGATCGGGTGCTGCGACGGTGACTACGGCGTGGCGGCAATCGCCGCGTCGGCCTGGAGGACGCCCTCGCCGACCGCGTCGGCGTTCCACGAGATGGTCGACCAGCCGGGCGTGGCCAGGAACGGATCCCAGACCTGCCGGGACCCGGCGCCCAGATCGAGGGCCGTCGACTCGAGGATCGTCTCGACCTGGCCCTGGGTGAGGTCGCCGTTCTTCTGGAGCATCAGCGCCGCGACGGCGGCGATGTGCGGTGTCGCCATCGAGGTGCCGCCGACGTAGTAGAAGTTGCCGGGGTTCACGATGAGGTCGGAGATGCCGTGCGACCACCACGGCAGGTGGATGTAGCCGGGCGTCCCGGCGAACGGCCCGCGGACCCACGAGCCGGGGGCGAGGACGTCGAGGTCCTGCCCTGCATGCTCGCGGCTGCTGAAGTCGGTCACGTAGACGAGATCCGGCGTGACTTCGTCGGAGACGTCGCCGGATCCGGCGAACAGCGGCGGGACGAGCGATCCGGCAGTCCCGGCGCCGCTGCCGAAGACGTTCTTGAGCCACCACATCCGGTAGCGGAAGCCGTTGTCGGGGCCCTCGGGGTCGGTCTCCTCGTCGAGCCACTCGCCGGTCCAGCCGATCGCGCCGGCCGAGATGACGGGGGCGTACGCGCCGGGGAAGGACATCCCGTCCTCGCCCTCGTTGCCGGCCGCCGCGACGACGATGACGCCGGCCGCGATCGCGTCGTCGATGGCCTCCTGCTCCTCGGGCGCGAGCTCGCTCCCGCCGAGGCTCATGTTGATCACGACCGGGCTGTCGGCGAGGGGGCCTTCCTTGAGGGCCGTGACGTGGTTGATCCCGGCCGCGATCATCGCGTCCGTCCCGAACACCTGGAGGCCCTGCTTCTGGAGGTCCGGGTCGTCGCACTTCGGCAGCGACGGGACCTGGTAGTCGGCGAGGACCTTGACGGGGATGATCGTCGCGTCGGGGGCGATGCCGCGGATCGCGATCGCCGGCAGCGGGAAGCCCTGCGCGGCGTCGGTGTTCGAGTAGTAGTTGTAGCCGATGATCGTGCTCGCGACGTGGGTCCCGTGGCTCGAGCCGCGCGAGCCGATGAACGGGGCGGAGCGGACGTCGCCGAACCCGTCAGCCTCGATCGCGCAGTCATCGACGCCGGAACGGCTGAAGTTGACCTGCTGGTAGAAGCCGGCGCCGTACTCGGTCGCGACGCGCTCCTTCGGGAAGTAGTCCGACCAGTTCGAGACGAGGCCGGTGTCGAGCACCGCAACGTACACGCCGGCGCCGGTCTGGCCGACCTTCTCGATGTCGATGAGGTCCGAGTCCCACGTGTGATATCCGTTGGCCGTCGAGCTCCCCGCGACCGACGGCTTGCCGGCAAGCGCTGCCGGGGCGAGTGCCAGCGTCGCGATCGCGACGACGGGCACGATCGCGCGTCTGAATTGCACGATGCCTGTCCTCCACTGCACGGTTGGCCGGGCTGGTCGACCCTCTGGTCGGCCTCGGGCCCCGGCTGCCAAGAGCGCGTCCAGGCAGGGTAGCGGGAGACCACCCGGCCGTCAGGTGCCGGGCGGCCCGGATTCCGGTTTCGCGGTGCCCCGTGTCACCGGGTCCTTCGACGGCGGCGACCCGCCCGGGCTGCAGGAATCGCGAGACCCCGGTGGAGGCCGGGGTCTCGCATTCGGATCAGCGATGCGTGTCGTGGGTCAGTCGACCACGATCTCCGCCCAGCGGGCCGGCCCGACGACCTCCTCGATCCACTCGAGGACGTCGGCGCGATCGGTCCGGTAGTAGTAGCCGACGCCGCGGCAGCCGGCGTTGAGGATGCCCCACGACGAGACGGCCACCACGGTGTTGCTGTCGGCCGGCCAGAAGACCGGG
>DASUMJ010000234.1:0-13619 GCA_036277775.1 Candidatus Limnocylindrales bacterium
ACCGCGACGAGCGGCTCGGGGTTGCCGATCCCGCAGGGCGCCAGCCGGGACAGCTCGCGGAACAGGCCGTAGTCCACCTCGAGCGCCGGCAGCGCCAGGTCCACGGTGAGCGTCGGTCGAGGATCGCGCGGCACGGTCGCCGCGGCGAGGGCGAGGAAGCGCTCCCGGAACGCGCCCCAGCGCTCGGTGGCGATCTCGAACCCAGCCGCACCGCCGTGGCCGCCGTGCCGGATCAGGAGGTCGCCGCAGGCAGCGATCGCCTCGGCGAGGTGGAGGCTGCCGTCGCCTCGGCACGAGGCCCGGACGACGGACCCGAGCTCCGCCCCGACGATCGCCGGCCGGCTCCGCTCCTCGGCGAGGCGGCCCGCGACGAGGCCGACCACACCGACCGGCCACGGACCACGGACGATCGTCGCCGGGGCGTCGTCGACGGCGTCGGGCGAGGTCCGGGCCTCGGCCAGGGCCGACTTCATGAGGTCGCGCCGGGTCACGTTCGCTCGCTCGAGGGTCTCGGCCAGGCCCGCCGCCTCCACCGGGTCGGCAGCGAGCAGGAGCCTCGCGGCGTCGAGCGCCTCCCCCACCCGGCCCGCGGCGTTCAGGCGTGGCGCGAGCACGAACCCGATCGACTCGACGTCGACGGACTCGGGAGCCACGCCGGCCGACGCGAGGAGGGCGGCGATCCCGGGCCGGGGATCCGTCCGGATCCGCTCGAGTCCGAGGCGGACGATCGCCCGGTTCTCTCCGAGGATCGGGGCCACGTCGGCGACGGTCCCGATCGCCGCGAGATCCGCGAGCCCGAGGGCCGCCGGCCGGTCGCCGAGCAGGAGGCGCGCCAGGGTGAAGGCGATCCCCGCCCCCGACAGCCTGGTGTCCGGGTAGCGGCTCTCCGGCCGGTGGGCGTTCACGATGGCGGCCGCGGCCGGCAGGACGTCCGGGACGCGGTGGTGGTCCGTGACGAGGACGTCGATCCCGCGGCGGACGGCCTCGGCCACCTCGGCCACGCTCGTCGTGCCGGTGTCGACGGTCACGATGACCCGGGCACCGGCGATCGCGGCGGCGTCGATCGCCGCGAGCGACAGCCCGTGGCCCTCCTCGAGCCGCGACGGGACGTACGGCACGACCTCGACGCCGAAGGTCCGCAGGGCGATCGTCAGGATCGCGAGCCCGGTGATCCCGTCGGCATCGAAGTCCCCGAAGACGAGGACCCGCTCCCCGCCGTCGCGGGCCGCGCGGATCCGGGCCTCGAACGCCCCGGCATCGGGGAGCAGCGACGGATCGTGGAGCCCGTCGGAGGCCTCGCCGAGGTACCGCTCGAGCTCCGCCGGAGCGACGATTCCGCGCCGTGCGAGGAGGCCCACGACCCGGGCCGTCAGGCCGAGCTTCGCCCCGGCCTCGACGAGGAGCGGGTCGGGCGCGACGGCGGTCGGGAAGACCCATCGGGCCCGCGGCTGGAGCACGGGCTCAGGATGCCACGACCGGCTGCACCGGCGCTTTGCCCGCGCTTACGCGGACGCGCGGCGAGGGTTCCGCGGCGCGACCAGGCGACCGTGCCGGCGATCCTCCCACTCCTGCCAGACGACGAGCAGCGGGCTGGCATTGAAGATCGAGGAGTAGGTCCCCGAGATGATGCCGATGAGGAGCGCGAGGACGAACTCCTCGGTCGCTGAGCCGCCGAACAGGAGCAGGGCAGTGAGCGTCAGGACGACCGTGAAGCTCGTCGTGATCGACCGGCCGAAGGTCTGGAGGACCGAGTGGTTGACGATCTCGGCGAAGGGCTCGCCGGCGTGCCGGACCTTGTTCTCGCGGACCCGGTCGAAGACGACGATCGTGTCGTGGACGCTGAAGCCGATGACGGTGAGCATCGCCGTCACGAACAGGCCGTCGATCTCGACGTCGAAGAGCGTCCCGACGATCGCGAAGAAGCCGAGCACGACGATGACGTCGTGGAGCAGTGAGATCAGGGCGCAGACGCCCATCTTCACGTCCCGGAACCGGAGCGTGATCCAGCCGAGGATCCCGAGGCTGCCGACGAGGATCAGGAGGATCGCCTGGTTCACGAGGTCGCTGCTCACGACAGCGCCGATCGAGCTGAGCGACGCCTGCTCGGCGATCGGGCCGAGCTCCTGCTGGAGCCCGGTCGCGATCCGGCCGATCTCGCCGGTCGTCGGCACCTGGGTGTTCGAGCCCGGGATCGGCGTCGGCTCGGGCGAGCCGGTGGGGACCGGCGAGCCGCTCGGCGCCGGCGACGCGCTCGGCGCCGGTGTTGCACTCGGCGCCGGTGTCGGCGAGGCGCTCGCAGCCGGCGTCGGCGAAGCGACCGGTGTCGTCGACGGCGCCGCGGTCGCGGAGGCCGCCGGGCTGGCCGACGGCGAGCCGCTCGGACCCGCGGACGCGGATGGCGACGGCTGGAGCGTCGGGACTGGCGTCGGCGTCGGCTCGACGCCCCGGAGGTCGAGCTTGGAGAGCCGGATGTCGAAGAAGCCGCGGCCGGTCTTCGTGACCTGGGCGTCCGGCTGGTCGAGGTCCGCGAGCGCGGCCCGCACCTCGTCGGCCGTCACGTCGGGGTCGGCGAAGCGGATCGACCAGGTCGTCCCGCCGGTGTAGTCGATCGAGAACTTCAGCCCGGCCTCCCCGTTCGTGAACGGCGTGAGGAGGATGAAGATCAGGCCCGGGATCGTGATGAGGGCCGAGAAGGCGAAGAACCAGCGCTTCTTGCCGATGACGTCAAACACGGGGCGTCGCCTCGCGCCGGATCGCCGCCCGGCCGGTGGGCCGGTAGACGAGCTCCGATTCGGAGATCCCGTAGAGGCGCGCCTTGCGCGCCCAGTCCTGGGCGACGACGACCCGCAGGATCGTCCGGGTCACGGTGATCGCGGTGAACATCGAGACGAGGACGCCGAGGATGAGGACGAGGGCGAAGCCCTGGATCACCGACGAGCCGAAGAAGTAGAGGATGGACGCCGTGATGAGGCTCGACACGTTCGAGTCGAGGATCGAGTTCCAGGCCCGGGCGAAGCCGGCCTCGATCGCCTGGGGCAGGGATTTGCCGAGGCGCAGCTCCTCCTTCGTCCGCTCGAAGATGAGGATGTTCGCGTCCACCGCCATGCCGACCGAGAGAACGAACCCCGCGATGCCGGCGAGCGTCAGCGTCACCGGGATGAGCCGGAAGATCGCGAAGAGCACGATCGCGTAGTACATGAGCGCGCCGCCCGCGATGAGCCCCGGGAGTCGGTAGTGCAGGAGCATGAAGATGAGCACGAGCCCGACGGCGATCCCGCCGGCGAGGATGCTCTTGTCGAGGAACTCCTGGCCCAGGGTCGGGTCGATCGTGTCGCTCGAGAGCTCCTCCACCGGGAACGGCAGGGCACCGAAGCGGAGGACGTCGACGATGTTCTGGGCTTCCGCGCGTGGGAGCCCGCCGATCGTCGACGTGTTCGTGATCTGGACGTTGCCGCCGGTGATCGCGCCTTGGATGATCGGCGCCGAGATGATCACCGAGTCCAGCACGATCGCGAACTGCTCCTGGATGTGGGCGGCGGTCCAGGCGGCGAACAGCTGGTTACCGCGATCCTGGAGGACGAAGTTGACCGCGGTGCCGCCGTTCTGGTCCTGGCCGATCGTCGCGCTGCTCAGCTCGTCGCCCGAGAAGAGGATGCAGTAGCTCGTGACGTCGGCCGTCCCGACGCATGTCGTGGCCTTGCTGAGGTCGATCGTCTGGCCCTGGGTCACCTGCGTCCCGACCGGGATCGGGACGAAGTCGAGGCGTCCCGTCTGGCCGACGAGGGCTCGGACCGTGGCGGTGTCGGTTTCGCCCGGGAGCTCGACGACGACGCGATCGGTGCCGCTCGTGACGACGACCGGCTCGGCGACGCCGGTCGAGTTCACTCGACGCTCGATGATCTGGCGGACGACCTCGACGTCGGCGAGCGTCGGCGTCCGGCCGCCGGCGGGATTGACCCGGTACTCGACCTTCAGGCCGCCCTGGAGGTCGAGGCCGAGCTTCGTCTCGACGAGGCGGCTGCCGCCGTCCGGACCGAGCGCCGGCAGGCGGAGCCTGGGCCAGAAGTCGACGAAGAGTGCGAGGGCGCCGATGACGGCGATGAAGACGAGGGTGGTCCTGCGCATCGACGGCGGATGATACAGGTGCGGCCGTTCGGACGCCGATCAGGTGTCGGCCGTGTGACGGCGCCGCGCCGCCGCGACGTCGCGTCCGCCCCGCTGGGTCCGGTCAGGGCTCGAGACCTGCCTTGATCCGTGCCGCCATCACCGGCCCGATCCCGGGGATCGCGGCGATCTGCTCGAGGGGAGCCTCGCGGATCCGCTTCACCGACCCGAACGTCCGGAGCAGCACCGCCCGACGGCGCGGGCCCACGCCCGGCAGGTCGTCGAAGGCCGATCGAACGGACGCGCGCGCGCGAAGCTTCCGGTGATACGTGACGGCGAACCGGTGGGCCTCGTCCCGGATCCGCTGGACGAGGTAGAGCGCCTGCGACGTGGTCGGGAGCAGGACGGGCTCGGCACGGCCGGGCAGCACGAGCTCCTCGCGCTCCTTCGCCAGGCCGGCGAGCGGCAGCTCGTGGAGCCCGAGCTCGTCGAGGACGGCCTTCGCGGCGTTCACCTGCGACCGGCCGCCGTCGATGATCACGAGGTCCGGCATCGCCCAGCGTCGCTCCTCGGCGCTCCCCTCCTCGCCCGCCCGGGCGTTCCGGAATCGCCGCCGGAGGACCTCCTGGTGGCTCGCCACGTCGCTCTGTCCCTGGACCGTCCGGATCTCGAACCGCCGGTACTCGCCCGTCCTCGGCTTGCCGTCCTCGAAGACGACCATGCTCCCGACGCTGTTCGTGCCCTGGAAGGTCGAGATGTCGTAGCACTCGATCCGGCCGGGCAGGCCGGGCAGCTCGAGGGCCGTGGCGAGCTCCTCGAGCGCACCGAGGGTCTTGCCCTGGTCCGCCATCCAGCGGGCCTGCTCGCGGGCGAGCATCTCGGCCGCGTTCCGCGTCGCGAGCTCCATGAGCCGCCGCCGCTCGCCGCGCCTGGGGACCTGGATCCGAACTGCCCCCACGGGGCCGCGACGGACGGAGCTCGCCGTGTCCACCGCCCGGACCCACAGCGCCGTCTCGGAGACCTGCGGCGTCCCGGCCGCCTTCGTGCCGGCGACGAGCGTCGCGCGGCGGTCGGCGAGGAAGACCTGGAGCTCGGTGGCATCGGGCAGCTCCACCGGGACCGCGATGTCCCGCGGCACGCTCGACGCCCGGGCGTAGTACTGGAGGACGAAGCCCGAGACGACGTCCGCATCGGTCGTCTCGCGGGGGGCCTCGAGGAGGAAGACGTCGCGCCCGATGGCCTTGCCGTTCCGGATCACGAAGAGCTGGACCGCGGCCTGGTTGTCGCGCCGGGCGAGGCCCACGAGATCGAGGTCGGTCCGGGCGAAGGCCGCCATCTTCTGGCTCTCCATCGTCCGCTCGATCGCCCTGACCTTGTCCCGGAGCGCGGCCGCGCGCTCGTACTCCTGCCGCTCCGACGCCCGGGCCATGTCATCCCGCAGCGCCGCCGCGAGCGACTCCTGGCGGCCCTCGAGGAAGAGCTCGACCTGGGCGATGTCCGCCCGGTAGGCATCCTTCGTGACGGCCTGGATGCAGGGGCCCTGGCAGCGCTTGATGTGGTAGAGCAGGCATGGGCGTTGGAGGGCCCGCTCGCCGTCCCGGATCTCGATCGTGCAGGTCCGGAACGGGAAGAGCCGCCGGACGAGGTTCATCGCCTCGTCCACGCTCGAGGCCGAGGCGTACGGGCCGAAGTAGCGGCTGCCGTCCTGGGGGAGCTTCCGGGTCCGCTCGATCCGCGGGAAGTCGTCGCCCAGGCTGATCTTGATGTACGGGTAGCTCTTGTCGTCCTTCAGCCGGATGTTGAACGGCGGCTGGAAGCGCTTGATGAGATGGCCCTCGAGGAGGAGGGCCTCGGAGATCGAGTCCGTGACCGTGTACTCGACGTCGGCGATCCGGTCGACGACCGAGCGGACGACCTGGAGGCTGGGGCGGGCCGCCGACTCCTTCTGCCAGTAGCTCCGGACGCGGCTCCGGAGGCTCTGGGCCTTGCCCACGTAGATGACGTTCCCGCGCGCGTCCTTCATGAGGTAGACGCCGGGACGGTCCGGCAGGTTCTTCAGGGTCGCGGCGAGGGCCGAGGGGACGGACGGGGTCACGCCCCCGATGGTAGGCGAAGAGTCAGTCCGCGCGGTTCGCCCGGTTCCCGCGGGAGCTCGACGCCTGCGGGACCGGCGGCTCGACGACGTCGAGGCCGAACGACCCGAGGGCGAGCCCGTCGCGCACGAGGGTCACGACGTGGCAGCCCACGGCCAGGCCTGACGTGTCGAGCACGGCCATCCAGCGCTCGGGGTCGGTCTGCCAGTCCGTGGCCGCCGTGTGGACCGGCCCCGTCGACCGGGCGGCGCAGCTCCAGACCTCGAGGCTCGCCGGCCCCCGGAGGGGCACGCCGTCGAGCTCCGCGCGCGCCTTCACCGGCAGGCTCCGGCCCCGGGTCACGGACGCGCCGCCTGCCTGGATCGGCGCCTCCCAGATGACCGAAGCGAGGTGGACGGTCGCGGTGAAGCTCGCGCTCGAGGTGTTGCCCGCCGCGTCGGTCGCGGTGCAGACGACGAAGGTCGTCCCGACGGACGCCACCTCGCCGGGCGCCGGGTCGCAGACGACCGTCGGGGCCGGGTCGCGGTCGTCGGTCGCGGTCGGCAGCGGGTAGTCGAGCACGACGCCGCCGGGGTCGCTCGTGACGAGCGCCAGGTCGCCGGGCATGCCGGCGAGGACCGGTGCGGTCGTGTCGGCGTCCTCGACGTCGAGGCTGAAGGTCACGATCGTGAAGCCGGTCACGCTCGAGCCGTCGGAAACGCCCACCGGCGTCAGGGTCCGGCCGTACGTGACGGAGAAGAGGTAGTCGAGGCCCGGCGTCGTGGGGGCGACGATCGTCACCACGCTCGGGGTCGCGGAGTCGATGCTCATCGGCCCGGCACAGCCGGCGATCCCGGCCGTGTCGTTCGCCCAGCCGGCCGGCACCGGACCGACCGTCGTGCTCGTGGCACTCACCGAGCCGCCCGCCGCCGGAACCGTGACGCCGGCCTGCGACAGGGTGACGACCTGCCCGGGATCGACGTGCCGCAGACCCGAGCAGAAGAGGGTCATCGTGACGTTCCGGGTGATCGTGGCTCCGGGCGCGACCGTCTCGAGGTCGATGACGTTCTGGGGGCCGCTCGCGACGTCACCGTCCGCCGCGATGCTGTCGGCGAGGACCGTGCCAGCGAAGGCCAGGACGGCCACGACCGCGAGCATGCCAGCCCGGCGGAAAACGCCTCGCACGACGACGACCCTCCCGGTGTGACCCGGACCATCAGCGGCCCGATGCCGGCAGCGTCGGACATCCGGGTCCTGCCCGCGATGGGAGACAGGTCCCGTTTGGTGCGTCGACGCGCCCCGCTTGGGTACCACCCCGACGGTGCCGGGAATCACCGTCGCGGTCGTCGACTCATGCCGGGCCACGGGCGAGCGCCAGCGCAATCGTCCATGACGGCCTCCCCGCGCTGCCCCCCTGGGTGAGTCGCCGTGAAGCGGCGGGCGACAGACTGGGCCATGCCCTCGAATCCGGCCGTCATCGCCCGACTCGACCGTCTCGCCCCCGACCAGCGCGACGCGGCCACGACCCCGCCCGGACCGGTGCTCTGCGTGGCGCCGGCCGGGAGCGGCAAGACGACGACCCTCGTGGCCCGGATCGCGTGGCTCGTCGACTCGGGGGTCGACCCCGCGACCGTCACGGCGATCACGTTCAACCGGCGCGCGGCCCAGGAGCTTGCCGAACGGCTGACGACGGCGCTCGAGCCGCTCGGCGTCGCGGCGGGCAAGCTCCGGGTTCGGACCTTCCACGCCCTCGGGCTCGAGATCCTCCGCGAGTCCGGCCTCCCGGTCGCTCCCCTCCTCGACCGCGAGACGGTCCTGCGGACCGCACTCCCGCGGTCCACCGTCGCCGAGCGGCGACGGCTCGACACGGTCATCTCCCGCCTGAAGCTCGACATCGGGGCCGATGCCGACGCAGTCGCTCGCGATCCGGATGCCGGCCCGGCGGCGCGGGCCTTCGTGGCGTACGAGCGGGCGCTCGCCGGGGCCGGCGGGCTCGACTTCGACGACCTCGTCGTCCGCTCGATCCGGCTCCTGGAGTCGGACGACGCGGTCCTGGAGCGTTGGCGCGCGCGGTGCTCCCACCTCCTCGTCGACGAGGCCCAGGACCTCGACCGGAGCCAGCTCCGGATGGCGCTCCTCCTCGCCGCGCCGGCGAATCGGATCTTCCTCGTCGGGGACGACGACCAGTCGATCTACGGCTGGCGGCTGGCCGACGTCCGGCGGCTCCTCGGGCTTGCCGAGACCTCGCTGCCGGGCCTTCGGCGAGTCGACCTCGTGACGAACTACCGGTGTCCCGCGTCGGTCGTCGCCCGGGCCGTCCGGCTCGTCGAGCGGAACGAGGAGCGGTTCGCGAAGCGGATCGAGGCACGGCCGGGGGCGCCCGGCCCGCTGGTCCTCGCGCCAGCCGGCGGCGAGGAGCTCGAGCGGTGCGTCGCGGTGCTCCGTGCCTGGCGCCACGGGCTGGCGCAGGCCGGCGGCGAGTCGACGGGGACCCCGGAGCCGACGACGGCGATCCTTGCCCGGACGAACCGTGAGCTCCTCCCCGCGGTCGTCGCCGCCGTGGCGGAGGACGTGCCGTTCCGCGGCGCGGGTCTCGAGCTGCCGGTCGACGCGGCGGTCCTGGATGACCTCATGGAGCAGCTTCGTGCGGATGACCCGGGGTCCGACCGACCGCCGTTGCTCGTCGCCATCGCCGCGCTCCGCCCGTCGGTCGCCGGCGAGGCGCGGGACGTGCTCCGGGCGGTCCTTGCGTGGGCCCCGGCGTTCGCGGACGTCGAGGCGCTCGCCGCCGCGATCTCGGCGTTGCGCGAGCGTCTCGCGCGCCTCCGCCGGGACGACGCGGCACTGACGCTCGCGACGGCCCATGGCACGAAGGGCCTCGAGTTCGACCACGTCGCCGTCATCGGGATGGACGAGGGCCGCTTCCCGAGCGCCCGATCCGTGGCCGAATCCGACGAGCCGGCACGGGCCCTCGAGGAGGAACGGCGGCTCGCGTACGTCGCCTGGACGCGGGCACGCCGCTCGCTCGTGCTCGTGTACGACCCCGAGGCGCCGTCGCCCTTCCTGCGCGAGGCGTTCGATCCCTCGGAGCTCGCGCCGGCCGCGTAGCATGCCGGCCATGGCACGGCTCCCGGCTCTCGGATCGCGCGGCGAAGGCTGGGTTGCGATCCAGGCCGTGCTGTTCGTCGCGATCGGCGTGATCGGGGTCACGACGCGAGGCCGATGGACCGAGCCCATCGCAACGCTGGCGGCCGTCGCCGGGTGGGCGCTCATCGCCGCGGGCGGCGGGCTCGCTGCGGCCGCGCTGGCGGTGCTCCGTGGCGGTGACGCCCTCACGGCCGTGCCGCGACCGCGCGACGATGCACGGCTCGTGGACTCGGGGCCCTACCGGCTCGTCCGACACCCGGTCTACGGCGGCCTCGTCCTCGCCGCGTTCGGGTGGGGACTCGTCCAGGCCTCCCTCCCGGCGATCGCCGGGGCGGCGCTGCTCCTCGCCTTCTTCGACCTGAAACGGCGCCGCGAGGAGGCCTGGCTCCGCGACCACTTCTCCGGCTATGCGGCGTACGAGGCCGGAACCCGGCGAATGATCCCCTGGCTGTTCTGACCCTCGCTACTCGGCGCTGCGCGCCTCCCAGCGGGCGATCACCCGGAGGAGCCGATCGATGGTCGCGAGCAGCGGCTCGGTGACCTCCTCGGGGAGGGCGTCCCGGACGGAGTCCTTCGGCCCGTAGGCCGCGCGGGCGGTGCGGGCGGCGGCGCGAAGTCCCGAGACGGGGCCGTCGCGGAGGCGCTCGGGCAGCGGCCCGAAGTACCGGCCCCATCGCTCCGCCCTGCGGTCGGTCGCGGCCGCGAGGAGCACTTCGACCGCGCGGGCGGCTTCCAGCGCGGCCGCGTCGATCTCGGGCAGCTCGTGCCGGGCGCGGGCGCGTCGGTCGAGCACTCCTGCCTCCTCCGGTGTTGTTCGCGCGACGGCACGGATCGTACGTCGGCCGGAAGATCCGGCGGGAACGGAGAAGGCCGGCCCTCGCGGGCCGGCCTTCTCGTCGGATCGAGCTCGACTACGGCAGCCGGGTGATCCGGTTCTGCGGTCCCGGTGCGACGGGCGAGTTCGCCTCGAAGTACGTGACGAGCACGTCGAGGTCGATCTCGCCGCCGAGCGGGTCGGTGCAGGTCGTGAAGACGCTGAACCCGTCCCCGCCGGTGGCGAGGAAGTTGTTCATCGCCACGCGGTAGCTGGCGCCGGGGTCGATCGGCACGCCGCCGATCGTGACCGACGCGATGTCGACCTTCGAGCCGATCGCCGCCGACGCGCTCCAGGAGTACCGGAAGCTGTCCGGGACCTGGAGGATCGTGTTGCCGCTCGCCCGGAACTGCTGCTCCAGGAGGGCGTCGATCTGGGCGCCGGTGCAGGTCATGACGGTCATGACGTTGTTGAACGGCTGGACGCTGAAGAGCTCCCCGTACGTCACCTCGCCGACGGCCTCGCCGCCAGGGGTCTGGCTGGCGATGATGTCGGCCCGGATGCCACCGGGGTTCATGAACGCCACGACCGCTCCGCCGAAGAGCGGGCCGGACGTCGCGGCGAGCTGGGCATCGGCGATGACGTCGCCGAGCGCCGACTCACCGGCCGTGTTGTTCGCCCGGAGGATGTCTCCCGTCGTCGACCCGACGACCTCGTTCGCCAGCGGCGCGACGAGCGTCGAGTACTTGGCGAGGAGCGCCGTCAGGTCGGCCGCCTTGGGCACGGTCCGGGTGACGATCTCGTTGTTCACGGTCGCCGCGATGACGTCCTTCGTCGCCCGGCTGATCGTGAGGTCGATGTCGGTGATGAGCCGGCCCTGGTGGGCGGCTCCGGTGACGATCTTGCCGTCGATGACGCAGTTCACGGCCCAGTTCGTGTGGCCGGTGATGACGACGTCGATCTCGTCGTCCATGGCCGCCACGATCGGCGGCAGTGCGCCGGTCGGGTTGTTGCAGCTGTTGATGGCCGCAACCGATCCGGCCCCGTTGCTCGGTGCCCCGATGCTCCCGCCCTCGTGGAGCAGGACGATGATCGTCTCGATGCCCTGGGCCTTCAGGACGGGGACGAGGGCGTTGACGGTCTCGGCCTCGTCGAGGAAATCGACCGTCTGGATGCCGGCCGGCGTGACGATGTCGGGCGTGCCCTCGAGGGTCATGCCGACGATCGCGACGTCGACGCCTGGGAAGTGGCGGATGGCGTACGGCGCGAAGATCGTGTCGCCGTTCGACTTGTAGACGACGTTCGCGGCGAGGAAGCCGAACTCGGCCCCGCCGAACGGGTCGCCGTCCTGGCAACCGTCGACCGGGTGGCAGCCGCCGTCCTGCATCCGCAGGAGCTCGTCGACGCCCTCGTCGAACTCGTGATTGCCGACCCCGTTGTAGTCGAGGTCCATGAGGTTGAAGGCCTCGATGGTCGGCTCGTCATGGAAGAGCGCCGAGATCAGCGGCGTCGCGCCGATGAGGTCCCCGGCCGACAGGAAGAGCGTGTTCGGGTTCGTCGCCCGGAGGTCTCGGACGTGGGTCGCGAGGTACTCGACGCCGCCGGCGAGGTAGCAGGTCGGCGCGACGCATGCCCCGGAGGCGTCGAGGGCCCCGATGCGCCCGCCGGATCCGCCCGGCGGCTCGAGGTTGCCGTGGAAGTCGTTCAGCGACAGGAGCTGGATCTCCGTCGTCTTGGCGTGGGTCTCGGCGGGCGAGCCCGGCTTGGGCCGTGCGTTCGCCACGGGCGCGGTGACTGCGAGGAGCAGCCCGAGCGCCACGAGTGCTGCCAGTCTCGATCGATTCATTCCCATCCTCTCGACTGTGCGGTGCGCTGCCACGAGTGCTCCGTCCCCGCCTGCCGGAAACGCGTCGCCCCACCGCATGGGCACCCCCGGGTGAATGCGGTGGTCGCGCTGGTCAGCAGGAACTGGCGACCGTCCGGTCCATCAGGCCCAACCGGACCCGACCGGACCACTCTTCTCCGCCAACGATAGCGGCCAGCGCCGGAATTGGTACCGCCGCGTCAGCGTTCCTGCCGATAACGGTGCCGGGGCGCACCACCTTCGATGGCCGCCCCGGCTCGAGATCGCGTCGCGCCGCGGCTACGGCGCGAGCTGGGCCCGGACGGCTCCGGCCGGGAAGTCGGTCGAGTGGACGTTCACGTAGTAGCCGGACGGCGACTTCCGGATGGCCTTCACGAGGGCCGGATCCGCGGAGACGCAGCCGCTCGAGTGCCCCGTGGCGTCGGGCGGCGTGAGCGGCACCACCACGGGACCCGGGGAACCCGCCGGCGCGATGTGGATGTGGGCGCCGATTGCCGGAAGCACGATGTCCTCGACATGGAGGGCGAAGCAGACCTCGCCCTGCCCGGAGTTGAACGTGAACCAGGCGGTCCCGCTGCCGTCAGGATCGCCGGGACCGGGCGCTTCCTCGGCGCCGGTCATGTCGACGACGATCGGCCGCCCACCGGCCATCGCCGCCGCCGGAAGCATCGCGATGAGCGCCACGACGGCGCCGAGCCCGAGGAACCTGCGCATCGAATCCTCCTTGCCGCCGCCGAGCCCCGGCGTCCCCCGAGGCCGCAGCCGCGAGCGGCAGTCGATCGCGGGCCGGTCGATCGCCCGGCCCTGTCCGGTTCCTACGCCGGTCGCGCGGGATCGGATCGCGCGGCGATCGCCGTGGTGCGTTGCGGTCCGGCGGACGCCCTGCCGCCGGCCGCCGCGGCCCGCTCGAGGGCCTCCTCGATCGCCCAGATCGCGAGCGGCCGGAGGTAGAGCGACGCCCGGAAGTTGCCGTCCTCGTCGACCGCCTCCGGCGTCCGGAACCAGAGGCCTCCGTCGTAGGTGGCCGCGGCCGCGCCCTCGGCCGTCCGCCACCCTTCATCGACGAGCCCGCGACCGATCATGAACGCCGCGAGGGCGTACGTGGTGCCGATCCACATCTCCTGCGACTGCTCGCTCGACCGGTCGATCGACCCGTCCGGCCGGGTCCCGTTCACCGCTCCCCGGCGACCTCCGCGGAAGCCCACGACGTTCCGCTCGAAGACGTGACGGAGCGCGGACATCACCCGGTCCGGCGCCACGAGGTCGCCGAGGCCGAGGACGTCCGCGTACCACTGGCCCGCCAGCTGGTCGGCCATGACGCTGTCGGAGGTCGGGCCGCCGCCGCCGTCGTAGTCGTAGCAGCGGCCGTTCCAGAGGCGGGCCTCGAAGCTGCGGGTCGCGCGCTCGAGCGTGGCGGACCAGGCGGCGGCCCGGGGGCCGTCGCCGGCGATCGAGGCTAGGTCGATCGCCGCCCGAAGCGCGGCCAGCCAGAGGCCGCCGCAGTAGGCCGAGGGGCCCTTCATCGGCCACGTGTCGTACGTCTGGTCGGGCTCGCCGTCGTGGTCGGGGAGCCCGTCGCCGTCGCGATCGAACGCGGCGATCCGATCCATGGCCGCGA
>DASUMJ010000235.1:0-11872 GCA_036277775.1 Candidatus Limnocylindrales bacterium
GAGCTCGTAGTCGCCGGTGATGAGGTTGTCGACGACGACGTCGGCCGCCCGGATCGCGGCCTTCGCCTCGTCGTGCGGCACGCCCTCGAGGAGCCGGAACTCGAACCCGACGCCCTCGGCGCGGAGGCGCTCGATCGCCGGAAGGAGGAGCTCCGTGCCCTTCGTCCCCCGCCGGCTCGGGACGTGGAGGACGACGGGGACGTCGCGCTGCTCCGGCGGCTGCTCAGGCCACTCGCCGAGGTCGACGACCCGGCCGAGGACCTCAGCGTCGGGGACGTAGTCGAGGTAATCCGGGGCGGTCAGGAACTGGCGATCGGCGTAGGTCCGAAAGACCTCGACGACCTTGGCCGTCCGGTCGTCGTCCGGGCGGAGGTCCGAGGACTTGAAGTAGCTCCACGGGTTCTTCTCGAGATGGATCCGCATCTGGCGGCAGTCGGACCCGTGCCAGGTCGCGAAGACCTTCTTCCCGAGGATCCGGTAGATCGGCAGGTCCCAGAGCGGCGGCACGCCGCCCCAGTCGTCCGGGAAGAGCGACCGGCCGAAGTGGAAGTGGAGGATGTCGAACCGCTCGATCGCCTCCTGGAACGTCCGCCAGAAGACCTGCGGGTCGCCGGACTTGATGCTGATCTCGCGATCCACGGCGAACCGGAAGGGGTTCTCGTCGTAGACCCAGACCTCCGCCTCGTGGCCGAGCTTGCGGAGCGCCCGCACGACGACGCCGGCCTGGTCGGCCGGGTTGCGCGCGGCATGGAGGATGCGGAGCCGGTCGCTCACGCCGCGGCCCCGGCCGGATCGGCCCCTGCGAGCGCGGCCACGAGCTCATCCCCGGTCCGGACGACGCGGGCCCCGGACGCCCGAGCGAGCTCGATCGATTCGGGGTCGACGTCCACCCCGTCGGGCGCCAGCGCCACGCCGAGCGTCCGCCACCAGTTCCACGGATCGTCGACGGTCCGCACGCCGACCGACGGCGCGACGTCGCCAGGCAGCGATGGCCGGAGGGCGGCAGCCGGATCGCGCCCGGGCTCCGGGAGTGGGTCGCCCGCCGGGTGCCGGACCCCGACGACGAGGAAGGCATCGGGCGCGGCATCCCGGGCGGCTCGGAATGCGGCGACGGCCGCAGGCGGCACGGAGCCCGCTCCGGGCGGCAGCGGCAGGCCCACGCGCCGGCCCGAGCCCGCCAGCTTGGGGCGGGCCGCGAGGTGGAGGCGCGCGTCGGGCCGCTCCTCGAGGTACGGCGCGAGGCCGGCGTACGCGCGGGGATAGGCATACGCCGCGGCGGCAGCGCGACAGCGCTCGGCGGCGGCGCGATGCAGCTCCGGGTCCGCGAGGAGTGCCCGGATCAGCGGCAGGGCCTCGTCCGGCTCGCGGACGAAGAGCGAGTAGTCCGCCCCGAGGATCGTCTCCTGGGCGGCGGTCCGGTTGAGGATCACGGGCACCCCGGCGAGGCAGTAGTCCAGAAGCTTCGTCGAGACGACGAGGTCGTTCATCGTGGAGCCGTGGCGATAGTCCCACAGGCTCAGCGCGATCCCGCCTCCGGAGAGCAGCCGGATCACGTCGTCGCGGGGGACGGCTCCGTGCCAGACGACGCCCGGCGTCGTCGTGAGCCGCCGCTCGAGCTCGTCGGCCCAGGCGTCGCCCCCGGGCGGACGGAACACCTGGTCGCCGATCGCGTGGAGCTCGAGGCCGGGATGCTCCGGCCGGAGCTCCTCGAGGAAGTCGATCATTCGGGGGACCGGGTAGAACGGGTGGAACTTGCCCGCGTAGAAGAGGCGTGCCACCGGCGGGGCGACCGACGCCGGCGTCCCCGCGGTCCCAGGCGCCGGCACGGCCGGGGGCAGGATGATCGTCTTGCCGCGACCGGCCGGGACGACGGCCTCGAAGAGTGCCCGCATCTCCTCGGACTGGACGACGACGTACCGGCTGGCACGCGCGACGGCGGTCAGCTCGGCGAGGTGGGCCGGGTCCTCGATGTCGCGCTCGGGCTCGAGCGGGTACGTGCTCCAGAGCCGGTCGCGAATCTGGGGCCGCTCGATGGCCGCGAGACAGTACGGGAACGATCGCAGGAGGATGGCATCGAAGCGCCGTTCCCGGTCGAGCGTCTCGATGAGATCGAGCGCCTCGGTCGAGTAGAGGCCCGTCGGCGGCACCCAGCGGCGCTGCCGGCGCGGATCGACGAGCTCGACGTTGGGCAGGCGCCGGATCTGGTCGGTGATGAGACGGCGGCGCTCGGGCGCCCGGAGCGGCAGCACGACCTCGACGCCGGTGCCGGCGTGGAACGTCTCGGCCACGGACTGGACCCAGATCGAGGAGCCGCTGACGAGGTTCAGATCGGCCGGCGAGTAGATGCAGACGCGCCGGCTCATGCCGCCGCCCGGATCCCGCGGACGACGGCCGCGCCGGCGGTCTCGGCCCAGGGCGCCAGGACGACTGACCCTCGGCGATCCGGTAGCGATTCGTAGCCGGCGCGGGCTTCGGCATCCGGCGCTACGACGAGGTCGAAGTACCGGCCGGCGTCGGACCAGTCGCGAACGGCCGCAAGGCCGCTGCCCGCGGCCCGGAAGACCGTCGGGATGGAGCGAGCGGTGCACCAGGCGACGAGCGCCCGGAGGTCGCGCTGGCCGAATGCGTCCGGATGCGCCGTCCAGGCGATCCGGTAGGCCCACGCGCCGCCGTTCCCGTTTCGAGCCGCGTCGACGACGAGGAGGTCCGGCGGCTCGGCAGCGAGGACCGCGGCCCAGTCCTCCGGCCGGATGGCAACGAGCGCCCAGTCCGTCCGGAAGGCGTCGAGCTCCGCCGCGTCGGCGATGACCGCGACCCGCGGTCGGAGGAGGTCCCGGCGCGCCGCGAACGCCGCGAGCCGGGCCGTCGCGGCTGCCCGCTCCGGTCCCCAGTCGCGCGGCGGTGGGGGCGGCGACGGCTTGCCGGCAATCCGGACGGGGGCGAGCAGCGCGGTCGCAAGTGCCTCGGGCAGCTCTCGCCACGGCGCACGGCCCCGGATCGTCCGCCATGCGACGCCGCCCACCCGACGGAGCCGCGGCAGCGGCCCGCTCTGCCGGTTCCGAAGCCACCGGAAGCCGCGATCCAGGCGCCCGGCCACCGATCCGCGGCGGCGCCGCGCAGCCTGCTCCGCGGCCACGACGCGGGCTCGGTCGGCCGCCACGGCCCGGCGCGTGGCCTCGTTGATCGACCCGCGCTCGGGCCGATCCGCTGGGTCGGTCATCGGCCGGAGTGTAGCGGTGGCGCGTGCTACGGTACGCCGCGCATGACGACCACCGTGGACGTGCCCGTCGCCTCGTACGGCGGTGAGCGGCCCAACGCCCTTCGCCTCGTCGTCGCCGGCTTCACCGACATCTGGTCCCGGCGGCGGCTCGCGCGCTACCTCGTCCAGGCCGAGATGACGAAGCACGGGGCGGACACCGTGCTCGGGAACGTCTGGTGGATCCTCGATCCCCTCCTCCAGATGGGCGTCTACGTCATCTTCGTGACGCTCCTCGTCGGCGGGCGGGGCACGATCGAGGACTACCCGCTCTTCGTCTTCGCCGCGATCCTGCCCTGGAAGTGGTTCTCGTCGGCGGTGAACGACGCCATCCAGTCGGTGGTCGCCCGCGAGCGGATCATCAAGCAGGTCCACTTCCCGAAGATCATCCTGCCGGTCTCCGCGACGCTCTCTGGGATCGTGAACTTCGCCTTCGGCCTCATCCCGCTGGTCCTGCTCATGACCCTCTTCTACCGCGAGCGGCTGGCCTGGACGCTCCTCCTGATCCCGCTCGTCGCGGCCGTCCAGTTCGCGTTCACCCTGGGGCTGGCGGTGCTCGTCTCGGCGATCAACGTCTTCTACCGCGATGTCGGAAACGTCGCCCGCCACGTCCTGCGGCTGTGGTTCTACCTCTCGCCGGCGCTCTACTCGGTGGCTCAGGTGAACGCCCTCGCCGCCGACCATCCGATCGTCGGCGTCGTGTTCGGGTTGAACCCGTTCACCGTCCTCTTCGAGGCCTACCGGGCGGTGGTCTACGACGGCGTCCAGCCCTCGTGGCTCGGTCTCGCGGTGCTCCTCGCGCTGTCCGTCGTCCTCCTCGGCGCCTGCACGTACGTGTTCAAGCGCCTCGAGCCGGCGTTCGCGAAGGTCCTGTAGCGAACGATGACGACGAACAGCCCGGCCGACCCGGACCTGCCGGCGATCGACGCCCACGGCCTCGGCGTCCGCTACAACCTGCGGTTCACGAAGAAGACGACGGTCCGGCAGTCGTTCTCGCACATGCTCCGGCGACGCGAGGGGCCGACCCACTTCTGGGCGCTCAAGGACGTCACCTTCCGAGTGGATCACGGCGAATCGCTTGCGGTCATCGGGCCGAACGGCGCCGGCAAGTCGACCCTCCTCCAGGTCCTCGCCGGGATCATCGAGCCGTCCGAGGGCCGGGTCACGATGCGGGGCAAGGTCTCGTCGCTCCTGACCCTCGGGGCAGGGTTCGATACCGAGCTCACGGGGGTCGACAACATCCTCCTCGCCGGGGCGTTCATGGGGATCGCCGATCGCGAGATGCGGGTGCGGCTGCCGGAGATCGTCGAGTTCGCCGACATCGGCGCGTTCATCGACGCGCCGCTGAAGACGTACTCATCGGGGATGCGGGCCCGCCTGGGGTTCTCGATCGCGACGGCCATCGATCCGGATGTCCTCCTCGTGGACGAGGTCCTCGCGACCGGCGACCAGCTGTTCCGGGAGAAGAGCCGGAAGCGGATCGAGGAGCTCATCGCGGCGGCCAAGGGGATCGTCCTCGTCACCCACGACATGACCTGGGTCACGACCTTCTGCAACCGGGCGATGCTCCTCGAGCAGGGCCACGTCATCGCCGACGGCGAGCCCGAGGAGGTCGTCGCGATGCACCAGGCCCACATGGAGGCGGCGCGCGCGGCGAAGGAAGCCGAGGCGACACGACTCCGCCTCCAGGGCGTGCTCTAGGCGGGCGCCGAGCGCGCCGCGATCAGGCGACGCCCGGGATCGCGGCGGCGAAGCCCGCGCGCTCCGCAGCAGCCCGGAGCCGGGGTTCGAGCGTCACACGAGCCCATCTGGGCCCTGCGGTCACCAGGACCGGCCGGTGACCCGGCCGTAGACCCGCAGCAGCACCTGGAGCTGGGCGTCCCAGTCGTAACGGGCCGCGGCGGCGCGGCGGCAGCGGGCGCGGAGGTCCGCTCGAGCGGTCGGGTCCAGCTCCAGGATCGAGCGGACGGCCGCCCCGATCGCCTCCGGCCTGGTCGGGTCGCAGACCGCGCCGAGCGGGCCGTCCGGATCCTCGAGGATGATTCGGCGCCGCTCCGGGAAGTCGGACGAGACGACGGGTGTGCCCGCAGCGAGGCACTCGAAGAGCTTGTTCGGGGTCGAGAGCCGCTCGTTGATCGTCCGCGGCTGGTTCGGCATCACCCCGACGTCGGCCGAGGCGACCCACTCCAGGAGCTCCGACGGCGGGACCGGCGGCAGGAGGTGGACGCGGTCGCCGAGATCCGGAGCGTCGGCGAGGTGGGCGAGCTCGGCCGCGATCGGGCCGTCGCCGAGGAGCACGAGGTGGGCGGCCTCCAGGCCAGGGGTCCGCATCGCGGCGACAAGCTCCGGCAGGCCGCGATCCCGCATGAACCCGCCGTGATAGAGGATGAGCGGCGTCATCGGCGGCAGGACGAGCTCGTCGCGCAGGCGGTCGGGCGGCGGATCGGGCGGTGTCCACGCCGCCTGGGCGTTCAGGACGACCGCCGGGCGATCGATCCCGAGGCGCCGGGCCAGCTCGCCGGCGAGACCCTCGTTGACCGTCAGGACCGCGGCAGCGCGGCGGGCCCAGCTTCGCTCGCGCCGGGCGAAGACCGCGCGCAGCGGGCGCGGCAGCCGCGCGACATTGTTGCCCTCCGCGTAGAGGTCGCGGGCGTCGTAGACGAACGGCGCCCGGGCGCGACGGGCGAGGTCGATCGCGACGGGGAGCGCCAGGAACCCCATCGCGTGGTAGAGCCCCGCCGGCCGGTCGGCGTCGCGGGCGGCGGCCGCCTGGACCCGGGTCCGGAGCGCGGTTCGCGCGATCCGGAGGGTTTCACGGACGACGCGTCCGGGGCCCCGGGCATCGGCTGGCGTCGCGGGCACCGCCGCGCCGGCATCGACCCGGCGGAGGATGGCGCCGGGAGCGAGCGGCTCGACCTCGGGGAGGCCCGGCTCCTGCCTCGCGATCACGAGGACGTCGTGGCCGCGCTCGGCGAGGCTCGTCGCCATTCGCCGCGCCCGTGAATCGAACTCGCCGCTCGACGGCAGGACGAACGTGACCCGCTGGGCCTCGGGCGTCGTGCCTGCCTTCGGGGCGAGGTCGGCGTAGAGGGCGACGAGCCCGGCGGATTCCCGCTCCCAGCTCCAGCGATCGCGGGCCGCGGCGAGGCAGCGCCGGCGGAGGGCGGCGACGGCCTCCGGCTCCATGACCAGCAGCTCGCGGATGCCGCGGGCGACGTCCGCCACGTCGCTCGGGTCCACGAGGATGCCGAGCGGTGCCGGCGGGGTGCCGGCGACGATCTCGCGGATGCCCGGGAAGTCGCTCGCGACGACGGGCACGCCGGCGGCGAGGCACTCGAACAGCTTGTTCGGCGTGGAGAGCCGGTGGTTGCGGGTCGTCGGCGCGATCGGCATGACCCCGACGTCCGCGCCGGCGACCCAGGCGCCGACCTCGGAGGGATCGACCGGCGGCAGGACGTGGATCCGTCCGCCATGGACCGGGTCCGCGGCGGCGGCCTCGAGCGCGGTCTGGCCGCTCCCCGCGCCGAGGAAGATGGCGTGGACGGTCTCGAGTCCGGGCTCGCGGATCGCCGCGGCGAGGACCTCGACCCCGCGGCCCGGGGCGAACGAGCCGTGATACAGCGCGAGCGGCGCATCGGCGGGCACGCCGGCCGCGGCCCGGAGCGGCGAGGCCTTCCGAAGCGAACCCGCCGTCGCGCTCGCCGGCGGTGCAGGCGGCGCGTTGTGGACGACGACCATCCGCCGCGGCCGGGCGAACCGCCGGAGCTCGGCGGCGAGGCCGTCGTTCACCGTCACGACGGCATCGGCCTCGGCGATCGCCCGGCGCTCGATGCGCCGGAGGAGCGCGCGGGCCCACCCGGGCCTCGTCGCGGTGTCGCCGGCGTCGAGGAAGAGCTCGTGGGCATCGAAGACGAGCCGCCCGCCGTGGCGCCGCCGGGCCGCCATCGCCGCGGGCATCCCGGTGAGGTCGTGGCCGTGCCAGATGTCGGCCGCGGGCGCCGCCAGGGCTGCCGCCTCGCCCCACGCCACCGTCCCGAGTCGCCACCGGACGAGGAGGTCGAGGCCGCGAGCGAATCCGCCGATGAGCGGGAGTCCCGCCACGAGCCGGGCGCCCCCGACGGCGGCCCGGATCACGGTCGACGGCCCGCGCCGGCGGATCCCGAGCCGCTCGGCTCGCGCCGATCCCACGGTCCCGCGACCGCCGCCCGCAGCGAGGAGGGATCGCCGGAACCGGCCCGGGACGGGGACGCGCCGGATCTCGAAGCCGTCCCTCGTCTCCCGCTCCTCCACGATCGACGCGGTGTCCGTCGGACGGCCGATGACCGTCACCTCGTGGCCGGCCGAGACGAGCGTCGCCGCCTCGCGGAGGACCCGGGCGTCGCGGCGCACGTCGTTGAGGACGAACATCACGACCCGGGCCACGGCGAGTCGGGCCCCTACCCGGCCACGGGCGGCTGCTCGAGCGCGGCGAGGATCGCGTCCGCGGCACCGGCCGGGGCGAGGGAGAGCCGGGCAGCCCGGCTCGCGGCCAGCTCCGCAGCGGTCTCGACGGGCGCGAGTCGGGCAAGCTCGGCGGCGGCCTTCGCGCCGTCGAGCCCCACCACGACCATCCGGCCGGCCGATCCCTCGACGGCCTCGATCCACTCGCTCGTCGCGCGGAGGACGAGGCACGGAACGCCGAGCCACGCGGCCTCGCGCTGGACGCCGCCGGAGTCGGTGAGCACCGCCGCGGCGTGGAGCTGGAGGGCGATCGACGTCCGGTAGCCCTGCGGCTCGACGAGATGGACATCCGGACCGGCCGAGATCCCGGCCCGTGCCATCGCGATCCGCGTCCCCGGGTGGAGCGCCAGCACGAGCGGTCGTTCCGGCGAGGCCGCGGCGCCGAGGATCGCCGACCAGGCGGCCATCGCCCCGGGCTCACGGTTCTCCTGGCGGTGGATCGTCGCGAACGCGTACCGCCCCGGCGCGAGCGTGACGCCGAGGCGCCGTCCGATGCCCTCGAGGACCGCCGGATCCCGGACATCCGCCGCGACCCGGGCGGCGAGGTCCTGCATGAGGTCGCCGACGAGCGTCACGCCGGCGGTGATGCCCTCGGCCCGGAGGTTCGCGACGGCGGTCGGCGTCGGGGCGAACGACCACGTCGCGAGGTGGTCGACGACGACCCGGTTCAGCTCCTCGGGCATGCGTCGGTCGAAGCTCCGGAGCCCGGCCTCGACGTGCGCGACGGGGGCCCCGAGCTTCGCGGCCGCGAGCGCCCCGGCGAGCGTGGAGTTCGTGTCGCCGTAGACGAGCACGACGTCGGGTCGAGCGGCGAGGATGATCGGCTCGAGCCGGAGGAGCATCGCCGCGAGCTGCTCGGCGTGCGACCCGCCGCCCGCGTCGAGGCTGTGATCCGGCCGCGCCAGCCCGAGCTCGCCGAAGAAGGACCCGGCCATCGATTCGTCCCAGTGCTGGCCCGTGTCGACGAAGACCTCGTCGTGCCGGGCGCGGAGCGCCGGCTGGAGCGCCGCCGCCTTGATCAGCTGGGGTCGCGTCCCGACGACGCTGACAATCTGCACGCGGCAAGGGTAGCCGGGCTACTTCGCCCCGGGCACCCCGATGCCGCGGTACCGGGCGCCGGACGGCAGCGCCAGGCCCGAGAGCGTGTTGCGGCCGTCGACGAGGATGCCGAGCTCCGGGAACCACGCGGGCTCGAGCGTCCGCCAGCGGGCGTCGCCGGTCTGGGTGACGATGGCCCGCGCATCGGAGGGCGTGCCCCAGGCCCATGGCTCGACGCCGAGCGACCGGATCTCGTCGTCGGAGAGCAGCGGATCGTGGGCGGAGACCCGGGCACCGGAATCGCGAAGCCCCGCGATCAGCGGCATCGCCTGCGAATACGCCAGCTCCTTCACGCCGTCGCGGTACGTCAGGCCGAGCACGAGCACGGGTTCGCCGTCCAGCCCGCCGAGTGCCTCCCGAATCGCCTCGACCGCGATGCCGATCTGGCCGTCGTTGACCTCCCGCGACCGCGCGACGAGCGACAGCTCCGGGGCCCGCGACAGGAGGAAGTGCGGGTAGACCGGGATGCAGTGGCCGCCCACGCCGAGCCCCGGCTGGTGGATGTGGCTGTACGGCTGCGAGTTCGCGGCGGCGATGACCTCGCGGATGTCCACCCCGACGCGATCGGCGTAGGCCGCGTACTCGTTCGCCAGCGCGATGTTCACGTCGCGGTAGGTCGTGTCGGCGAGCTTCGAGAACTCGGCTGCCTCGGCCGAGGACATCGCGACGATCTCGGCGTCGAGGACGCTGTCGTAGAACTGCGCCGCACGGTCCGTCGAGGCCGGGCCGAGGCCCCCGACGAGCTTCGGGTACGAAGCGAGGTTCCGGAGCACGGCGCCCGAGAAGAGCCGCTCGGGCGAGAACGCGACGAAGAAGTCCTCGTCAGCCCGGAACCCGGAGGCCGCCTCCAGCCGCGGCGCGTAGCGGCCCCGCGTGTCGCCCACCGGGAGCGTCGTTTCGAACACGACGAGGCTGCCGGCATGGATCCCGCCGGCGACGGAGTCCGTCGCCGCGTCCATGTACCGGTAGTCCGGCTGGTGCGCCGAGTCGAGCATCACCGGGACGATCAGGACGACGACGTCCGCCTCGCGAGCCGCGGCGGTCCCGTCGGTGGTCGCCCGGAGCCGGCCGGCAGCGTGGGCCGATGCCACGAGCTCCCCGACGCCGGGCTCCTCGCCGAGGTGCGAGCGGCCCTCGTTGATCGCCGCGACGACGGCCTCCTGGACGTCGACCGCCACGACCTCCCAGCCGTGGCCCGCGAACTGGGCGGCGAGCGGCAGGCCCATCTTCCCCGCACCGACCACGGCGACGATTCCGGCCGTCCCCGGCTCCCCCGTCCACGGTGCGACCGGCCGCGGCGGCAGGTCGTGGTGGCAGTCGTTCGCCGGCAGGACGATGGAGCCGCCGAGGAGCGATGCGCCCGACGTCGGGCGGGTGACGATCGTCACGAGGCGGCCGGCGCAAATCGCGCGGCGAATCCATCGAGCTCGACGACCTCGCGGCCGGCGGCAGCGTCGAGGAGCGCGATCGCGATCCCGACGGCCCACAGGCCGTCCTCCGCGTCGACCTCGGGTCGCCCGCCCTCGCGGACGACCTTGAGGAACGCTTCGTGCTCGAGGGCCAGCGGCTCGACCGCCGGGACGGTGAGCTCGGCGACGTCGCCCTCGAAGGTCGGGGCGTAACCGCCGATCAGGCGCGGGTTCGTCGTGTCGGTCGCCTTCGTGAACGTCAGGCGCTGGGTCAGGTAGTCGAGCTCGAACATCCCCTCCTCGCCGACGACCGTGAGCTGGCGCCGCTTCGCCGGCGTGAGCCAGTCGACGTCGAGCTGGGCGACGACGCCGGACGGGAAGTGGAGGAGCCCGAAGAGGAGGTCCTCGTGGTCGGCGTGGATTCGCTGGGCGGTCTCGGCATGGACCCGGATCGGGCGCTCCCCTGCGATCCAGGAACAGATGTCGACGTCGTGGGTCGCGAGGTCCACCGTGACCCCGACGTCACGGATCCGGGCGGGGAACGGGCCGGCCCGACGCGAGGTGATGGCGTAGACCGTCGAGAGCCAGCGCTCCTCGTGGAGCAGCCGGCCGAGCTCGCGGACCGCCGGGTTGAAGCGCTCGACGTGGCCCACCTGGACGGGCACGCCGGTGGCCCGGGACGCGGCCACGATCTCGAGTGCCTCCTCGACCGTCGACGCGAGCGGCTTCTCGACGAGGACCGCGATCCCCCGCCCGATCGCGTCGAGCGCGATCGCCCGGTGGGCGGTCGTCGGCGCGGCGATGACGACGGCATCGAGCTCGGCCTCGGCGAGCATCGCCAGGGGCTCGGCGAAGCCGGCCGCCCCGGTCTGGCTCACCGCGGCGGCGATGGCCTCGGGCATCGGGTCGGCGATGGCCACGAGCCGGGCACCGGGCCGGCTCGTGATGACCCGAAGGTGATTCCGGCCCATCGAGCCGAGCCCCGCGAGCCCGATGCGGATCTCGCGATCACCGGCCGGTCCCCAGAATGCGGTCATCGGCCGGCTCCGCCCGAGGTTCGCGCGCAACGGATCGCCGTCATGCGCGTGCGCCGACCTCGGCGTGGGCAAGGACCGCCGCCCGGACCACCCGGATCACGGTGTCGCGGTCCTCCGGGGCCATGCCCGGGTAGATCGGCAGCGCGATCGTCTGCTCCGCGGCCCGGTCCGTGACCGGCAGGTCGGCGTGCAGGCCGCGCTCCTGGATGTAGGCCTGGCGATGGACGGGGATCGGGTAGTAGATGTCCGCCCCGACGCCACCGTCCTTCACCGCCGCAAGGATCGCGTCACGCTGGGGCCCGACCTCGAGGGTGTACTGGTGGTAGACGTGGGTCCGTCCGTCCGGGACGACCGGGACCCGGACGGGCAGCCCGGCGAAGCCCGCGTCGTAGGCCGCGGCGATCGCCTGGCGCTTCGCGGTGTTGCGATCGAGCTTCTCGAGCTGGACGAGGCCGATCGCGGCGTTGATGTCGGTCATCCGGTAGTTGTAGCCGAGGGTCTCGAACTGGTAGCGGGCCCGCATCCCCTGGTTCCGGTGGAGCCGGAGGCGGTCGGCCAGGTCGTCGTCGTCG
>DASUMJ010000236.1:0-10496 GCA_036277775.1 Candidatus Limnocylindrales bacterium
GCGCGTCGCTCCCGCCAGCCCTCCGCGCGGCATGCCCGGATGAGGACCCGATAGGACCAGGCCTCGAAGCGCGTCGGATCGCGGAGTTGCGGGAGGTCCTGCCAGACGGCGAGCAATGCCCGCTGCGTCGCGTCCTCAGCCAGATCGAAGTCACGGAGGATGCGACGCGCCACGGCGAGGAACCGGTCGGCGATCGCCGCGGCGATGGCCGCGTACGCGCTCCGGTCGCCGTGCTGGGCCCGGATCACGAGCTCGGTGTCCATGCCCCTCCACGTGACGGCGCCGACGCCTCCGTCGGCTGTCACACGGTATGGGGGCGCTGGAACGCTGCGGTTGTCAATGTTCGGCCGGACGCGGCTCCGCGACCCTGCGACCCCGGTCGCCGGCGATCCGGGCGCGGATGGCCAACCAGGGCTATCCCGAACGACCCGATGGTCAGGCTGGTCAAGCCCGGCGGACGGGGTGACGATGGGCACCCGAGGTCGCGACCGACCGACTGCACCACCCCGGAGGACCCCGAATGCCCGCACGACTGTCCGGATTCAGCGACCCGTTCGAGGGCCGGGGGGCCCGGCGACGAGAGATTCGACTGAAGATCGAGGGCCTGCTCGCGCTCGCCATGGCCATCGCGGCCTGCGGCCTGACGCTCGCCTGGTACATCCGGACGCTCGCGCCCCTGGCGAGCGTCTACGGCCTGGGCTGACCCGCCCGGAGCTAACGCTCCGTCGTCGCGGCCGCGACCCATGTGAGCGGGTCATCCCACGCTGGACCCTGACCGGCGGGGCCGGCCGGGCCCGAGGCCCGTCCCCAGCGCCCGCCGTAGGCGAGCCACCACCAGTCGTCCCAGGCGTCGGTGCCGGGTCGCAGCGTGGCGAGGTCCGGGAAGTGCCGCAGCTCGTAGGCCATGGCCGGGAGCTCGATCGCCCGGTCCGGCTCGACCCCGGCGACGTGATCGCGGGTCGAGCCGCGCGCAAGCTGCGTCAGCGAGGCCGGGGTGCGGGCCCGAGCGCCGGCGCCGCGGGATCCGCGGTCGATGCCCGGCTCGGGCTCGGCGTACAGCGCATGGGATCCCGCCGCGACGTACAGGAGCGGCCGGCCATCGACCCAGGTGAGCTCGCCGGGTGACCAGCGAGGCGCGTGACCGTGCGCGGACGCGCTCAACGCGATCGGACCGCCGGAGCTCGTTTCGTGGAGCACGGTCACGACCTCCCAGTCCGCCTCGTGGTCGTTGTGCCAGGCGTTGTGGAACCAGAAGAGCCAGTACTGCACGGCCACTCGATCGTCGCCCCCGACGACGCGCCCGTACACGGTCCGCGGGTAGAGACCCGAGTCGGCACGCAGCAGGTCGCGGTACCGCCGCCACGCCGCGCCCGCGTCGACCCGGCCGGAAGCCGTCAGGCACTCGCCCGCCAGGCGGTCCGGCCATGCCGCCTCGAGCCGTCGCCGGGCGGGCGAGCCGGCGTCGGTCGTTCCGACGCCCCGGTTCGGGTCGCCACGCCGGGCGCTGAGGGCGATCGCGGCGCCGGTGAGCATCCGACCGCGGCGCCGGACGGAACGGGCATGGTCCGCGAACAGGCGGGCGCTTCGCGGGTGGAAGTCGTGGCCGCTCGTCGGTCCCGGCGGACTGGGCTCCTCGAGGTCCTCCGGGAGCACGACGAGCTCCGGTGCATACCGGGCGAGCAGCGGATCGTCGCGGTCACGCTCGCCGGGCGTGAGTCGGACGATGCCGTTCGCGCTCTGGCCGTCCGGCCGGCCCGCCACGCCGCTCGTTCGAGGCTCCGTCGCGCCTACGCCGCGTCCATCGTCACGACGACCTTGCCCCTGGCCCGGCCCTCGTCGACGTGGCGCAACGCCTCGACGACCGCGGCGAGCGGGAACCGCCGGTCGATGCGCGGTCGCAGCGTCCCGGCAGCGAACGCCTCCCTGAGCCGCTCGACGTCGGCGGCGTTGAACGGCTTCCACCAGAGGAGCAGGCCCATGGGCTTGCCCGATGCCAGCCGGACAAGCGGTCCGATGAGCATCGAGGGGAGCAGCCAGGCCGTCGACCCGCCGAGCGTGACGTAGACGCCCCGCGGGCGAAGCACGTTCTGCCACCGGAAGATCGAGTGACGGGCGTCGACGTCGACGATCCAGTCGTAGCGCTCGCCCGTCCGCGTGCAGTCGACGACCGTGTAGTCGATGACGTGGTCTGCCCCGAGCGACCGGACGAACTCGACCTTCTCGGTGCGGCAGACGCCGGTCACCTCCGCACCCATCGATTTCGCGATCTGCACGGCGAACGGGCCCACGTTGCCCGACGCACCGACGATGAGCACCCGGTCGCCCGGTCGGATGGTCCGGCCGTCGCGGAGGCGAAGGCTCTGCATCGCGAGGACGGCGGAGTGCGGGAGCGTCGAAGCCTCGTCGAAGTCCATTCCGGCGGGAATCGGCGCGAATGCCCGTTCGGCGACGCAGACGTACTCGGCGAAAGCGCTCGCGCCGAATGCGAAGAGGTCGGCGAAGACCTGGTCCCCGGGCTTGAACCGGGTCGCCGCCGGGCCGACGGCCTCGACGACACCGGCGACGTCGACACCGAGCCGGCGCGCTCGAGGCCGTCGGAGTCCGAGGAACAGGCGCGTGAACTGCCAGCGCGGGTAGAGGCCGTCGAGGTCCGCCCGGTTGACGGACGCGGCGCGAACGCGAACGAGGACCTGGCTACCGGTTGGGGTCGGGCGATCGACCTCCTCGATCCGGACGACCTCCGGTCCGCCGTAGACGTCGCGGACTGCGGCCTTCATGCGTTCCCCTCCACCGGCGCCGGCGTGCAGCCGACGAGCGCAGACCCAGAGCCTACCGGGCCCGAGCCGCGGGCGGAGCGGGCGCCGCGCTCGCTACGGGCTCGGCAGCGCGGCGATCGGGACCCGAAGAATGCGACCGAAGAGGCCGGAGTTCACCCAGACCGAGTCGAATGCACCCGTGACGTACCAGTCCGGGACCCCGACGCCGGTCGAGAACACGTCGACGACCTCGAGCGTGGCGGCGCTGACGGCGGCGAGGCGCAGGTCCTCGCGCGTCGCGTCGCCGGAGACCATCCAGACCCGATCACCGGTCTCGAGCCGGGACGTGAGGCCGGGCATCGGGAACGGCGACTCGCCGATCCGGGCGCCAGTCTCCGGGTCGATGATGATCGTCGTGTCGCCACACCCACCGACGAACAGCTGGTCGCGAAGGTACGTGACCCCGGGTCGGCAGGTGCCGTCGAGCTCGATGGTCCTGGCGACCTCGTTCGTGGCTGGGTCGATCGCCAGGATCGCGGGTGTGTTCGGAGCTGCGGTCCACAGGAGCCCGCCACCGGGCTCGAGGGACATCGGCCCACCGTCGCCCGGGGCGGCGACCTCGATCGTCGCCGCGACCACCCCGGTCTCGGGATCGATGCGGCTGATCGTCCCCGAGCGATAGTTCATGATCCACACGTCGCCGTAGGCGAGGACCGGCCAGAGTGGATCCCTGCCGACCTCCAGCGTGGCGATCTCGTCCCCGCTGACCCCGTCGTAGCGCGTCACGGTGCGAAGGTTCCAGCTCGACACCCAGATCGAGCCATTGACGCCGATGGCATGGCTTGGCCCATCCACCACCTTCAGGTCCCTGAGGGCGGTCGTGATGGTCCCGGTGGCCGGATCGATCCGCAGCACCTCCCGCCCGCCGCGCAGCGTCGATGGCAGCACGACCCAGATCGCGTCATCGCCGGCCGTCAGCGTCGTGCCCTGGCCGCCGAGCTCGACGACGGCGGTGCCGTCCGGCGCGGTGACGAACGCCGGAGCGACGGTCGGGGCTGGCGTTGTCACGACCGGCTCGCTCGTCGGCGGTCCTGAGGTGGGCGATTCGATGGGCGGCGATGTCGCACCTGCGGTCACGCCCGCGGTGCCTGCCGATCCTTGCCCGCAGGCTGCAACCAGGACCGCTGCCCCGAGGCAGGCGGCCAGCGGCGAACGCCAAGCAATGTGTCTCATCGCCCTTCCTCCATCGCCATGCTCAGCTCGGCCAGGGGGATCCTGGCGAGCCGCTGGTTGTCGTCGTACCCGCGATTGGGTTCGGGTCTCTGGCCGATGACGAACCAGAGCGACGCTCCGGCCACGATCGGCGACCAGCCCGCCGTCTGCGGTTGGCCGAACTTGAAGGTCTCGAGCGCCGGTCCGCCGGCCGGATCCGCCGCGATCAGGCTCCCGGGCGCGGCCCAATCGCCGCCGACCCCGCCGGGGACGATGAGCGACCACCATGTCCCGTCATGGACCGTCGCGCCGTGCGCAGGGGCCTGAACGACTCCGACGTAGGTGTTGCTGGCGGGATCGATGAGGACGCTCGCACCCGCGCACGCGGCGACCATCGCGTCGGGCAGTCCTTCGATGCCGACCAGCGGCACGAGGTCATCGGCCCCGCATTGCTCGGGGTCCACCTCGTCACCGATCGCGATGGTTGCGACGTCCGTCCCCGTCAGCGGGTCGATCCGGTGGACGATTCCCGACGAGCGATCAAGGTCCCAGAGGCTGCCGAACGCCGGTGGTCCTGCGATGCGCCGATATGGGTGGCCCGCTGCCTCACGGGTGTCGATCCTCCGGAGCGCGCCTCCGGTGTCGGGATCGATGAGATCGATCCCGCCGACCCTCGGTACCCAGATCGCCTCGCCGTCGAAGCCAACCGGCGCCCAATCCGCGCTGACCGGCACGCTCGCCACCACGGCACCCGTCTGCGCGTCCAGGCGCAGCAGCGCCCCCGCATCCCTGACCCAGATGGCGCCATCGAACGCGGTGACCGCCAACGGCGCTCCGCCCGGGAGCGCTACCGGCGTGAAGGCATTCGTCCGGGTGTCGATCCGGACCAGGTACGCCGGATCCTCCCGATACGGGAAGCCGACGAAAGCCCAGAGCGTGTCGCCACTCGCAAGCAGCGTCTGCACGGAGGGAAGCGCCTCGGCGTCCGCGATCTGCAGAACCGGCGCCGAGATCGTCCGGCCGTCGGCCGCGGCGAGCTCGAGCGGCGCTGCCGGGTCCGTGACGGGCGGCGCAGCCGTGACCGGTGGGGCCGCAGTCGGCGGGACGGCCGAAAGGTACTCGATGATGTCGAGGCTTCCGTCGTCGAGCAGGATGAGCAAGTTCCCGGCGCCGGCCGCCGTCGTGACCTCAACCGCCCAGAACGGATCCGAGTACGCGACCGCGGTGCCGTCGGGAAGGTCGAACACGGCGCTCCCGGGAACCCACGTCATGACCACGACTGCCTCGGGGCCAGCGAGCAACGGCAGGGCGAGCGCGGCCTCCGCGACGTCACCGGGGGTCGATCCCGGGGTCGCTCCGCGCGGCACCTCGACCCGGTAGCTCGGGGGCGTCAGCGGAGATTCACGAAACGCTCCCGATGCGACGGCCATGCCAAACAGCGCCGCCGCCAGGAGCGCAGCCGCGAGCAGCACGATGGGCCGCGTGGTCCGCCTCGGCTCCAACTGTGCCTGGAGCTTCACGAACAGCTCCTCACCGAACGACGCGCCGGGTTCGACGGGTCGTTCCAGGCGCCGCAGCGCCTCGACCAGCTGCGTGTCGTTCATCGCTCGTCTCCAAGGGTCCGGCGAAGCGCCTCGCGACCGCGGCTGAGGAGTGATTCCACCGCGCCCTCGCTCCGTCCGAGAAGGCGCGCCACCTCGCGCACGGGCTGGTCGTCGACATAACGGAGGACGAGCGCAGCGCGCTGGGCGGCGGGCAGGCGTCGGAGTGCGTCGGCAACGTCGTCGTCGGCCTCTCGAGGGCCGACCCACGTGACCTCAGGCGCGCGTCTGTCGGAGACCAGCCGGAGGACGCTCCGCTCGCGGCGCTCGAGCGCCCGGAAGTGGTCGGCGAGTCGATGCCGAGCGATCCCGATCACCCACTTGACTCGGTCATCGGCGGTCGTCCGGCCGTGCGTTCGGATCGCATCGACGAACGTCTGCTGGGTCAGCTCCTCGGCCAGGGCTCGATCGCGGCCACACCGGTGATACAGATAGGCGTACACGCGCGGCAGCGTCGCGTCGTACCACGCCCGAAAGGCGACATCGTCTGTCAGGACGCCGCCGAGGACGCCGGGAAGGCCCTGCTCTGCGAGGCTGGGAGTCATCGCGCGGTCGTCGCGCCTCCTTTCACCAACGATAGTCGGCAGAGGAGGTCGGATTCCTTCGGTCAGCCTCGAACTTCGCCGGCGTGGGCGACCCGCCGGGTTTCGCCGACTGGCTACCGCGCCAGGGCCGCCTCGAACTCGCGGGCGAGCGACCGCCGTTCGCCGTCGTCGAGCCACGTGGACTCGATCCCCTCGACTGCGAGCTCCCCGAGCGCCGTGACGTCGAGATCGAACGCCTCCCCGACGAGGCGGTACTCGCGGCCGAGGTCGTCGTCCATCATCGCCGGGTCGTCGGTGTTGATCGTCACGAGCAGGCCCGCCGCACGCATCGCCGGGAGCGGATGGTCGGACAGGGACGCGTAGCGGTTGGCGATGACGACGTTGCTGAGCGGGCAGACGGTCAACGGGACGCGGCGGGAAGCCACCTCCCGCATGAGCGCCGGATCCTCAGTGATCGCGATCCCGTGGTCGATCCGCTCCGCGCCCAGGACGTCGAGGGCGATCCGGACGTTCTCGGGCCCGCAGCCAACCGCCTCTCCGGCGTGGCACGTTCGACGGAGGCCGAGGCGACGGGCGGCCTCGAAGGCGGGTGCGAACGTCCGGAGGTCGACCCCGAGCTCGGTCGAGTCGGCGCCGATGCCGATGACCCGCTCGGCCGCTCCGGTGCGACGGAGCTCCCCGACGCGCGCGACGAGCTCGGTGCCCGCGCCCGGACCGAAGGCCCGGTCGATGTCCGCGATCAGCATGCACCTGACGCCGGTCTCCGACTCGGCGGCCTCGATGCCGGCCGTCAGGCCCGCGACGATGTCGGCGAGGTCCTGCCCGGCGGCAAGGTGGCGCGCCGGCGTGAAGAACATCTCGCGGTACCGGAGCCCGTGGGCCGAGCCGTCGACGAGCGACTCGTAGGCGATCCGAGCCCAGTCGTCGCGCGAGACGAGCGTCTCCTGGACCAGCCAGAAGATGGACAGGAAGGCGTCGAGCGAGTCGTAGCGATAGAGCTCCGCGGGATCCTCGACCGGCAGCGGCCGGCCGGCCTTGCGAGCCAGCTCGACGACGGTGCCCGGACGGACGGTCCCTTCGACGTGGCAGTGGAGCTCGACCTTGGGGATCCGATCGAACGGGTCCCCCGTCGCGGTGTCGGCCATGGCCACCCTCCTCCGCCCATCGTACGGATCGGAGACCGCCGGTGCCGGGTCCCTGAGCGGTCGCGCTCAGGCGCCCGTTTCGGAACGCGGTCGTCCGGCGGCAAGGATCGCGGCGAGATCCAGAGGCTTGTCCGCCGCCACCGCCCCGTCCGGAGCGGCGGGACCGGCAGCCCGGGACGGCGTCACCGGCTCGGCGGCTGCGTCCAGCGCCGCCCCGAGTGCCGTCGTCGGCAGCCATCCGGCGTGGCCGGTGGGTGTCAGGACGTTCGTCCACTGCCCGTCGCTCTCGAGGATCTCCACCTCGTCGCCTCGTTCGAGCTCGACCACGGCCCGTCCTTCGACGTCGTCGGGCACCCGGAGCAGCCCGAACCTCGGCGCGACGATGACGCGCCGGTCCGCCCTGTCGTCCGGCGGACGCCCGAACGACATCGGCGTCCGGGTGGGCGGAACCAGGGGCAGGCCCGCAGGCAGGACGCGGGACCGCGACAGGTCCATGCCGAAACGCTCGGCCCGGAGCGACGGTCGGAGCCACCGGGGAAGGTTCGCCTCGTCGTCCGGCACGCTGGGCCGCTCTGTCGGTTCCGCGCGACGGCCGGGCATGCGATCCGGATCCGTCGTCACGGCTCGCCGCTCGGCGCGCTCCTGGCGCTCCAGGCGCCGCCGTGCGATGACGAGCGCAACGAGGACGACACCGGCCGCGTACGCGATCGGTGCGCCGAGGTTCGCTACGAGGCCGAACCCGCTGGTCGACGAGGCTGCCCCGCTCCCGCCACCCGAACCGGCATCGGTCCCGGAGCCGCCGGCGCCGCGAACGATGATCGGGGCGAGCGGGTCGATGGATCCGGTCGGTGACCCGGCTGCCGGCCCGCCTGGCGCGGCCGCGGTCCCGACCGGCGCGGCTGCCGGCGTCGAGGCCGGCGGGGCCGCGGTCGCGTTCGGTGGCGGCGTTGCCGGCACCGGGGTCGGCGCGGCGGTCGCGGCCGGCGGCGTGGTCGGCACCGGCTTCGGGGGGAGCGTGGGCGCGGGAGGGGCCGTCGGCGCCGTCGTGGGACCCGGCGTTGGGATTGGCGTCGGCTTCGGCTTCGGGGTCGGGACGTCGGGTGGCTTCGCCTGGGGGTTCGACACCGCGAACACCTGGGGTGGATGCACCGAGACGGCGGCGATCACGGGCATGACAAGCCCGGCCATCGCCAGGACGGCGATGATCCGTGCGCCGGACCTGGCTCGATTCCTCGCTTCCATCGCAGGCTGCGGCGCCACGATGCACCCGCGCCGGTCTGGTGTCGGTGACCCATCGGTCACCCCGTGCGGTAGGCCGGACGTCCCTCGAGGTCGCTGGGCGCATCCGGCGGAGAGCGCCAGCTCAGGCGAATGGGGCGCCCGTCGACCTCGATGCGACCTCGCGGCTCATCGGTGCCAGTTCGGCGTTGCGGGGCTCTCCGCCTGCCGGATCACCGATGGCGACGACGAGGCTGGCGGCGAGCATCACGATGGCGACCGGAACCCAGATCCGGCGCTCGCCGCTGCTCCGCGAGATCGAGTTGAGGACGAGGCTCACCGCCGAGAAGGCGACGACCAGCCAGGCGAGCCAGGGTAGGTCCGCGACGAGCGGAACGGTGATCAGCGCGGCCTTCCCGGCGACGATCACCGCCAGGGCCGCGATGATCAGGGCCTGGGCGGCCGCGGCGACCCGGAGCCGCATCGGGAGCCGCCCCGCCGACCCGCCGCCCATCGCGTAGGCCCCCCACGGAGCCCCGAGTGCCAGCCCGATCTGGAACGCGATCGCGCCGATCGTGACGACGAGGAACGCGATGGCAGCGACGGTGACGGGCACGGCACGATGCTACTGCGGCCCGAGGTCGTTGCGTCGACCGCCCGGCGAGCGGCGTCCGCGTGCCGTGCTGCGCCCGGCTCGGCGGCAACCTGCCAAGATCGCGCCATGACGAACGAGCACGCGCACGGGTCGGACGCCCACGGCCAGCACCACCATACCGTCAGCTATCCCGATGCCATCCGGGCGTTCCGCGAGGACAAGGACGCCTACTTCCGGACCGGCGAGCGGAGCCCCATCCCCGCGGCGGAGCGCCCGACCTTCACGGGCCTCCGGTACTTCGACGTCGACGAGTCACTCCGGTTCTGGGGGCTGGCCCTCGAGCCGTATGGCGGCGCGGAGCCGACGAGCTTCGAGATCCCGACCTCGGACGGCAAGCTTCGGCCGGCGGAGCGAGCCGGAACGTTCCACTTCGAGGTCGCCGGGGTCCCCTGCTCGCTCACCGGCTACATCTTCGCGGGTGGCTCGGCAGACCAGGTCTTCGTGCCGTTTCTCGACGGGACGGCGGGCCGGGAGACATACGGGGCCGGCCGCTACCTCGACCTCGAGCGCGAGGACGACGGTACGTTCGAGCTCGACTTCAACCTCGCATACCACCCGTCCTGCGTCTACGACGCGAAGTTCTCGTGCCCCCTGACCCCGGCCGAGAACCGGCTGCCGGTCCGGATCGAAGCCGGCGAGCGCCTGCCCGCCTGAAGCGGGGTCCCGGATGGGGCGCCGGCGAGCCGCTCCACGGCAAGGGCCGTCGAGGCGATCACATCGGCCAGCGTCTCGTAGTCGAGCGTGTCCGGCGTGTCGCTCGGCCAGTGGTAGTTCGGGTTCCGGAACGGCGCGGAGTCGGTGACGTGGATCGCCGGGAGGCCCGCGCGCCAGAAGTTCACGTGGTCGCTCCGGGAGAAGTTCCGGGCCGCCGGCACCCGCGCCGCGAGACGGCCGACGAGCGGCAGGTCGACGGGGTCACGCAGCAGCAGGATGCGGTCGCGGCCGATCGTCGCGGCCATGGCCTCCGCCCACGTGCGGACGAGCAGGTTGGACGCCTGACGGTAGATCGCCAGGATCGTGTCGCCGGCGTTGCGCCGCGCCCGAAGACGGCGGATCTGCCCCGGATACGCCGTCGCGACGCCGGGAGGGACCTGCTGCGTGTCCGGGTCCCGGTTCATGTACGCGATCGCGTCGAACACGATCGCGGCGCGGACCGTGTACCGCTCCTGCAGCCACGGAACGAGGAACCGCGAGCCGATGAGGCCGAGCTCCTCGAAGTCCGGGGCCGCGAGGACCACCGTCCGCCGGAAGCGGCGGCCACCGAGGAGCCGTGCAAGCTCGAGCAGGGCCACCACCCCGGCCCCGTTGTCGTCGGCGCCGGGCGACCCCTTGACCGTGTCGTGGTGCGCGACGACGACGATCGC
>DASUMJ010000237.1:0-7712 GCA_036277775.1 Candidatus Limnocylindrales bacterium
CTCATCCGCTCCAAGGGCGTCGGCGTCTTCTTCGTGACCCAGGCGCCGACGGATGTCCCGTCATCCGTCCTGGCGCAGCTGGGCAATCGCGTGCAGCACGCGCTCCGGGCGTTCACCCCCGACGACGCCGACGCCCTCCGGAAGACCGCACGGACGTTCCCGACGACGGACTTCTACGACGTCGAGGAGACGCTCACCTCGCTCGGCATCGGCGAGGCGTTCGTGACCGTCCTCTCGCCGCGCGGCGTTCCCACGCCGCTGGCGGCGACGCGGCTCATCCCGCCCGATTCGCTCATGGCCGCCCTGGATCCCGCGAAGGTCCAGGAGCTCCGGGCCGGCTCGCTGCTCGGGACGCGGTATGGCCAGCGGGTCGACCCGGAGAGCGCCCACGAGATCATCACCGCCCGGATCCAGGCGGCCCGGGCGGCCGCCGCCGACGCGCTGGTGCGCGAGCAGGTCTCGCCGACGACCGCAGGCGGCCTGAATACCATGACCCCCGCCCAGCAGCAGCGAGAGGTCACGCGCCAGGCGCGCGAGATGGCCCGGGCACAACGCGAGGCCGAGCGTGCCCGCAAGGCCGCCGAACGCGAGGCTCGGGCTGCGGAGCGGCAGCGCCAGCGGACGCTCGAGACAGGAGTCAGGACGGCGGGCCGGGTCCTCAGTTCGAAGGCCGGCCAGTCCATCCTTCGGGGCGTCTTCGGGACCCTCTTCGGGGGCGGCCGCCGCCGCTGACCGCCTGGCCGCGGGCGCGGCGCGCGGGATCGGATCGCATCTCGCGCTACGATGGGCATCGAACGTCGCGACCCCGGCGTCGAGAAGCCTGGAGCCCCTGCGCCATGACCCTGACCGCCGCGAAGCCGCACCCGATCTATCTCGCCGGGAGGTGGGTGGAATCGGACGACATCCTGACGATCGTCAACCCGGCCGACCCGTCGGTCGCCGCCGGTGCCACGTACCACGCGACGCCGGAGCAATACGAGGAGGCGGTCCAGGCGGCGGTCCGGGCGTTCGAGGTCACAAGGACGCTGCCGGCGTACGAGCGCGGCCGGATCCTCCGCGAGATCAGCGCCGGGCTGCAGGCGCGACGTGACGAGCTCGGGCGGCTCATCGCCCTCGAGGCCGGCAAGCCGATCCGTGATGCCCTCATCGAGGTCGACCGGGCGACGCTGACATTCCGGCTCGGCGCCGAGGAGGCGGAGCGGATGATCGGCGAGATGATCCCGCTCGATCTCAACGTCGCCTCGAAGGGCCGTGTCGGCATCACCCGGCGGTTCCCCGTCGGGCCGGTCGCCGGGATCAGCCCGTTCAACTTCCCCCTGAACCTCGCCGCCCACAAGCTCGCCCCGGCGATCGCCGCCGGCTGCTCGATCGTCCTGAAGCCGCCGTCGAAGGACCCGCTGACGATGCTCGCGGTCGCCGAGATCATCGACGCCGCGGGGGTTCCGGAGGGTGCGGTCAGCATCCTGCCGATGAGCCGTGAGCTCGGCGATCGGATGGTCGCCGACGAGCGGTTCAAGCTCCTGACGTTCACCGGCAGCCCATCGGTCGGCTGGCGGATGAAGGAGCGGGCCGGCAAGAAGAAGGTCGTCCTCGAGCTCGGCGGGAACGCCGGGGTCATCGTGGACCGGACCGCCGACCTCGACTGGGCGGTCCGTCGCGTCCTCGTCGGCGCCTTCACCTACTCGGGACAGGTCTGCATCAGCGTCCAGCGGATGTTCCTCCACGACGAGATCCGGGACGCCTTCATGGAGAAATTCCTCGCCGGGGTCGCGGCGCTCCGCCAGGGCGATCCGCTCGATCCCGCGACCGACCTCGGGCCGATGGTCGACGAGGCGGCGGCAGCCCGGACCCAGCGCTGGGTCGACGAGGCGGTGGCGCTCGGCGGGACGCTCCGCGCCGGCGGCCGGGCCGACGGCACGTTCTTCCCGCCGACGGTCCTCGAGAACGTCCCGGTGACCGCCCAGGTCTGCTCGAACGAGGCCTTCGCCCCGGTCGTCGTCGTCTTCCCGTTCAGCGACTTCGGCGACGCCATCCGGCAGGTGAACGACAGCTTCTTCGGGCTCCAGACGGGGGTCTTCACGAACGACCTCGCGAACGCCTGGCGAGCCTTCAGCGAGCTCGAGGTCGGGGGCGTCATCGTCAACGACATCCCGACCTACCGGATCGACCACATGCCCTACGGCGGGGTCAAGGATTCGGGCCTCGGCCGGGAGGGCATCCGCTGGGCGATGGACGACATGACCGAGGTCCGGATCCTGGTCCTGGCGCAGCCCGGCTGAGGCGGGGGCGGGGCGGCGGATTGCCGGCACGGAGCGCCTGGGACGGGCAGAGGGCCGGGGGGCGCCCTGACGCCCCCCGTTGAACACGCCGCGGTGACGTCGGGGCGCTACTCGACGACGTCGTACGGCCGCATCATCTCGTTGTCCTCGTGCTCGAGGATGTGGCAGTGCCAGACATACCGGCCGGGGATGTCGAACGTGGCCTGGACCCGCGTCACCTCACCGGGGTAGGCGATGACGGTGTCCTTGTAGCCCGATTCCCATGACTCCGGCGGCCGCGGCGAGCCCACGAGCGAGGCCGGCTGGACGGCCATCCCCTCCTCGTCCGTCGCGAGCGCCTGTCGATCCACGACCCGGAACTGGACCTCGTGGATGTGGATCGGGTGGGCGTCGGCGGTGAAGTTGTAGAACTCCCAGGTCTCGGTGTCTCCGAGCCGAGGGTTGTCCGTCGTCGGCGCCATCCAGGTCATCGGCTCGGCCATCCCGGTGCCGGGATCGAAGGTGCCGAGCAGCGCCGCCACCGGCCCGAACGCCTCGGCCTCGGAGTCGCCGCAGGCCAGGACCACGTCGCCCTGGTCGTCGATGACGATCCGGACCGTCTTCGACATCTCCTCGTTCAGCGACAGCGGGCGCACGACGTCGGAGCTGCCCATCGCCGCGATCGCCGGCAGGCGCAGGAACCGCGGCGGCGTCGACGGGTCCGATCCGCTCGTCTTCAGGACGCGGAACGCCATCACCTGTCCGGTCGTGGCGGGGTCGGCTGGCTGGAAGTCGACGCCGGGCTCGCCTCCGCCGAAGGGCTCGTCGGGGGCCAGGTTGAGCAGCCGGACCGTCGTTCCCGCCCGGACCCCGCGGAAGTCGACGATCACGTCGGCCCGTTCGGCCGGCCCGAGGAGCAGTCGCCCGCCGGCCGAACGGCTGATGTCGATCGGCGCCGGCAGGAAGCCGCCCTCGGTCCCGATCTGCCAGATCCGGACGCCCGGGGCGTCGAACGCCAGGATGAGGAACCGCGAATCGCAGCCGTTCAGCAGGCGGAGGCGGTAGCGGCGCCGCTGGACGTCCAGATACGGCCACGTCCGGCCGTTGACGACGATCGTGTTGCCGAAGAACTCCGGGTTCCAGATCGGCGCGACGTCGCTCATCTGGCCGTCGCATGCCTCCTCGGGATGGAACGGGATCCGGAGGATCGGGAGCGTCTCGTCGCCGGTCTCCTCGTCGGGGCGGAGTCCCTCGAAGAAGGCCCGATTGTCCGGATAGGCGAGCGAGCCGTCGTCGTTGAACGACCGGTCCTGGATGGCGATCGGGATCTCGAAGTAGGTCAGTCCGGGCTCGTCGCCGAGCTGCGGCGCCGGGCCCGGGAGGACCGCCGGGGCGCCCGTCCGCCGGTCAACGACGGCGTCATCCGGGCCGCCGCGGAGCAGGAAGAAGCCGGCCGGCCCGGCGTAGACGTTCGCCCGCGTCATCCCGAGCGAGTGGTCGTGGTACCAGAGCGTCGCGGCCCGCTGGTCGTTCGGGTAGTCGAAGGTCGCGCTCCCCGGGTCCCATGCCAGGCCGGACTTCGCATGGAACGTGTCGTACCAGCTCCCCTCGTGCGCGTAGCCCGCAGGGATGTCCGTCGCGGCCGGGAGGTACCAGGCCTCCGCGTAGCCGTCCGCCCAGTCGGGGGCGTGGGCGCCATGGACGTGGGTCACGATCGGGACCGGCCCGGCATACGGCTCCTGGCTTTCGCCGTGGCCGTCGCGCCCGGCCTCCCCGCCCGGTGGGTTGGCCCAGTGGAGGGTCTGGTCGACCGGGAGGAGGTGCGGCAGGAAGTGCCCGTCAGCATCGACGAGGTCGTTGATCCACTTCACCCGGACCGGCGCCCGCCACCCGGCCTCGATCGTGAACGACGGGTAGTTGAACGTTCCCGGATGGTTGACGGAGCCGTAGCCCCAGACCGTCGTCGCGGGATGGCCCGCCGGCAGGATCTGCTGGCTGAACTGCCGGACCGCGATCTCGTAGTAGTCGATCGGCGTCGGCCCGCCGAGGACGCTCGTTCGCGGCATCGCCGGCGGGATGACCAGGGGCGCGTCGAACTTCGGGATGGCTGCGGGCGGGAGTGGAACGGCCGTGCTCGCTGACGGGGCCTGGGCCGGCCACGGCCGCCTCACGAGAGACCAGGGGATCGCGAGGCCGGCACCGACTGCGGTGGCTGCCTTCAGGAAGTAGCGGCGGCTGAGCATGGAAGGCCTCCTGTGGCCCTCCCCCGACGGACGCACGCGATGTTTCCCGGCCGGTCGGCACGCCCAGGGTGCGCCCTCGCGGTCGCGGTGTCCAGACGCTAGGAGCGTCGTTGGCAGTGTCCGGAGAGCCCAATGGCACCGACCGGCGGGGCCGGATGTCGCGAAGCGGTGGCCATGGGCACGGCGCGCCTTCGGGGCGTGAGGCAGGTCGACTACGTACCCTGACCCGGAAGCCCATCGGTGCCATCTCCGGGCGGGTTACGGGGACACAGGACCAGGGCCGGACGCGAACCGTGCGCGTCGGCACGCTGACGTCCAGGGGCAGATCGGTGCGCCCAGGCACCACAGTTCTCCCATTGCAATACCGAAGTAGCCATAACGGGCCCGGATGGACCTTGACTCGACTTAACCGCACTTGCAGACTCGGGAGGCCGTTCGCTGCAGCCTGGCTTGGGGGGTCGGGTCGCGGCGCGGCTCGTTCCCAAGGGGGGTTCGGCCACGGTGGCCGGAAGCCCTTGTTCAGCGAGGGCACGATCACATGATGCGGCAGCCACGGCCGGCGCCTGCCCGAACAAGCGAGCAGGCGTGCCCTGTAGCGAACCGCATCGTCCATCTCTGTGCGGTCCCCGAGACCGGGCGTGGAGCCCCCGTGCCCTGAACGCGGGGGCTCCCGTCTCGTCCCGCTGATCCGCGGCAAATCCTGACTCGTCAGGGCGAGTCCTCGAGGACCCGCTGCGACGATTCAGCACATCGGCGACCGCCGACGAGCGCTTCGCGCGACTCGGTCCGCTCCTCGGTCTCTCAAAGGGGTGTTCATTGCCTGACTCCGCCGCGATGTCAAGTGTCGAGGGCCATCGCGACTCGACGGCGCCCGTGCATCCGCAGGTGCCAGCCGCGGCCCGGCGCTCGACCGTGCTTGTCGTCGGCGGAGCCGGCTACATCGGATCCATCCTCTCCGCGGAGCTTCTCCAGGCGGGCTATGAGGTCCGGGTCCTCGATTCGCTCCTCTACGGCGGCCAGTCGCTGACCTCGCTCATCGGGCGACCCGGGTTCGAGCTCCACGTTGGGGATTCCCGCGATGAGGACGTGATCCAGGGTCTCCTTGCCGATGTGTCGAGGGTCGTCCATCTCGGTGAGATCGTTGGAGATCCGGCCTGCAACCTCGACCCCGAGGTGACGATCTCGGTGAACTTCACGGCCACGGCGCGGCTGGCCGAGCTGGCCAGCGACATGGGCGTCGAGCGATTCGTGTACGCGTCATCCTGCAGCGTCTACGGCGCCACCGAGGAGATCGTCGACGAGACCGGCGAGCTCAATCCAGTCTCGCTCTACGCACAGCTCAAGATCGCGGCCGAGGGCGAGATCCTCCGTCTCAGGAGCGAGCGGTTCCATCCGACGGTCTTCCGGCTTGCCACCGTCTACGGGCGCTCGCCGCGCCAGCGGTTCGATCTGGCCGTGAACGGTCTCGCCGGGCGAGCCGTCGTCGACGGGCGGATCGTGGTCCAGGGGGGAGGACAGTGGCGCCCGTTCGTCCACGTGGCAGATGTCGCCTCGTTGCTCCTCGAGACGCTCGAGATGCCGGTCGAGCGGGTGTCCGGCGAGATCTTCAATCTCGGGTCGAACGACCAGAACCACACCATCGGAGGAATCGCCGAGATCGTGCGTGACACCGTGCCCGAGACAGTGGTGGAGATCGCGCCGATTGACGACCATCGCAACTACCGCGTCGCCTTCGACAAGGTGCTCGACGTCCTGGGTTTCCGGGCCAGCCACACAGTCAGGGACGGCGTCCGGGAAATCGTTCACGCCATCGAGGCCGGCCAGATCGCCGACATCCGGGATCCGTCGCTCAGCAACGTCCGCGCGCTGATCGAGACGGACGCCCGGTCCATCCTCTGGCGCGCCGACTTCGCGGGCGAGCCAGCCGCACCCTTCCGGCCGCGCGACCTTGAAGCCGCTCGTGGTGGTCGACTGCCGGCCCAGCACGGGGCGTCGCCGGAGGGCATCGCCCGCTAGACGACCTCGCCCGACCGTCGAAGGACGGGACCGTCGGAGGACGGGACTGTTGGAGGGGTCGCCTCGAGTCCCTCAGCGCGAGATCGGCGGCGTGGGCTGTCCCGTGCGACCGCGGCGTCGCGAGCCTTACCGCCGATGCGAGGCGATGACCCGCTCGAGCGCGCCGACCACCCGGTCCACGTCGCCCGCGGTCATGTCCGGCCAGATCGGCAGCGAGATGACCCGCTCGTACTCCGAGGCCGCGACCGGGAGGTCCGCCGGCCGGTAGCCCCACTCCTTGCGGTAGTAGGGGTGCAGGTGGAGCGGGATGAAGTGGACGCTGGTCCCGATCCCCAGGGCCTTCAGCTCGTCGACGATCTGGGCCCGGTCGACCGTCAGCCGGTCGAGCTCGAGGCGAAGGATGAACAGGTGCCAGGCGTGGGAGCCGTCGGGCTCGTCCGCCGGCAGTTCCACGAGATCGCTGATCGCGGATGCCGCGATGGTCGCGGCGTAGGCCGCCGCGAGCGTCCGCCGGGCATTCAGCAGGTCCTGTGCCCTCGAGAGCTGGACGAGGCCGATGGCCGCCGCCAGGTCGGTCATGTTGTACTTGAACCCGGCGGCCTCGATCTCGTAGTACCAGGAGCCGGCGGCCGTGTAGCGATTCCAGCCACTCCGGCTGATCCCGTGGAGCGACATGAGGCGGGCGCGGTCGGCCAGCGCCGGGTCCTCGGTCACGAGCATCCCGCCCTCTCCGGTGGTGATGGTCTTCGTTGCGTAGAACGAGTAGGCCCCGATCGTGCCGAACGTGCCCGCCATCCGCCCGCCCGGTCCGCCGACCCGGCTCGGGAACGCGTGTGCGGCGTCCTCGACGACGGCGACGCCGCGCGCGTCCATCGCCTCGACCAGCTCGCGGATCGCCACGGGGCGCCCGGCCACGTGAACTGGGATCGCGGCTCGCGTGCGCGGGGTGATCGCGGCGACCATCGCCTCGACAGAGGCGTTGAGCGTCGTCCGATCGACGTCCACCAGCACCGGTCGAGCCCCGAGGTAGGTCACCACCTCGGCGCTGGAGGCGAACGTCCAGGTCGGCACGATCACTTCATCGCCGGGCGAGACGCCGAGCGCCTCGAGTGCGAGGTGCAACACGGCGGTCGCAGAGTTCATGGCAACGGCGTGGGTGCTGCCCACGTACTCGGAGAAGGCAGCCTCGAACGCC
>DASUMJ010000238.1:0-3036 GCA_036277775.1 Candidatus Limnocylindrales bacterium
CGCGCGGCGAGTTCGCGTGGCCCGTCGACATGGATCCGTCGTGGCCGGTGTTCATGGCCTGGAGCATGTCCAGCGCCTCGCCCGAGCGGCACTCCCCGACGATGATCCGGTCGGGCCGCATGCGCAGGGAGTTGCGCACCAGCTCCCGGATCGGGATGGCGCCGCGGCCCTCGATGTTGGGCGGCCGCGACTCGAGGGTCACCACGTGCTCCTGGCGGAGCTGGAGCTCGGCCGCGTCCTCGATCGTCACGATCCGTTCGTCGTTCGGGATGAACGACGACAGCACGTTGAGGGTCGTCGTCTTGCCGGAGCCGGTGCCGCCGGAGACGAAGACGTTGAGCCGCGATTCGACGCAGGCGCGGAGGAACTCGAACATCTCGGGCGTCGCCGTCCCGAACCGGATCAGGTCGTCCACGGTGAAGGGGGTGGCCGCGAACTTCCGGATCGTGATCACGGGACCGATGAGCGACAGCGGCGGGATGATCGCGTTCACGCGCGAGCCGTCGGTGAGGCGCGCGTCGACCATCGGCGACGACTCGTCCACGCGGCGGCCGATCGGGGCGATGATCCGATCGATGATCCGCATGACGTGGTCGTCGTTCTGGAAGACGACGTTCGTCAGCTCGAGCTTGCCGGACCGCTCGATGTAGATCTGGCGCGGGCCGTTGACCATGATTTCCGAGATCGACTCGTCGCGGAGCAGCGGCTCCAGCGGCCCGAGGCCGATGATCTCGTCGGTGATCTGCTCGAGCATCCGGACCCGCTCGGCGCGGGTGAGGGCGAGGCCCTCCTCGTCGATGACCTTGCCGAAGATCTCCTCGATCTGACGGCGAACCTCGACCTGGTTGGACAGGTCGAGCTTCGGGTCCAGGTCCTGGATGACCCGGTTCTGGATCCGGAACTTGACGTCCCGGAACGATTCCCGGACCGGGGCCTGCGACATCAGGCGTGGCGCGACGGGCGCTCCGCCGGGCGTGACGGGTGGTCCGCCGGCCGGGCCCGCGGGGACCGGCGCGGTCGAGCCGCCTCCCGGTTCCTGGCCCGGACGGGCGCTTTCGATTCGCTTCAGCAGGGACATCGCCACCACCCCTTCATCGCCCCCGAGGGCTGCCTGCGCATGGGATTCATCGCCAGGCGAACAGCGACTTCTTCGCCGCCGCCTTCTGTGCGGTCTTGCCGTTGTCGGATGCATGCGCCGTCGTCGGCGCCGTCCCCGCGACCGCGGTCGCGAGCCGGAGGACGTCCTGCGAGACCTGGGCCTCGCGGTTCGAGAGGAAGAACGGTACGCCACGGTTGAGCGCGTAGACCACGCTCCGTCCGTCGCTCACGATCGTGTGATCCACCTTCCGGCCGATCGAATGCTCGACATCCGCGACCCGGATGCCGAGGGTCGAGTCCGCCCGGTTCAGGACGAGCCGGATCTTGTCCGCCCCGTAGCCCAGCTGGTCCGCGACCTCCAGGAAGAGGCGCATGTTCTTGATGCTCGTGATCTCGAGGCTCAGCAGGGTCAGGATCAGGTCCGCCGAGTCGAGGATCGCGAGGGTCGTGTCGTTGAAGGACGACGGGCAGTCGACGACGACGAGGTCGTGCTCCATGCGGAGCCGCTCGACGACCCGCTTCGCGTGCGTCGCGGTGATGAGCTCGGCCTGCTCCGGGGAGGAGGGAGCCAGGAGCACCCGGACGCCCGACGAGTGGTTGATGACGAAGGTGTCGAGCTCCTCCGGCTCGCCGGATTCGAGCTGCGACGCCAGGTCGGCGATCGACTTGTTCTTCGGGTTGAGGTTCAGCAGCACGCCGACGTCGCCGAACTGGAAGCAGCCGTCCATCAGCGCGACCTTGCGGCCGCCGATCGAGGCCGCCGCCACCGCGAGGTTGACGGCGATCGTCGTTCGGCCCACGCCGCCCTTCGGGCTGAAGACCGCGACGACCGTGCCGGGCTCGCCGCTGGCCGTCCCGGACGGGGCGGCTGCGCCTGAAGCCGTGCCGGCCGCGGGCGCCGTGATCCGGCTCTGCTTGTCGCGCTCGCGCGTCCACACCTGTCGGATGGACGCCGTGAGCTCGTCCGAGCTGAACGGCTTGACGAGGAACTCGCGCGCGCCGGCGAGCATCGAGCGGCGGAGGTAGTCCGCCTCTCCCTGGACGGACATCATCACGACCGCGGCCGTCGGGCATCGCACCGCCAGCTGCTCGGTGGTGGCGATGCCGTCCATGTCCGGCATGTTGATGTCCATGAGGACGATGTCCGGAGCGAGCGCCACCGCCATCTGGATCGCCTCGGCCCCGGACGCGGCGGCACCCACGACGTCGATGTCGCTCTCGAAGCCGAGGAGCTTCGAGAGGTGATCGCGCGTCTCCGGGATGTCGTCGACGATCAGGACCTTGATGCGGTCGGTCATGGCGAGGTGTCTGTGCCTTCCGGTCAGCGAGGGGTCGAGGTCAGGGAAGCGGGGAGGGCCCGGGCACGATGATCCACTCGGGGATCGGCACGCCGAAGTCCTCGATCATGGTCTTCAGGATCTGGCCCGTGGTCACCACCGTCTCCGGGATGATCTGGTTGCCCTGCGCGTCCACGAAGTCCTTCGGCGAGCGAAGGGTCAGCGTGATGTTCCCGTCGACCTGGGCGAACCGGACGACCTCGGCCTGCGCCGGGGTGACCGCGAGGATGACGATCTCCTGCTGGCCGGTGAGCGCCGTGCCGGGCTCCGCGGTCGGCGCGGCACCCTCGGCGGGCGCCGGCGGCGGCGGGAGGAGCGTGGCCACGACCTGGAGGCCCTGGAGGAGCATCTTGACGCTCGTCGGGTCGTAGACGGGGAGTGCCTCGCCGCTCGTGGGCGTCTCGGCCTCCTCGGCGAAGAAGTTCAGCGGGAACGTCGGGTTGATCTGGGCAACGAGGTCCACGTAGTCGCCGGTCTTGATGAGCGTGCCGACGCCCGAGACCTGGTCGACCTGGACCGCGATGCAGGTGAAGCCCTCGAGGCACTCGATCCGGCTCGCCGCGCCGCTGTCCTGGAACTGCAGGGCGGTGACCTGCTGGCC
>DASUMJ010000239.1:0-9253 GCA_036277775.1 Candidatus Limnocylindrales bacterium
CCCGCCGTATTGTGAGTTGAGGCACCGGAGTCGCACTCGGCAGCTGGAGGATCCGCACGTCGTGGACGATTCCCTCGCGCCCGAGCCGCTCGCGGTCGGACGGCTCGCTGATGCCGAACTGATCCGCCGGGTTCAGGCCGACGACCTCGACGCCTTCGAGGCCTTCTTCGACCGCTACCGCGGGATCATCCATCGCACCGCCTACGGCCTGACGGGCGATGTCCATGCCGCCGAGGAGATCCTCCAGGACACCTTCATCCGGGCGTATCGCCACCGCGCCTCGCTGCGGACAGACATCTCGCCGGTCCCGTGGCTCCACCGCGTCGCCCTGAACCTCTGCTACTCCCGCCTCGGCCGCCGGCGACTCGAGGTCGAGCCGATCGGGGAGACGGCGACCGAGCTCCGGGACGCGGCGCTAGGGCCGCCCGAGCAGATCGAGCGCGAGGAGCTCCGCCGGAGCATCCGGACCGGCGTCGCCGCCCTCCCGCCGAAGCACCAGAGCGTCGTGGTCCTCTACTACCTCCATGGGATGTCGCTCCAGGAGACTTCGGCGGCCCTCGGGATCGCCCTCGGGACCGTGAAGTCGCGCCTCCACTACGCGCTGCACGCGCTCCGCGGCCACCTCGCCGCCGAGCGACCGGATACCGCCGCCCTGCCGCTTCCGGGAGCACTCGCCGTCCGCCCCGCCCGACGGAGCGGCGACCGCTGATGCGCCGCTCGCGACGCTGCCGCCGCCACGAGCCCGGCCTCGCCGCGCTCGCTGCCCGGCGCGAGCCGGTGCCGGAGCGTGACGCCCTCTTCGACCACCTCGATCGCTGCGATCGGTGTCGGGCCGACCTCCAGGACATGACGCTGGCCGTCGTGGCCCTGCGACGGTTCGGCGACGTCCCTGAAGGCGTGGCGATCAGCCCGACGGCCTGGCCGCGGGTGCGGGAACGGATCGAGCGCTCGCGCGCGAGCGCGGCGGCGATGGCCTGGCGGTGGCGGACGACGCTTGCCGGGCTCGTGGCCGGCACGCTCATCGTCGCGGCCGTCGTCGGCCCGTTCGGTGACCGCCTGACGAGCGGCGCGACCATCGCCGAGCCCGTCGGTTACTCGCAGCAGGAGCTCGACCTCCTGTACCGGCGGATCGAGCGGCAGTTCATCACCGGTGCCCAGGTGGGCACCTTCCCGGCGCTCTCCACCACTTCGGGGTCACAGGTCGTGGTCCCGACGCGTTACCCGGATGGGATCGCTCCCTCGGGGAAGGAGGTGAAATCGCGACCGACGGGCCGCCCGTTGGGCGTTGATTGACCGGGCTCCGCCCGAGTTGACACGCCCGGATGGGCTGCCCATAGTACCGGCAGCGCAGACGGCCGCTGCTCACCCGCGCCTGCGATTTCCCGTGTCCGGCGAACTGCCGCGCGGGGCCGTGGTGCGGAGCGGTTGATCTGTCCAGTGGGAGTCAGGCGCTCAAACGCCTAGTTGGAGGAGCATTGATGCGGAAACCCCTCTTGGCTCTGCTTGCGACCACGGCGATCGTGTTCGCAGCGTGCGGAGGCGCGGCCAGCGAGTCGCCAGATGCCACCGGGACGCCGGCACCGCCCACCGCGGAGCCGACCCCGACCCAGGAGATCGTCCGTCTTGACGACTCGACCTACCCGACTCGCGTCGAGCAGGACGTCCCGACCGGCGGCACGATCATCATCGGCGACTGGCAGGAAGCCAACCAGTTCAACCCGTTCTACCTCGGGCAGGTCACGGAGGCGAACGTCGCCTCGGCGGCCTGGGCCACCCTGATCGTCCTCACGGATGACCTCCGATACGGGCCGGACCTCGCGACGGGCATCCCGACCATCGACAACGGCGGCGTCACGCTCGGCGAGAACGGCGACGCGATGACCGTCACCTGGACCCTTCGCGACGGCCTCAAGTGGTCGGACGGCGAGGACCTCACGTGTGACGACTTCCTCTACATGGAAGAGTGGATCGAAGATCCCGACAACGTCGGCGTGATCATCCAGCCCTTCGACATCTCGGACGTGGAGTGCGCCTCGGACACCGAGCTCGTGCACCACTTCACCGAGGTCTACGAGGGCTACATCACCGCCTTCACGGCCCCCCTGCCGCGCCACTACCTCGAAGACATCCCGATGGCCAACCAGGTCGCGGGCGAAGGCTTCCGGGCCGACGAAGTGGCGAACCTCCCGGTCTCCGGCGCGTTCAAGTTCGAGTCCGTGACCCCCGGCGCCGAGCTGCGCCTCGTCCGGAACGAGAACTACAAGAGCTGGGCGACGGGCAAGTCCGCCAACCTCGACACCCTGATCTTCAAGTGGTACGGCGACGCATCTGCGCTCATCGCGGGCTACCGCGCCGGCGAGATCGACTTCGCGACTGACCTTGCCGAGTCCGATGTCCCGGCCGTCGAGGACCTCGGTGACGAGGTGTCCTCGGTCGCGGCGCTCCTTTACGAGTTCCTCCGGCCCAACTGGGCGGACGGCTCGAACGCGTCCGCGGACGGCGTCGGCGACTGCTCTCGCAACCCGGCGGTCCAGGATCGCGGCGACGGCTGCCCGATGTCGGATCCGGCGATGCGCGAGGCGATTGCCTGGGCGATCGACAAGGACGAGATCAACGAGCGCATCCTGGGCGGTAACGCGCAGGTCGCGAACGGCAGCATCACCCCGTCGGCCTGGTTCTACTCGGAGCAGCCCCCGACGGCCTACGACCCCGAGAAGGCCAAGGGCATCCTCGAGGCGGCCGGCTGGGTCGACTCCGACGGCGATGGCGTCCGCGAGAAGGAAGGCCTCGTCGCCAAGATCGAGCTCTGCACGACCTCCGTGCAGCGCCGCGTCGACACCCTCGCCCTGCTCGTCGACTGGCTCGCCGACGTCGGGATCGAGGCGGTCCCGAACCCGGTCAGCGCGACCGACATCTTCGCGGACTACAACGAGGCGACCGTGGACACGCCGTGTGCTCTGTCGCACTCGAACTTCGACCTCGCCGAGCACGCGTTCTCGTCCTCGATCGACCCGCTGGGTGGTTACTTCAACTACCACAGCAGCCAGTTCGAGCCGCAGGGCGCCAACGACGCGCAGGTCAACGACCCGCGGCTCGACGAGGCCTACGACCTCGTCCGCACGTCGGTCGACTTCACGGAGATCAAGGCCGCCATGGCCGAGGTCCAGGCAGTCTTCTACGAGCTGACCGTGGAGATCCCGCTCTACTACCGCAAGTCCATCGAGCTCCACTCTCCTGCCCTCGGGAACTTCTTCGCGAACGGCACGCAGGCTGGACCGACCTGGAACGCGGTCGACTGGTACAACACCGGCAACTAGTCGCCAGCCAGGCGACCTGAAGCCGAACGCAGTGCAGCCACTCGGGGCGCCCGCCAGCGCGGGCGCCCCGAGTGATCTAGCCGTCGTGTCCCGTACGTGCCCGACCGGGGACGGTCCGGCCCGTACGCGACCCGATCGTCAACCGTAGCGTCCCGGCGGGGTCCGGCAGGAGCTGAGCAGATGGGCAAGTACGTGATCCGGCGTCTCGTCCAGGCCATCCCGGTCATCATCGGGATCTCGATCGTGACCTACGCCATCATGCTCATGGCCCCGGGTGGACCGCAGCAGCGGTTCTCCCAGAATCCCCGGATGACGAACGAGCAGCGCGAGAAGTTCGTCAAGGCCTGGGGCCTCGACCAGCCGATCCCGATCCAGTACGGCCGATGGATCGGCATCCTGAACCCGGACGAGGAGGGCGTGGCCGCGTTCATCGGCCCGACCGGCTGGCCGAACTTCCTCCCGACCCCGATCAGCGGCGCGGAGAACGGCGTCCTCCACGGCGACCTCGGCTACTCGATCGACTCGGGCAGCCACGTCGGCCAGCGGATCGCCCAGGCCGCCCTCCCGACGCTCATCCTCGCCGGCTTCGCGCTCTTCCTCTGGGTCGCCCTGGCCATCCTGCTCGGCGTGATCTCGGCCGTGAAGCGCTATTCGTTCTTCGACCAAGCGGCGACGGTCTTTGCCTACGTCGGCTTCGCCATGCCCACGTTCTGGCTCGGGATCATGCTCATCTTCCTGCTCGGCCAGAGACAGGTGGCCGGGGAGATGACGGGGTTCTTCCCGATCAGCGGCATGATCGACACCCGGAACTCGCCGCCGTTCGGGTCCGATGCCTACTGGGCGTACTTCGGGGCCGACCCGATCACGGCGATCAAGGACATCGCCTGGCATCTGGTGCTGCCGGTGACGACGCTCGTCGTGGTGAGCATCGCCGGCGACTCGCGGTTCGTCCGGGCGAGCATGCTCGAGGCGCTCAGCCAGGACTACGTCCGGACCGCGCGGGCCAAGGGCCTGTCGGGCCGGGTCGTTGTCTTCAAGCACGCGCTCCGGAACGCCCTGCTGCCGGTCGTCACGAACATCGGGCTCGAGATCCCGTTCCTCTTCACCGGCGCGATCGTGACGGAGACGATCTTCAGCTGGCCGGGGATCGGCAAGCTAACGATCGATTCGATCACGAACTTCGATTACACGGTCCTCATGGGCGTCCTGATGATCACCTCGACGCTCGTCGTGCTGGCAAACCTGCTGGCCGACATCCTCTACGCGTTCGTCGACCCCCGGATCAAGTACTAGAGGAGCGTCATGGCGAGCGACACGGAGCAGCCGCAGCCTGGCGGCTCGCTCGAAGATGAGCTCCTCCGCCGCAAGGAGGAGGCCGGTGCCGACTACGAGGTCAACCTCGAGTCGCTGAGCCAGTTCCAGCTGGCATGGCGGAAGTTCCGCAAGCACCGCCTGGCCCTGGTGGGGCTCGGCATCCTCGCCACGTTCATCGTGGTCTCGATCATCGGCCCGCTGTTCATGCCCTATGCCTTCGACGACATCCCGAGGCCGGACAAGATCGTCCATGCCGGGCGCGGGCCGTCACTCGTCCACCCGTTCGGTGAGACCGGCGGCCTGCAGCGCGACGTGCTCATGCTCGTCGTGAACGGCGCGAGGACGTCGCTCATCATCGGCTTCTCGAGCATGCTCATCGGCGTGACGATCGGCACGATCGTCGGCGCGATCGCGGGCTACCTCGGGGGCTTCATCGACAACCTGCTCATGCGGGTCGTCGACGTCATGCTCAGCCTGCCGACGCTCTTCGTGATCCTCATCGTCGCCCGGTTCTTCAAGGACCAGCGGGACAACGTCTGGTCGATCATCCTGGTCTTCGGGCTCTTCAGCTGGATGGGGGTGAGCCGGCTCGTCCGGAGCCTCTTCCTGTCCATCCGGGAGCGCGAGTTCGTCGAGGCCGCGCGGGCGGTCGGCGTCCGCGACCGGCGGATCATCTTCCGCCACATCCTCCCGAACGCCCTGTCGCCGATCGTCGTCGCCGCAACGCTCATCATCGCGGGCAATATCATCGGCGAGGCCTTCGTGAGCTTCCTCGGCTTCGGGGTCAACCCGATCAACCCGACATGGGGCAATATCCTCTCGAACGCCCTGACGTTCATCCCTCTCGGCAACTGGTGGTGGCCATTGTTCCCGGGTCTCGCGATCATCCTCACGGTGCTCGCCGTCAACTTCATCGGCGACGGACTTCGTGACGCGTTCGACCCGCGGACGCGAGCATGACCGAGGTCCTCTCCGCCCCATCGACCCAGGGGCAGCCGCCGGCGCGGGACGTCCTCCTCGACGTCAGGGATATGCGCACCTACTTCCACGTCCTCGACGGCACCGTGCCGGCCGTCGACGGGATCTCGTTCCAGCTGAAGCGCGGGCAGACGCTCGGCATCGTCGGTGAGTCCGGCTCCGGCAAGAGCGTGACGGCGCTGACGATCATGCGGCTGCTCGACATCCCGCCGGCCGAGATCGTCGAGGGCAGCGAGGTCTGGTTCGACGGCCGCGAGATCCTGTCGCTGAAGATCGACGAGATGCGGAAGATCCGCGGCAACGACATGGCGATGATCTTCCAGGAGCCGCTCACGAGCCTGAACCCGGTCTTCACCGTCGGGGACCAGATCTCGGAGCAGGTCCAGCTCCACCTGAAGGCGCCACGCCGCGAGGCCTGGGACCGGGCGATCGAGTCGCTGCGCCTCGTCGGGATCAACAGCCCGGAGCGCCGGGTGAAGCAGTACCCCCACGAGCTGTCGGGCGGCATGCGCCAGCGCGTCATGATCGCGATGGCGCTGTCCTGCGAGCCGAAGCTCCTCATCGCCGACGAGCCGACCACCGCGCTCGACGTCACGATCCAGGCCCAGATCCTCGAGCTCCTGAAGACCGTCCAGCAGCGGACCGGGTCGGCCCTGATGCTCATCACCCACGACCTCGGGGTCGTGGCGGAGATGGTCGACAACGTCGTCGTCATGTACGCCGGCGAGATCGTCGAGAGCGGCACCGTCCACGAGGTCCTCCTCGAGCCGCGCGCCCCGTACTCGATGGGCCTCATCGAGTCGATCCCGACCGTCGAGAAGCGGGGAGGCCGGCTCTCGGCGATCCACGGCGTCGTCCCGTCGCCCTTCAACCTGCCGCCGGCCTGCCGGTTCCAGCCGCGCTGCCCGTTCGCGTGGGATCGCTGCAAGACTGTCGCCCCGGCGCTCTACCCGGTCGGCTCGTCGGGCCGGCGGGCTCGCTGCCACCTCCACACGCCGGAGGGGGCAGGGCGGCTCTCGGCGGCGCTCGAGACCCACCGCCAGGCGATGACCGTCGGGCGATCGCTGCCCGGCGGGAGCCACTGACGTGACGACCGAGACGTTCGTCGCCCCGAAGGTCCGAAGCCGCCTTCGCTCGCGCCCCCCGAGATCGATCCGGCGAGCCCGCGGCCAGCTGAACGGGATCGTCGCCGTCGTCGGGCTCGCGCTCGGGCTGCTCATGGCGGTGCTCCTCTTCCTGCGCGAGGCCGGGGCGCTCCAGGTGATGCTCTACCTGACGCCGGCCATCGTGGTGGCCGGCCTCGGGATCCTCGCGGGCCGGGGCTTCCGCGACCGGACGATGTGGTCGTTCGCCCTCGCCCTCGGGATCGGGATCCTGCTCACCGGAGCCGCCGCTGCCCTCATCTTCCTGGCGCTCGCCGGGACGCTCTCGTCGGAGGGGAACGTCACCTTCGGCATCGTCGTCCTCGCGACCGTCCTCCTGGTCCTGGGCCTGCCGCTCGTCGGCAACCTCGTGGCCGGGCGGCGATGGTTCCTCGCGAAGGACACGGGCGGACCCGCGATCGTCACCGCGGAGGCGATCAAGGCGGAGGACAGAGTCAGCCTGACGGACGCGGAGGCCTCGCTCGTCGCCGTTGCGGCCGCGGCGGCCGAGGCTGCCGCGCCGGCCGGTCCCAGCCATGACGTCCTCCTCTCCGTCCGGGGACTCAAGAAGCACTTCCCGATCTACGGCGGCGTCCTGCGCCGCCAGGTCGGCACGGTCTATGCGGTGGACGGGGTCGACTTCGACATCAACGCCGGCGAGGTCTTCAGCCTTGTCGGGGAGTCCGGCTGCGGCAAGACGACGCTCGGCCGCACGGTCATCCAGCTCACGCCGCCGACCGCCGGCCGCGTCGTGTTCGACGGCTACGAGCTCGGCGACGTCGACGACGACGACATGCGGCCCCTCCGCCGCCGGATGCAGATCATCTTCCAGGATCCGTTCGGGTCCCTGAACCCGCGGATGCCGGTCAGCGACATCATCGGCGAGGGCCTCTTCGCCCAGGGCGTCAAGGACCGGAAGGAGCGCGACAAGCGGACCGAGGACGCGCTCGAGGTCGTGGGGCTCCGCCGCGACTACACCCGCCGCTACCCCCACGAGTTCTCGGGCGGGCAGCGGCAGCGGATCGGCGTGGCCCGAGCCCTGGCCCTGAACCCGGACCTGATCGTCTGCGACGAGCCGGTCTCGGCGCTCGACGTGTCGATCCAGAGCCAGGTCCTCAACCTCCTCCTCGACCTGAAGCGCGACTTCAACCTGACATACCTGTTCATCAGCCACAACCTCTCGGTCGTCGAGTACTTCAGCGACCGGATCGGGGTCATGTACCTCGGCAAGATCGTCGAGATCGGGACCGTCGAGGAGCTCTACGCCAACCCGCGCCACCCGTACACGGTGGCGCTTCTCTCCGCGATCCCCGACCCCGACCCGCGAAGGCGACGCCGTCGGCTCGTCCTCAAGGGCGACGTCCCGTCCCCAGCCGCGCCGCCGTCCGGCTGCCGGTTCCACACCCGCTGCTGGCTCCGCGAGCGACTCGGCAACCCCGAGGAGTGCGTCACGACCGAGCCGGCGCTCCGCCCGCTCGACACCACCGACCATCGCTCCGCCTGTCACTTCGCCGAGGAGATCACGGACTCCGTCGTGCGCGAGACGGCGGCCACGCAGTCCGTCCTGGAGACGGCCGCCGCCGAATGATGGGAGGGACGAGACCCCGCGCGGGCGGGGTCGTTCCGCCGCCCCGACCCCGACGACACGGCCGGTTCCGGTCGGTCTTTATCGCGTGCTGGCTCGCGACGCTCGTCGTTGCCGCCGGCTGCAGCCCCAGTGCGGACACCAGCCCGAGCAGCACACCGACCGCGACCGCGAGTGGCAGCCTCGGCCCGACGCCGCGCCCCACGGCCTGGCCGACGCTCACGATCGAGGCCGCGGTCGCCCTCGGCGCGGCCCAGAACGACTTCCAGAAGATGCTCGACGATGTCGCGGCAGCGGTCGCGGCCGAAGACCCGGCCCGGATCCGGATCGCGATGGACGACGCCATCCGGTTCCTCTCCGGCAACGAGCAGAACATCCCGAGGCTCCAGGCGTACGAGGGCACGAAGGCCCTCGGCGATCGCCTCGCGCCGGTCTACGCGAAGATGATCTCCGGCGCGACCCAGGTCCGCGACGGGCTCACGTCCGGTGATGGCGCGGCGGTCGAAGCGGGCTTCACGGCCTTCCTCGAGGGCCAGACCGAGTACGCCGGCATCAGCTCCGACGTCGCCGTCGCGGCGGAGCAGGCGCTCTTCATGCAACGGGTCCTGCTGCGCTAGGGACGCGCGACCGCAACGGGTGACGAGCCGGGCCTGGCGAAGTGGCATGCCGCGGCATGGTCGACCGCGCCCGGCTCGCCGTGTGCCGCGAGCTCAGGCACCTCATCGGCGCAGATGTCGGGATTGCCGAGCCGTGCCCGGAGCGGACAGCGCGGGTGGAAGCGGCTCCCCGTCGGCGGGTTGAGCGGCGAGGGCACGTCACCGGTCAGGATGACCCGCTTCCGCCGGAGCCGGACGTCAGGGATCGGGATGGCCGACATGAGGGCCTGGGTGTACGGGTGCTGGGGGTCGGCGAAGCAG
>DASUMJ010000240.1:0-5696 GCA_036277775.1 Candidatus Limnocylindrales bacterium
GTCGCGGCCCAGCCAGCCGAGGAAGCTGAGGAGTCCGAGGCCGATCACGAAGTACGTGACGAGCACCGCGCCGACGTACAGCGACCCGGCACCGAGCAGGCGCCGTCGCGCTTCGAGCGTCGGCGTTCCGGCGGCCGTCACGGCGTTCACGAGCGTCAGCGTGTAGGTCGCGAAGAGCACGAGCAGGGCAAACGCGCAGGGGTTGAACCCATCCGCGATGCCCGCCGCGAGGACGGCCGGGACGGTCAGGCCCCCGAACGCCCCGCCGTCGAGCGGCACCGCCACGAGGTACCCGGTGGCGACCACCGAGACGCCGACGATCAGGGTCGCGAGTGCCACGGCCGGCCGCGGCCAGCCCGCGAGCAGCGGCGGCTCCGCGAGACGCGTCGCTGCACCCTCGCCCGGCATCACGCAGCCTCGATGACGATCCGGCCGTGCATCGACGGGCTGTCCTTGCCGCCGCAGCAGGTCTCGCAATAGACGTCGTACGTGCCGGGCCTGTTCGGGACCTGCCAGACGACCGTTCGGCGGCCCTCCGCGGGCAGGGCCTCGTTCAGGCCGAGCTCCGGCGCCACCATCGTGTGGACGCCGCCCTGGAGATGGATCGCGGCATCGTCGGTCCACCAGTCCAGGGTTGCCGTCGTGCCGGCCGTGACCCGGATCTCGGACGGCGTGAAGCCGGCCATGGAGCTCTGGACGTCGATCGTTCCGGCGGTGCCTCCCGGCCGATCGAGGAAGTCGCCGAAGGCGAGGAGGGCGCCGAGCGCCAGGACGACGGTGACGACCGAGACGAAGGCGATCGTGCGCACCTGGCTCGAGCGAGCAGCCGCGGCGGCCCGGATCCGGGCCCGATCGGCTCGCCGCTCGGCGAGCGTCGCGGCGCGGCGCTCTGCGCGGGTCTCGGGCTGCTCGGTCATCGCATCATGCCCTCGCCCATCATCCCGACCATCGAGCCGTTCGGGCCGAGCTGCCCGGCAAGCGAGCCGTGGGCGTCGATGCACGCCTGGAGGTGCGTGCCGAGGGTGCCGCCCATCGAGATCATGTGGTCGCGATGGACCTGCCACGCCACCGCGGCGGCGGGCGGGGCGGTCGGCGACGGATCTGCTGCGACGGCGGCGGCTGGGACGGCGAAGGCGGTGACGAGGGCGGCGGCGGCCGCCAGTCGGACGATCCGGGAGTGCATGCGTGGCTCCAGTCAGGTGTCGTGGCGAGGCTCGAGCAGGCTGCGAGCCCGCTCGAACTCGTCGGGGGTGATCTCACCGCGAGCCAGGCGACCGCGGAGCAGGTCCAGCGGGTCGTCGCGGTCGGCGCGGCGGGGCTCTCGGACGAGGAGCCAGACGACGACGGTCAGGACGAGCGCCCAGGCGCCCATCCAGAGCCAGGCTTCGAGCCCCATCGTCCAGCCGTACATCATGGCGAGCCTCCTCGTGGGGCCGGCGGGACGACCGGCCGAGGACAATCGTCGGTGGCCACGGTCAGGGCGTCGTCGAGCCAGGGCCAAGGCTCCGTCAAGACTCGGTCAAGCTGCACGCGACGCGCCGACGGCGCGGGGCGCCGGCGACGCTCAGCCCGGCGGCAGCTCCACGAGGAAGGTGGCGCCGCGTCCCGGCCCGTCGCTCAGGGCCCACGCCCGGCCGCCCATCGCCTCCGCCAGCGCCCGGACGATGGCGAGTCCGATCCCGGAGCCACCGGCAGCGCGGCTCCGGGCCGGATCGACCCGGAAGAACCGCTCGAACACGGCCTCGAGCTGTTCCGGGCGGAGACCCGGTCCGCGATCGACCACGGAGATGCGGGCTCCCGTGCTCGTGATGCCGGTGATGACGTCGATCGCCGTGCCGTCGGGCGCGTGACGAATGGCGTTCGAGAGGAAGTTCCCGAGTATCTGCGCCACCCGGTCGCGGTCGGCCCGTGCCGTCACCGCGACCGGCTGGAGCGCGATCCGTATCCCGCGGGCTGCGGCCAGCGGCGCGAACCGCTCGGCGACCTCGGTCGCCACCGCCGCCAGGTCGACGGCCTCGATGGCGAGCGGCAGCTGGCGAGCCTCCGCCCGCCACAGCTCGGACAGGTCCGTGACGAGGCGGGTGAGCCGCGCCGTCTCGGCGCGAAGGAGCCGCCACGTCTCGGGTCCTGCCTCGACCACACCGTCCTCGAGGCCCTCCAGGTAGCCGTCGAGCGTCGTCAGCGGCGTCCGGAGCTCGTGGGCGACGTCACCGACGAGCTGGAGCCGGCGCCGCTCGGTGGCCTCGAGCGACCCGGCCATGTCGTTGAACGAGGTGGCGAGCTCGCGCAGCTCGCCGGGATCGTCGACCGGGACCCGCTCCGCGTAGCTCCCGCCCGCCAGGCGCCGGGCCGCGGCGGCAAGGGCCGTGATCGGCTTCGCGATCCGGGCCGCGACCGCGAGGCTGACGATCGTCGCCGTGACGACGCCGATGACGGTCGCCGCGACCAGGGCCTGCCGAACCGCCTCGGTGAAGGCGGCGAGGGTCGCCTCGCTCATCGCCTCGCCCATCGGGTCGCCGGGCATGTGGCCCATCGCTTCGGCGAAGTAGCCGGGACCGACGAGAAGGACCGCGATCCCGACGGTACCGAGCGACGCCGCGGCGACGACGAGGAACGCGACGAGCAGGCGGGCGCGGAGCGACCGCGGGAGCATCACCCGCTCTCCCGCAGGCGGTAGCCGACGCCGCGGATCGTCTCGACGAAGCGGGGGCGCGCCGGATCGTCGCGGAGCTTCCGGCGGAGGTTGGCGACGTGGACGTCGACGAGGTGGTCGTCGGCAACGAACTCCGGCCCCCACACGCGATCGAGGATCGACTGCCGCCCAACGACCACGCCCGGGTCGCGGGCGAGCACGGCAAGCAGGTCGAACTCCGTCGTCGTCAGCTCGACGAGCGCGCCGTCGACGCGGACGAGGCGGCGAGCGGCATCAACCTCGAGGCCGCTCGGCATGCTTCCGCCCGCTGCGCCGCCGGTCGGTCGTGTACGCCGCAGCAGTGCCTTGACGCGCGCGACGAGCTCACGCGGCGAGAACGGCTTGACGAGGTAGTCGTCGGCGCCGACGGTGAGGCCCACGACCCGGTCGATCTCCTCGCCGCGAGCGGTGAGCATGAGGACGTAGGCGTCCGAGAACGTCCGGATCTGCCGGCACGCCTCGAGGCCGTCGATCCCCGGCAGCATGACATCCAGGATCACGACGTCCGGTGCCAACGCCCGCACCGCCTTGACTGCCGCCACACCATCCTCGGCCGTGTCGACCCGAAAGCCCTCCCGCTCGAGGTAGCCGCGGACGAGCTCGATGATCGGCAATTCGTCGTCGACGACGAGGATCCGGGCTGCCTGCATGCCGCGATCATGGCACGGCCTCGGCCCGTCGCCGGCACGACCCGAGCGGTGCGCCCGCGCCCCGGCAATCACTGCCCTCGGTGTGGTCCGGTGGGTTCACGAGGAGAGCGGCCGGTTGGTCCTATTCCCAGACAGGACTATTCTCTGGAGCACGCCGGAAACGCCGAGAGGCGTCCGGGACCCTCCCGGGCCGGCGCGGGGACGGCCGACGCCCACGGGGGGCCCAGGCACACGCCGGCTGGAGGTTCAGGTCAGATGTCGCTGCTGCAGCGGGTGGAAAAGGCACGAGCCGGAGGCGACCTGCCGGTCGCCGTCGGTCCCGGCGCCCCGCTCGCGCCGCCGGAGACCGCGCAGCTCCCCGGCCGCGAAGCCCTGCTGACGGACATCCGGACCCGGGTCCAGGAAGAGGTCATCGGGGCGTTCGAGTCGCTGCTCGACGTCGCCGATCCCGCCGAGGTCCGGAGCCGGATCGCCGCGATCATCGACCGGATCATCGTCCGGCACGCCTACTCGGTGACGCGCGACGAGCGCCTGAGTCTCGTCGAGAAGATCGTCCACGAGGTCACCGGCCTCGGCCCGCTCGAGCCGCTCCTCGCCGACAACTCGATCACCGAGGTCATGGTCAACGGACCGAACCAGGTGTTCATCGAGCGCGACGGCAAGATCCAGCGCGTCGACGTCGTGTTCCTGAACGACGAGCACGTCCGCCGGATCATCGACCGGATCATCGCCCCGCTCGGTCGACGGATCGACGAGTCGAGCCCGCGGGTCGACGCCCGCCTGCCCGACGGCTCTCGCGTCAACGCGATCATCGAGCCGCTGTCGCTCGTCGGGCCGGTCATCACGATCCGGAAGTTCGCCGCGACCCCCTACACGGTGCGCGACCTCATCGGCTTCGGCACGGCCTCGGTGGAGATGTTCGACTTCCTCCGCCACTGCGTGTGGGCGCGGCTGAACATCTTCGTCTCGGGCGGCACGGGCTCGGGCAAGACGACGTTCCTCAACGTCCTGTCGTCGTTCATCCCCGAGGACGAGCGGATCGTCACGGTCGAGGACGCCGCCGAGCTGCAGCTCCGCCAGGAGCACGTCGTGACCCTGGAGGCTCGCCCGGCGAACGCCGAGGGCATGGGCGAGGTCACGATCCGCGACCTCCTCCGCAACGCCCTCCACATGCGACCGGACCGGATCATCGTCGGCGAGTGTCGATCGGCGGAGGCCCTCGACATGATCCAGGCGATGATGACCGGCCAGGACGGCTCGCTCTCGACCGGCCACGCGAACACCACGCGCGACATGCTCCGGCGCCTCGAGACGATGATCCTGATGTCCGGCTACGAGCTGCCGCTCCGGGCGATCCGCGAGCAGATCGCGTCGGCCGTCGACATCATCGTCCACACCGCCCGGCTCCGCGACGGCTCCCGCAAGATCGTGAACATCACCGAGGTCACCGGGATCGACGACGACGAGATCCAGACCCAGGAGATCTTCGTCTTCGAGCAGACGGGCGTCGTCGACGGCAAGGTCGTCGGCGAGCTCCGCCCGACCGGCGTCCGGCCGACCTTCATGGGCGTCTTCAAGTCGGCCGGCATCGAGCTCCCAGCGGGCGAGTTCGGGATCCCGCCCGAGGATCCCGACAACCCCATCCGGCCCGGCAAGTCGCGCTGGTCGATCGGCCAGGCCGACGAGGCGCCGGTGAAGACGGTCCAGGTCGGCCGCGGCCGCGCGGTCAAGGCCGGCGGGATGGTCTACGTCTCGGCCGTCGGGCCGGTCGATCTCGACACCGGCGTGGTCATCGGCGGCGAGATCAAGGAGCACACCCGCCGCTGCATCCAGAACCTCCAGGCGCGGCTCGAGGCCGCGGGCACCTCGCTCGACAAGGTCGTCTGGGCGAACTGGTCGCTCCGCGAGCCGACGGACTTCGACACCTTCAACGAGGAGTGGCTCCGGTGGTTCCCCGGCGACGGGCCGGTCGGCCAGGGCACGATCATGCCGCCGTCGCACCGTCGCGCGGGGTTCCGTGTCTCGATCGGGGTCATCGCCGAGGCCTGAGCCCGGCCCCTGCGGCCGAGGCTAGAGTGCGGTTCGTGGATCACCCTGCGCTGCGCTCCGGCAATCCCAACCCCGTGGAGCCGGACAGGCCCGCGAGCGAACGGGTGCGCGTCCGTCGGAGGCCGGATCGCGGTCGCTACGATCGAGCGACGATCGACGCGATCCTCGACGCCACGCTCGTCGGCCATGTCGGCTGGGTCCTCGACGGGCAGCCCTACGTCACCCCGACCGCGATCTGGCGGACCGGCGACCGGCTCTACTGGCACGGTTCGGCGGCCAGCCGGATGGTTCGGGCGACGAAGCAC
>DASUMJ010000241.1:0-2672 GCA_036277775.1 Candidatus Limnocylindrales bacterium
GGTGAGCTCCGTCCGCGCGGTGACGGTGACCCCCTGGCCGGCGAACCCCTCGTCGGTCAGGCCCGGGACGATCTCGTCGTACGGCCCGGGCAGCTCGGCGATGACGATCGACGCGCCGGACTCGTGCTCGAAGCCGACGAACGTGGCGGAGGCCGTGAACCCCTCGGGCGGGACGAGCGCGGCGTGCGTGCCCGGTACCAGCACGGCGCCCGGGAGGGGCGAGGCACCGGGCGTGGTGGCGGCGCTCGGATCGGCCGGAGGCGACGCCGTCGCCGCGTCGGGACTCGCGGTCGCGGGAGCGTCGCTCGGGGTCGACGACGGCTGCGCGCCGTTCGAGCAGGCGCCGGCGACGAGGACGAGCAGGAGCGCGAGCGCGCCGCTGGATCCCCTGGCGCGCTGCATCCAACCCATCAGCCGACGACGTCCAGGCCGGCGAGCGAGGCGAGGACCGTCTTCCGACCGACCTGCGGGTCGCGGAACGCAACGGTGACCTCCTCGTCGGTCCGGGTGAGCTTCGAGGTCACGACGATGCCGTCGCCCCAGCGGGCGTGCCGGACCCGGTCCCCGTCGCGGTAGCGGCGCTCGCCCGGGATGACGGGCCGGGCCGGCGGTGCCGCCCGGGCCGGCGCCGAGGCAGCCGAAGCGTCTGCCCCGCCGTCGGGCGCCTCGTCGTCCCAGGCCTCGATGCGACGGGTCCCGAACGTGCCGGAACGTGCCCCACCCGCGAACGCCTCCCGCTTCGCGGCCAGGTCCCGCGACGGGCGGAACGCCTCGCCGACCCGCGGGCCGCCGGGACGTCCGCTCCCCTCGCGGTAGGCGCCGCCGCCGGTGCGGATCGGCGTCCCGAACCGAGTGGCGCCCCGGCCGAAGACGAGGTTGAGATCGTCGGGCGCGTCGTCGGCGGTCTCGCCGGCGGCCCTGGCGAGCCGCGGTCCGCTCATGAGCTCGCCGGGGATCTCGAGGAGGAAGCGCGACGGCTCGGCCATCCACGACCCGCTGTTCCCGCGCCGGGTCGCTCGCTGCCATGCATGCGACAGGTAGAGCCGGTCCTTCGCCCGCGTCATCCCGACGTAGGCGAGGCGGCGCTCCTCCTCCATCCCGGCGGGGTTCGGGTTGAAGCCGGATTCGGCCTCGATCGCCCGGCTCGTCGGGAAGAGGCCCTCCTCCAGGCCGGCGATGAACACGACCGGGAACTCGAGGCCCTTCGCCGCGTGGAGGGTGATGAGCGACAGCTTGTCCGCGTCCGACTCGTACGAGTCCTGGTCGGCGACGAGCGCGGTCTCCTCGAGGAGGCGGTCGAGGGCGTCGTCCGGCGACAGGTCGTCGTAGCGGGTCGTGACCTCGCGCAGCTCGAGGAGGTTGGCCCAGCGCTCCTCGCCCTCCTCGGTCCCGTCGGCGAGCATCGCCCGGTAGCCCGACCGCTCGAGGACCTCGTCGAGGAGCTCCGGCAGCGGCAGGACCCCGATCCGCGTCCGGAGCCGCCGGACGAGCCCCACGAAGTCGGCCACCGACGTCCGGGATCGGGCGGCGAGCTCGGGGGCCGCTCCGCCCTCGACGACCCGCTCGAGCGCGAGCCAGTACGGCACGTCCTCGCGGGCCACCACGGAGCGGATGATCTCGATCGTCCGGTCGCCGATCGATCGGGGCGGGACGTTGATGACCCGCTCGAAGCTCACGGAATCCGCGTCGGATCGCAGGATCCGGAGGTAGGCGAGGGCGTCCTTGACCTCCTTGCGGGCGTAGAACCGGGTGCCGCCCACGACCTGGTAGCGGATCCCGTAGCGGAGGCACGACTCCTCGATCGAGCGGGACTGGGCATTCGTCCGGTAGAGGACGGCGATGTCCCGGAGCCTGTAGGTGCCGCCGGCGTCGTCGGCGCGGCGGGTGAGGACGGAGCCGCGCGTGCCGGTCAGCTCCTCGACCCGCCGGGCGATCCACTCGGCCTCCTCCTCCTCGTTGTAGGCCTCGAAGCGGTCGATCGGGCGGCCCCGGTCGTTCTGCGTCCAGAGCTTCTTGTCGGTCCGGGCCTCGTTCTTCGAGACGACGGCGTGCGCGGCGTCGAGGATCAGCTGGGTCGAGCGGTAGTTCTGCTCGAGCTTCACGACCGTGGCGTCGGGCCAGTCACGCTCGAAGTCGAGGATGTTCCGGATGTCGGCCCCACGCCAGCCGTAGATCGACTGGTCGTCGTCCCCGACCACGGCGAGGTTCCGGTGCTTCGAGGCGAGCGCCCGGATCCAGAGGTACTGCGGCCGGTTCGTGTCCTGGTACTCGTCGACGTGGAGGTAGCGCCAGCGCTCCTGGTACTTCGCGAGGACCTCCGGCGCGGCATCGAAGAGCCGGACGGCCTCGAGGAGGAGGTCGTCGAAGTCGAGGGCGTGGGAGCGCTGGAGCGCGTCGCGGTACCGCCGCGCCAGCCGGGCGATCTCGACGAGCACGCCCGTCGCGATCCGCATCGGCGGGATCTCGGTCGGATCGACCATGTCGTTCTTGGCCCGGCTGATGGCGCCGAGGATCGACTGGGGCCGGGTCTCGCCCTTCGCGTCGAGGCCCTCCTCGCGGAGGATCTGCTTCATGAGCGCGACCTGGTCGTCGGTGTCGTAGATGAGGAACCGGCGATCGATCCCAATGGCCTCGCCGTCGCGCCGCAGCACGCGGGCGCAGAGGCTGTGGAA
>DASUMJ010000242.1:0-34024 GCA_036277775.1 Candidatus Limnocylindrales bacterium
CGAGCCCGGCGCCGATCACGAGGGCGACGCCGAGGACGAGGACCTCGAGCGCCAGCTTGTCCGCGGTCCCGAAGAGCGAGACGACGAGCTCCTTGGCGCCGGGCGGCTGGAGGTCGATGACGGTGCGCCCGACCGCGAGGATCGGGGAGGGGATGCCGGCGAGGAGTCCGGCGAGGAGCTCGCCGGTCGCGAGCGCGGCCCCGGTCGCGACGACGCCGGCGAGCGCCGCGCTCCCCCGCGAGGCCTTCGTGGCCCGTTCCGGCGCGAGCGCCGCGCGCGCGCCGGTCTCCGCCGGCTCCACGGGCGTGGCGGGCGCGGCGACGGGGTCGCGGTCGGCGGGGTGGCGCTCCGCGGGGTCGCGGTCGGCCGGGGCGTCGCCGGCCGGTTGGTCGTTCACGCGACAACCATAGGCGAGGGCGATGACGCGATCGTGACGAGGTTCACGACGGAGCCTTCGTCGCGGGCCCGTGATCGGATCATGTGGCGCCCGCGGGGCAGCACCGGCACTACGCGCCGGCGTGATCGGGGAGGTCGTCCCACGGGTCCGTCGCCGCGAGGCGGGCACCCCCGGCGGCGAGCGTGTCCCGGCGTGCCCGTTCCTCCGCCCGCGCAACATCCGGGGCCACGAGCCGGAACCGGACCGTCCCGCCGGGACGCGCCTGCCCGACGATCGAGAGCGACGCCGTGGCCACGACCGCGAGGACCGGGTACCCGCCCGTCGGGCCGGCATCGGGCAGGAGGACGAGGGGCTGGCCCGACGGCGTGACCTGGATCGTGCCGGTCGGGACGCCGTGGCTCGGGCCGTCGGCCGGCACGTCGAGCTCGACGACGGGGCCCTCCAGGCGCAGGCCGCGGCGATCGCTCGCGGCGGCGACCCGCCACGTCGTCCCGGTCAGGAGATCCAGCGCCGCACGGCCCCGCTCGCCGGTCGCGGCCGGGCCCGGCAGGACCGCGACCGTACCGCCGGATCCGGGGAGCGCCAGCCCGATCGGCCAGCGGTTCCGCGCCAGGCGGTGATCGACGCTCGTGGCGGTCGCCGCCCGAAGCCGGTCGCCGGCCCGCAGCGGCCGCCCATCGAGCCCGCCGAAGCCGCCGACGAGCGACGTCGACGCCGATCCCAGGACCCGCGAGACCTCGAACCCGCCCGGCACCGCGAGGTACGCCCGGCAGCCCGCCTCGGCGCCGGCCTCGCCGCCGACCCCGCCGCCGCGCACGGAAAGCCGCTCCCCGGCGGCCACGGCGTGGGCGGCGCCGGTCGCGAGTCGCCGGCCCGAGGGCAGCGTCACGGCGCCGAGGTCGGCGCCGGCCAGGCCCACGACGCCGTCCCGGAGGACGAGCAGCTCGGGCCCCGAGAGCGTGCACTCCAGGGCCGGGTCGTCGGGCCGGTTGCCGAGGAGCAGGTTCGCGATCGCGAGCGAGGTCGGGTCGCACGCCCCGGCACGCGGCACGCCCAGGGCCCCGAGCCCGGGCCTGCCGGCGTCCTGGATCGTGGTCAGGATGCCCGGGTCGACGACCTCGAGGACCTCCGCGACCGTCATCGCCCGACGCTCCCCGGTGCCGGCACGAACAGGACGCGAGCGCCTGGCCGAAGGAGCGCGGGCGGATCGCGTCGCGGGTCCCAGAGCACCTCGTCCGTTCGGCCGATGAGCCACCAGCCCCCGGGCGACTCGATCGGGTAGACGGCGGTCTGCGCCCCGGCGATCGCGACCGAGCCGGCCGGGACGTGGGTCCGCGGCACCGGTCGACGGGGAACGGCGAGCTCGGGTGGGAGTGGTCCCAGGTAGCCGAACCCCGGCACGAACCCGAGGAAGAGCGTCGTGTACGTCGCCGCGGCATGCCGCTCGACGACGGCCGCGGTCGTGAGGCCGGTGAGCTCGGCCACGGCCGCGAGGTCCGGACCGTCCTCGCCGCCGTAGCGGGTGGGGATCTCGAGGATCGGTGGGTCGCCGGCGGCCGCGAGCCGGGCTGCCTTGGCCTCGTCGCCCGCCTCGCCTGCCTCGCCCGTCTCGGCCGCCGAGACGAGCGTCGCGAGCCGGTCGACGGCAGACCGGACCCCCGGCTCGAGGGGATCGACGGGGACGAGGACGCTGCACGCCCCGGGGACGGGCGCGCCCCAGCCGGGCAGCGCATCGGTGGCGGCGGTGATCCGCGCGGCGATCGACCGCACGCGGCGGTTCGTCTCGAGATCGACCGTCGAGCCGAGCTCGACGAGGACCGCCGCGTCGCCGAGGGCGGTGATCCGGGGCTCGGGCGCCGTGCTGCTCACCGGACTCGGCGCGCCGTGCCGCTCACCGGAGCCCGCGTGCCGCGAACCGGCCGTCCGATCGCTCCACGACGAGCGGACGCCCGAACGCCTCGGACAGCGGCCCGGACCCCAGCGCGACGTCGATCGGGCCGGCCGCGACCGCAAGGCCGCGGCCGAGGACGAGCGCGTGCCCGAAGCCGGGTGGGATCTCCTCGACGTGGTGGCTCACGAGGACGATCGCGGCAAGGGAGGCATCGGCGGCGAGCGCCGCGAGATCGTCGACGAGCGTCTCGCGGGCCCCGAGATCCAGGCCGGCTCCCGGCTCGTCGAGCAGGAGCAGGCGCGGTTCCGGCATCAGCGCCCGCGCGATCTGGACCCGCTGTCGCTCGCCGGTCGAGAGCGACCCGAAGGTCCGACCCGCGAACGCGCCGACGCCGAGGCGGTCGAGGAGCCCCCGGGCCCTGGCCCTGTCGGCGTCCGTGTATCGATGCCACCACGGGGCGAGGGCCGCGTGGCGGGCGGTCATCACGACGTCGAGCGCCGCCAGGTCACCGTCGATCGAGCGCTCGAGGCCGCTCCCGGCATACCCGATCACCTCCCGAAGCACCCGCGCGTCGATCCGGCCGATCCGCTCGCCGAGGACGGCGACCGTGCCGCTGGACGGCCAGAGGTACGTGGAGGCCACCTGGAGGAGCGTCGTCTTGCCCGACCCGTTCGGCCCGACGACGGCCCATCGCTCCCCCGCACCGACCGTCCAGTCGAGCGGCCCGAGGATCGTCCGCCCGGCACGACGGACGGCGACCCCCTCGAGATGGAGCACCGCCGGCCCCGGCGATCCCGACCCGGTCGGATCAGCCGCCAAGGGGCCGCACCGCGATGCCGGCCGCCTCGAGCGCGGCCCGGACGGCCCGCGCGTGCTCAGCCGCGCCCGGCGTGTCGCCGTGGATGCAGAGCGTGTCGGCCTGGAGCGCGACCGTGGCGCCGCCGACGGCCACGACGACCCCGTCACGAGCCATCCGGACCGCCCGCTCGGCGACGGTCGCGCTGTCGGTCATGACGGCGTCGGGGAGCGACCGCGACCGGAGCGTCCCGTCCGGCTCGTAGGCCCGATCGGGGAACGCCTCGGCGGCGACCGTGAGCCCGGCGTCGCGGCCGGCATCCAGGAGCGCCGACCCCGCGAGGCCGACGAGGACGAGTCCCGCGGAGGATCGCCGGACGGCCCGGGCCACCGCCGCCGCGACCCCCGGATCGGCCGCGGCCCGGTTGTAGAGCGCGCCGTGGGCCTTGACATGCCGGAGCTCGGCACCCGCGGCACGGGCAAAGGCCATGACGGCCCCGACCTGGTAGACGATCGACGCCTCGAGGTCCTCGGCCGACATCGCCAGGTCGCGCCGCCCGAAGCCGACGAGGTCGGGATAGCCCGGATGGGCGCCGATCGCTGCGCCGGCGGCCATCGCCAGGGCGACCGTCCGCTCGATCGTCCGGGGATCGCCGGCATGGAAGCCGCACGCGATGTTGACCGACGTCACGTGCGGGATGAGCGCCGCGTCGTCGCCCATCGGCCACGGCCCGAGCGACTCACCGACGTCGGCGTTCAGGTCGATCCGCATGGTCGCGATGGTACGGCGCGGCGGCCGGCGCGCTCGTGTCCGCCCCGCCCGGTGGCTATGATCTCCGCCATGCCATCCCGGTGCTCGCCATGATCGAAGCCGGCCTCCAGCTGGACCTCGCCGTCCGGATCATCATCGCGGCCGGGCTTGGCGGGATCGTGGGCGCCGAACGCGAGATCCACAACCACCCGGCTGGCATCCGGACCCACATGCTCGTGGCCCTCGGGTCGGGGCTGTTCACGGTCCTCTCGATCCACGGCTTCCCGCTCGGCGACGGCAGTCCCGCCGTCGTGGACCCCACGCGAATCGCCGCCCAGATCGTGTCCGGCATCGGCTTCCTCGGCGCCGGCGCGATCCTGAAGGACGGGGTCGTGATCCGGGGCCTGACCACGGCCGCAAGCCTCTGGGCGACGGCAGCGGTGGGCATGGCCGCCGGGGCCGGGGAGCACGTCCTGGCCTTCGTCTCGACGGTCATCATCCTCGTCAGCCTCTGGCCGATCAACCTCATCGCCGACCGGCTCCACGGGTCCAACCAGCCCGAGGTCCAGCTCCGGCTCAGCCTCACCCGCGTCGACGCCATCGGCCAGATCTCGAGCGCCCTCGCCGCGGCGAAGATCGAGATCGCGGCGATCCAGACGACCCGGCTCGGGCGCGACAGCTACCGGGCCGACCTCGCGATCCGCGGCCGGAGCGCGACGGTGATGGCCACGACGCTCGACGCCATCGAGCGCATCGACGGCGTCGACATCATCTCGACCAGCCAGGCCGACTGACCCACCGCGCGCGCCGGCCGCGCCGGCGCCCGGGCCCTCTGCTAGCCTCGGCCCGTGGGTCGCGTCCTCCTCGCCGCGCTCGGCGCGCTCGTCCTCGTCGTCGTCGGGCTGGTGTTGGGCGGCTTCCTCGGTGGCGGCACCGAGGCGACGTATCGCGTCGTCCGGAACCTCGACGACTTCTACAACCCCGAGATCGTCCGGGTCGAGGTCGGGGCCGAGGTCGAGTGGGAGAACAGCGGCCGCAACCCGCACACGGTGACGGCCGACGACGGCAGCTTCGACTCCGGGGTCCTCGAGACCGGCGACGAGTTCTCGCACGTCTTCGAGACCGAAGGCGTCTTCCGGTTCACCTGTCTCCTCCACGGGCGGCCGGGCGGGATCGGGATGACCGGCATCGTCGTCGTCGGCGACGCCGTGCTGCCCTCGACCGGCGGGGTCGGCGGCGTCGGCCCGGGACGCGAGCCGGTCCCCGAGGGCCCTGGCGCGACCATCCGCGTGCCGGCCGATGCCGCGACGATCCAGGGCGCGGTCGACGCCGCCTCGCCGGGCGACCTCATCCTCGTCGCGGCCGGCGAGTATCGCGAGGCCGTCCTCGTCACGACGCCGTACCTGACGATCCGGGGCGAGGACCGGAACGCGACGATCCTCGACGGCGACTTCACGCTCGCGAACGGGATCCACGTCGTGGAGGCCGACGGCGTCGTCGTGGAGAACCTGACCGCCCGCCACTACCAGCTCAACGGGATCTACTGGGCCGGCGTGAACGGCTACCGCGCCTCGTACGTGACGACGTACGCGAACGGCGACTACGGGGTCTACGCGTTCGACAGCGTCTGGGGCCGGTTCGAGCACTCGTACGCCTCCGGGCACCCGGATTCGGGCTTCTACATCGGCCAGTGCCAGCCCTGCCACGCCGTGATCACCGATGTCGTCTCCGAGCACAACGGCCTCGGCTACTCGGGCACGAACGCCGGCGGCGACCTCGCGATCGTCAACAGCGAGTGGCGCCGGAACAACGCGGGGATCGTCCCGAACACCCTCGACTCGGAGCTCCTCGCGCCGCAGGCCGGGACCGTCATCGCGGGCAACTGGGTCCATGGCAACTCGGCCACGGACGCGCCGCTCAAGCGCCTGGAGTACCCGGCGTTCGGGATCGGGATCCTCGTCGCGGGGGGTCGCGACAACCTCGTCGAGGAGAACCTGGTCGAGGGCCACGCGGTCTTCGGAATCGCGCTCCTGCCGAACCTCGACGCGAACCTCTGGGCCACGAGCGGGAACGTCGTCCGCGGCAACGACGTGTCGGGCTCGGGCCGGGCGGACCTCGCCGTCGGGGCACCGTCCGTCCGCGGCGACTGCTTCGAGGCCAACCGCCACGCGACGAGCCTGCCGCCGGCGATCGAGACCCTCGTCGCGTGCGACGCGCGGATCGCGGGCGGCGGCGACCCGGCGGCCACGGTCGGGCTCCTCGCCCGGTTCGCCCAGGCGCTCGGCGGCCACTACACGAGCGGCGACTGGCGGACCGAGCCTGCCCCGCCGGCCCAGGCCAAGCTGCCGGACGCCCTCGGGGCCCCGCCGGTCCCGGCCGTGCCCGAGACGGCCGTCCCGGGCCCCTACGCGATCCGGTCCATCGAGCAGATCCGTGCCGGCGCCGGCGGCGTCCCGGCCGTAGCGAGGGAGGTCACGATCATGGGAATCCCGCTGACGTCGACGCTGACGACCGTCCTCGGGCTCTACGGCTACGTCTTCCCGCTCGTGCTCTACGCGGCGTGGGTCGCGATCGCGCTCTGGGACCTCGTCCGGCGCGAGCCGGTCTCGGACCGGCGGCGGATCGGCTGGATGGCGGTCGTCCTCGTCGTGCCGGTCCTCGGGCCGGTCGCGTACTTCGTGGCCGGCGGCTCGCCGATCTCGCGGCCGGTCCGCTGGTTCCTCGTCCTCGGCGGCCTCGCGATCTACCTCGGGATCGCGACCCTCGCGTTCCTCGCGGAGGCCCTGTGAGCGACACGGCGGCCCCGGTCCGGGCCCGCGACCTCGGGATCGCCATCGGCGAGGGCCGCCCGGGTCGCTGGAACGCCATCACCGACGTCGCCGGCGTCCGGGTCGGCCACGCGTCGATCGTCCGCGGCGACGGGCCGCTCGTCCGGGGCGAGGGCCCGGTCCGGACGGGCGTCACGGTCATCGTCCCCCACGACGGCGACACCTGGTCGGAGCCCGTGTTCGCCGGCGCTCACGTCCTGAACGGCAACGGCGACCTCTCGGGCCTCGAGTGGATCCGTGAGACAGGCCTCCTCCACGGCCCGATCGCGATCACGAACACGAACTCCCTCGGTGTCGTCCGGGACGCCCTGATCGCGATCGGCCTCCGCGACGAGCACCCCGACCGCCCGGCCTGGAACCTGCCGGTCGTCGGCGAGACGTACGACGGCCAGCTCAGCGACATCGGCGGCTTCCATGTCCGGGCCGAGCACGTCGACGCGGCCCACGCAGCGGCGGCGTCGGGTCCGGTCGCCGAGGGCTCCGTCGGCGGCGGTACCGGCATGATCTGCCACGAGTTCAAGGGCGGGATCGGGACGGCGTCCCGGCTCGTCCCGCCCGACGCGGGCGGCTGGACCGTGGGCGTCCTCGTCCAGGCCAACTACGGCCGGCGCGGCCTCCTCGCCATCGACGGCGTGCCGGTCGGGCGGGAGATCCCGGTCGACATGGTCCCGTCCCCGTGGGAGGACCCGCGCCAGGGCCTCGCGGGACCGGCCGGCGGCGGCTCGATCATCATCGTCGTGGCGACCGACGCACCGCTCCTGCCGCACCAGTGCGCCCGGGTCGCCCAGCGGGCCGGTCTCGGCCTGGCCCGCACGGGCGGCCTCGGTGCGACGTCCTCGGGCGACCTCTTCATCGCCTTCGCGACCGGCAACCGCGCCCATCCCCAGGGCGAGGCCGAGCCCGTCGGGCACGGTGTCGTCCGGCTCCACGCCCTCGTCGACCCGGCCCTCGACCCGATCTTCGAGGCGACGGTCGAGGCAACCGAGGAGGCGATCGCGAATGCCCTCGTCGCCGCGGAGACGATGACCGGGCGCGACGGGATCACCGCCCATCGCCTGCCGCACGACCGGCTGCGCGAGGTCATGGCGAGGCACGGCCGGCTCCGCGGCTGATACGGGTCAGCAAGGCCCGCGCAACCGACCCGCGGCGTTCCGTAGCCGCCCGGCGATGGTGCCCGGTGCACCGTCGGGTCCGGGTGTCCCGGGCGCTCGCATCCGTGCGGGACACCCGACACCACCATCCCGACCGTCCACCACGGAGGAGCACCGATGGCACAGCAGCGAGGCCGCCCCGGCCAGGGGGAGCGCCCGGAGTCCGGCGACGAGCGACGGCAGGCGCCGCGGGACGCCGGCGCCTACATCGGCCGGATGCCGGAACGCGCGACCGAGACGATCCCCGGCGGCGTGGGCCCGGACGACCGGCGCGTCTCGGCCGGCGCCAGCCAGCCGGGACCGGTTCGAGGTCCGGCACCCGCGGCCGCGCAGGGCGACACGCCGCCCGGCGGTCACCGTGAGGCCCCGCGCGATCCGGCCCAGCCACGGGAGGCCGGCCAGGACCGCTGACGCGCATCCGGCGGCCGGGCCGGGGCCGCTCTTGACCGCGGGCCCGTCCGAGGCGCGCCGGCGGGCCCGCCGCTCAGCGCGGTCGGCGTGACGCCGCGGGCGGGTGCGGGGTCGGGATGACCTCGAAGTGCGAGGCGCCCCAATCCAGGAGCCGCTCCGCATGGCGGGTCGCGATCGGCCGGCCGACGTCGCCGCCGGTGGCCTCCTGGAGCGTCGGCCAGTCGGGCCACGTGGAGAGCGTCAGGAACCGATCGGGCGGCCGCGCCGCGAGGTGCAGCGTGAGGGGCCCGTGCCCTGCCGTCGCGTCGTCGATCGTCCCGCTGCGCGCCTCGGCGACGTAGGCGTCGAGCTCGTCCGGGCGGACTCGACCGGTGACGAGTCGGAGGACGCTCGGCCGACCGGGGATGTCGGCCGTCCAGCTGAACGCGAGCGGGAGCCAGAGGAGCTCCCGATCGGTCGTCTCGGCGAGGCGCTCCGGGTGGAACGTCGGCGGATCGAAGTCCTCGCCGACGGCCTCGGCCATCGCCGCGCGCGAGTCCCAGATGCTCGCCACGAGCCGCGGGCCGAGGTCGCCCGGTCCCTGGCGCCCGACGTGGACGTCGCGGAGCCCGGGCAACCTGAGCAGATCCGGGATCATCTCGTCCCGGAGGATCGCGTCGAAGGCCGCCCGAAGCGGGCGGAACCGGAACAGGCGGATGATCCCCGGCGTCGCCGCGAGCCCCACCCCGTGCCCTCCCCATTACCCCCGAGGTCAAGTGTGGGGCGCGGTCCCGCCCCCGACAAGTGCGGTGGATGCCCGATCCGCGCGCTCCGGGTCGCCGCCGGGGCCGTGCGGTACTCTCCGGCCAGGACTGCCGAGGGGAGCAAATCGAAGATGGACTCGGAGTGGGCCGCGTCCCCGCGACCGACCGAACGGTCGGGCCGCGAGGTCTACTACCCGGTGCTCGAGGCGTCACCGAATGCGGTGATCGCCGTGGACCAGAACGCAAGGATCACGTACGCCAACCCGCAGGTCGAAGCCACGTTCGGGTACACGAGCGCGGAGATCGTCGGGCAGCCGGTCGAGATCCTCCTGCCCGAGCGGGTCGCGACCCGCCACGTCGCCCATCGCGACGGCTTCCTGAACCGACCGGTGGCGAGGCCGATGGGCATCGGGCTCGATCTCGCCGGCCGGCGCCGGGACGGACGGGAGTTCCCGGTCGAGATCAGCCTCTCGCCGGTGGAGACGTCGGACGGGCTCCAGGTCTTCGCGACGGTCGTCGACATCACCGCCCGCAAGGCCCTCGAGAACCAGCTGCTCCAGGCGCAGAAGCTCGAGTCGATTGGGCGGCTCGCCGGCGGCATCGCCCACGACTTCAACAACATGCTCTTCGCGATCCGCGGCTATGCCGAGCTGCTCCAGGAGGACCTCGAGTCCGACCGGCTCGACCGTCGCGAGGCGCTCAGCAACGTCCGGGCGATCGGCGACGCCGCCGACCGGGCCGCGGACCTCACCGCCCAGCTCCTGGCCTTCAGCCGCCAGCAGCTCGTGTCGACGAAGGTGCTCGACCTCAACGACGGGATCCGGTCCGTCGAGCCGATGGCCCGGCGCCTGATCGGCGAGCACCTCCAGCTCCGGCTCCGGCTCGATCCCGAGGCCGGGCGGATCCGGGCCGACCCAGGCCAGCTCGACCAGATCGTCCTCAACCTCGTCGTGAACGCCCGCGACGCGATGCCGTCCGGCGGAACGGTCACGATCGAATCCGGCAACGTCGTCCTCGACGAGCCGTATGCGACGGAGCACTTCGACGTCACGCCCGGGCCCTACGTCATGCTCTCGGTCGCGGATACCGGTGTCGGGATGGACCGGGAGGTCCGGGAGCACATCTTCGAGCCGTTCTTCACGACGAAGGAGCACGGCAAGGGCACCGGCCTCGGGCTCGCCACGATCTACGGGATCGTCCGCCAGGCCGGCGGGCACATCTGGCTCTACTCCGAGCCGGGCATGGGCTCGACGTTCAAGCTCTACTTCCCGCGGGTCGATGCGCCGGTGACCGAGACGACTGCGCCGGGCACGCCGCCACCCGGAGCCCTCGCCTCAGGGCTCGTCCTCGTCGTCGAGGACGAGCCGTCCGTCCGCGACATGACGAGCCGCCACCTCCGGCGTGCCGGCTACCGGGTCATCGCGGTGGGCGACGGCGAGGAGGCGCTGCGCGAGGTCGAGCGGCTTTCGGAACCGGTCGACGTCCTTGTCAGCGACGTGATCATGCCGGCGATGTCGGGGATCGATCTCGCCGATCGGATCCTCGAGCGCTACCCGACCGTGGGGATCGTGCTCCTCTCCGGCTATACGGCGGAGACGCTCGACCTCGAGCGCGTCACCGAGCGTGGCGCGACCTTCCTGCCGAAGCCGGTGACCGCAGCCGAGCTGCTCCACGCGATCCAGGGCGCCATGGCGTCCCGCCGCTCGACGGCCTGACGACCGGGTGGTCGCTCAGCTCGCCTGGCCGGCCGCCGTCAGGAGCAGGACGAGGGCGCCGAGGATCGTCATCACGGCGGCCGCCCGGCGGAGGCGGCGGAGCTGCCCGGCGGGCTCCGCGGAGACGGGGCCACGGACCGCGAGGAGGTCGATCCAGGCTCCGACGCCGACCATCCCGAGGATGACCGCGTGCTTCACGAGGAAGACCGTCGCCCAGGTGGACCCGAGGTTGCCGAGCCCCCCGTAGCGGTCGTCGGTGAGCAACAGCCAGACGCCGGTCACGAAGAAGACCACGAGCGACGCGACGATCGCGGGGAGAGCCCGGGCCTCGAGCCCCCGGACGACCTCGGCTGCCTCGGCGGCCGGCCGGCCGCGCTCGAGGACCGGGACCACGACGATCCCGAGGATCCCGTAGAAGCCGAGCAGGGCCACGGTGGCGAGCAGGTGGAGCCACGTTGCCCCGACCTGGATGAGGTCCATGGATCGACGTCCTCGTGCTGGGCGGGACGCCGGGCCGGAGTATGCCACGCGCCGGCCCCGGGGCCGGCGCGTGGCCGGATGGTCAGCCGGGGATCTGGAGGTCCACCCAGACCGCCCGGTGATCCGAGCTCGGGAACGGGAAGACCCCGGTCAGCCGGAACAGCGGATCGTCGCGGAGCGGCCAGAAGACCCCGGCGTCGAGGATCCGGATGCCCACCCGCGGCAGCACGTAGTCGGCCCGGAGGTTGCCCGGAGCCGTATCCGAGAAGTCCGCGGTGTCGTACCGCGGATCGCTCTCGTGGCTCGTGTTCGCGCCGCCCTGGAGCGCCGTGGCCTCGATGGCGCCGAGGCTTTCCGGAGTCAGGCGGTCGTTCACGAGCGGGTGGTCGAGGAGCTGCTGGATCGAACCGGGGATGCTGTCGCCGTCGAGCGGGTCCGAATTCTGGTCACCGGCGACGACGAAGAGCGCGCCCGGCTTGAGGCCGCCGTGCGTGCCCGCGTCGTCGTAGATGTAGGCCGACGTCGGACCCGGCGTGACGTAGTCCGCCCAGAGCCGGATCTCGTCGCTGTTCCGGGTGCCGTTTCGGTCCTCGAGGCCGTCGAACACCGGCGGCGTCGGGTGGCTGACGAGGAAGTGGACGACCGTGCCGTCGACGTCGACCGGGACGTCCCAGTGGCTCTTCGACGACAGCCGGAAGACCGCGAGCTCGGCGGGGGAGTACCAGTCCGAAGGCGCAGCCGTGTTCGGGTCGTCGGGCAGGAGCGCGCCCGGCATGTCCTTCCAGAGGAAGTGCTGGAACGTCCGGATGTCGTCGGCCAGGATCGGGTGCTGCGAGAGGACCGCCATCCCGAACTGGCCCGGGAAGAACCCGAAGCCGAAGGCGTCGTCCGCACCGGCGACGACCCCGTTGTTGTTGAGGTCGAAGCCGGACGGGATGCCGGTGTTCGACTCCGCCACGAAGGCGTAGTCGTACTCGATCGGCTCGGCGCCGCCCTGGCCGATCTCGAGGTAGTTCGTCCGGAACGCGTCGACGAGCGGGCCGTCGGGATGGTCCGCGGTCGGGGCGTAGTAGTCGAACTCGTTGATGAGGAGCACCTCGGGCCGGACCCGCTGGATGATCTCGGCGACGGCGCGCGCCTGGGCATTGCCGGGAACGGACAGGTCGGCCAGCGCCTGGCCCGCCGAGTTGCGGTTCAGCGAGGCATTGAACGTCGCGAACCGGACCGTGTCGCTCTTGCCGGCAACGGTCGCCGGCAGGAGGCCGGCAACGAGGGCCAGCGCGCCGGCGAGCACGAGGAGACGGGGAACCTTCAACACGACTTCCTCCTCTGCGGGGGACAGCTGGGAGCGTGGTGGGGTCGCGGCGGAGGTGGCTCCAGTGCCGCGCCCGCGGTGGTCGCGGAGAGTATGCGCCTCGCCGGACGGGCGTTCTCCGGCCCTGGGCTCTGGCCCGGCCGAGTGCGGCCGGACGGCGAGTCCCCGCGGGCGAGGCCATCCGGCCCCGGTCCATCCGTGCCCGCGGACCCTAGCCCCGCGGATGGCCGCCGTGCCAGCCTGTCGTCGCGCCCCGGTGACGCGGGCCGCGCGGAGGCCCGACCCGGCCGAGCGCGGAGCGAGGTAGGCATGGCAACCGCAACCCGACCGTTCATCTCCAGCCGACCGTCCGCACGCGGCGGCTTCCGGCCTGCCGTGTTCGTCGGCGGACTCGGGCTCCTCATCGCGGTCGGCTATGCCGCAGCGAGCGTCCTCGGCGCGCTGTCGGCGCCGGACCACTTCGACCGGACGACCATCGGCGGCTCGCTGACGGTCGAGGTCGACGCGGCCGGACCGGTGGTCGTGTACGTCGAAGCGTCGCGCGCCGTGCTCCTCGCGGAGCTCGCGCTCACGGTGACCGATGCGTCGGGCCGAGAGGTCGTCGTCGATGCCTACGGTGCCGACCTTCGCTACGACCGGGCCGGCGGACTCGGCACGGCGGTCGGCTCGTTCGATGCCGAGGCTCCGGGCCGGTTCCAGCTGGACTCTGCCGCGCCGCTCGGGACGATCGCCATCGCCGTCGGTCCGGACATCGGGACGGAGCTCCAGGCCGCGATCGGCCGAGCCGGCCTCGTCGCCGGGATCGGGCTCCTCGCCGGCCTCGCCCTGGCGGCCTTCGAGGCCGCTCGCGCCCGATGACCTCGTGGCGCGTCGCCGTCGCGGCCGTCATCCTCGCGCTGTTCGGGCTCGCCGCGTGCGCCGGCGGCCCCGTCCAGGGGCACGCCGAGATCGGACCGGACGGCGAGGCGATGGAGCTCGGTACGATCGGCACCCCGGCGAGCGGGGCGCAGCGGCTCGACCTCGAGGCCGAGGTCACGGACGGCGCCGGCCGGATCGAGCTCGTCGCGGGCGACGGGACCGTGGCATGGTCGGCGGACGTCACGCCGGGGCAGTCACCGATCCGCGCGTTCGCGGAGATCGAGGGACCGGGACCATGGACCGTCCGACTCGTGGCCACGGAGACGCCGTTCCGGCTCGACTACCGGCTCGACCAGTAGGGAACGTTCATCCAGGTTCGACGGTTCGTCCGGTCCTTGCAGCCTTCGCGATGGCCTCGACGACGCGCAGGTTCGCGAGGCCGTCGCGGGCCGTGACGAGGGGCGGAACCTCGCCCCGGGCGACCGCCCCGAAGTGCTCCATCTGGAGCTGCAGCGGGTCTTCGCGGGCGACGTCCAGGACCTCGACCTCGAACGGGGTCCACCACGACGGGTCCGCTTCGCGGGGATACGTCCGGAGTCGCATCGTCGGCACCGACAGGCTACCGGCCGTGCCGGCGACCACGTAACAGTCCTCGTCCGGGTAGCTCGGGTACGACGGATTCTCCCGGGACGTCTGCTCCCAGCTGCGTGGCGAGGCCGCGGTGTCCGACAGCATGAAGCTGCCGAGCGCGCCGCTCTCGAAGCGCAGGTTGATCGCGGCGCTGTCCTCGACCTCGAACCCGCGGACGGCGTTGGAGGCAAAGGCCTGCACGGCGACGATCTCGCCGCACAGCATCCGCAACGAGTGGACCTCGTGGATCATGTTGATGAGGATGGGACCGCCACCGGCCTCGCGACGCCAGGGAGTGTCGGCGAAGTACCCGTCTGGCTTCAGGAAGGTGGCGCTCCCGGTGATCGCGACGAGGCGGCCGATCCGCCCGGATCCGACGACCTCCCTCGCCCGGGCGACGATCGGACTGTGGGCGCGGTGGTGGCCGATCAGCACGCGCACGCCGGCCGCCTCCGACGCCGAGACGACCTGCTCCGCCTCCGCGACGGTGGCCGCGATCGGCTTCTCGAGCAGCATCGGGACGCCCGCGGCAATGCATCGGAGAGCGTGCTCGAGGTGGAGCTGATTCGGCGTGGCGAGCACGACGCCATCGGGAAGGCCGGCCGCGAACAGGTCGTCGAGCGATCGATACCAGGGGACCCCGGCCTGCCCCGCGACGGACGCAGCGCTCGGCGCGGGATCGACCACTGCCGAGAGTGCGCAGGTCCGGCTGCGCCGCAGGGCGTCGACATGGGCGAGCCCGATCAACCCGGCTCCGACGACGGCGATGCGGGTCTGTGCCATGGCTCCCTCAGCCCGGGGCGGCAGGAGTGACCGCCCGGCACAATTTCATCACGTCACCTCGCGGGTTCGTCGGAATCCCCTTGACCGCAGCATATCGTTCCGTAACATAGGCTGGCGTCCAGCCCTGCGGAACGATCGGGACGGACGGGCATCCGGTTCCCGACGACGTGGCCGAGGAGGAGCCGAAGAGGAGGAGTGCCCGAAGCGAAACCGCTGGTCGTGTCCCGTGCGGCGCGAAGCAGGCTCAGGATCGTCCCGCGCGGACGAGTCGCCGAGCCGAGCTCCTTCCACGCGCACCCTGCGTCAATCGAAGATAGGGAGAGATCATGAGCACACGATCCCGGGCGCTCCCGGTCGCGCTGGCAGCCACGCTGCTCGTCGCCGCCTGCGGCGGCGGCAGCAGTGCTTCACCGTCCCAGCAGGCGACCGAGCCGCCGGCCAGCGCCGAAGTCACCCCCGGACCGACGTCCGCACCCGTGACGCTGGACCTCGCGCACTCCTACACGGATACCCAGCCCCAGGCGGCCTGCGGTGCCCAGGTGATCAAGGAGGAGGCCGAGGCCGCGAACGTCGGGCTGACCATCGAGATCTTCGGTGGCAGCACACTCGGCGGTGACACCGATCGGGTCGCCATGGTCCAGGCCGGCGACCACGACCTCGACATCCAGGGGGCCTCGGCGCTCAGTTCCGTCTATGAGCCGATGGCCGTCGTGGACGGTGCGTTCGTCTTCGACGACAGCGAACACCTCTACAACTTCTTCACGAGCGACGCGTCCGATGGGCTGAAGGAAGGCTTCCTCGAGACCGGCCTCCGGATCCTCGGCGCGTGGAACACCGGGGCTCGCCAGTTCACGGCGAATGTCCCAATTCGGACACCCGAGGACCTCCAGGGCCTCCGGATGCGCTTCCCGGGGTCGCCGCAGTTCCTCATGAACGCGAGGGCCATGGGGATCGAGCCGGTGGTGGTCGCGTTCGAGGAGCTCTACCTGGCGCTCCAGCAGGGGACGGTGGACGGGCAGGAGAACCCGCTCGTCAACATCGTCTCCAACAATCTCGACGAAGTCCAGGACTACGTGAGCCTGTCGAGCCACCAGCTCAGCTCCAACCTGGTCGTCATCAACGGTGATTCCTGGGATGGGCTCAGCGCCGAGCAGCAGGAGGCCCTGTCCGCCGCCGTCGAGACGGCGATGGTCGAGGAGCCCGAGTGCGTCGTGGAGGCGGAGGCGGAGATCCTTGCCGGCTGGGCCGACGCGGGATCCCCGCAGGTCATCGACGACGTCGACCGCGAGGCGTTCCAGGTGAAGGCCGAGGCGTACCTCCGGGAGAACTTCACGGCGGAGCAGGTGGAGCTGCTCGAGGCCATCCGGTCGATGGCCGAGTAGACCTGTACGATCGGTGCCCGAGGTTCGCCCCGGGCACCGATCCAGCGGCCCGACCGTCCAACGTGTGCACGGCGGGCAGCCACGGGCCCGCGCCGTCGCAGCCGAGGAGGAGAAGCCGGCGATGTCTCAGCTGGGACCCGACGGGACGGGTCGGCCCGACAGTCAGTCCGAGCCTGCCCTGGAGCCCGGCGATCCAGCCGCCGCCGTACCGCGGCTCGGCGAGGAGACCAACCCCGACCTCCTGCCCGCTCGAGGAGCGTTCGGTACCGCGCTGCACTGGCTCGGAGTGATCGAACAGGCCATCGGCTCGCTGTTCCTGGTGATCATCCTGATCCTGGTGCTGGCCCAGGTGGCGCAGCGCTACGTCCCCGGTGCGGGCTGGGCCTGGACCGGCGAGGTCGCCCGCCTGTCGATGGTGTGGGCTGCGTTCGTCCTGTCCGGCTACCTCATGGCCCACGACCGGCACATCGCCATCCACGTGATCGATTACGTGATCCCCGCGCGGGCATTGGCGGTCGTTAAGCTGTTCGCCCACCTCGTGGTGACGCTCGGCTGCCTGGCGATGGTGGTCGCCACGTTCAGCCTGATCACCGCCGACACGGGCCAGGTGACGGCTGCCGCGGAAATCCCGGTCGAGTGGACCTACCTCATCCCATTTGCCGGCTTCGCCCTCACCGCGTTCCGCGGTGCCCTCGCCATCCTCGTGGCCGACATCCCCGAGCTGACTGGCAGGAAGGGGGTGGTCGCATGAGCCTCGGCCTGCTGCTGCTCGGGATCCTCCTGCTCTTCCTCCTCCGGGTCCCGATGGCATTCGCGATCCTGGGGCCCTGCCTCGCGTACCTCATCACCGAGGACTACTCACTGGGCCTCGCGATCCGACTGGCCATGGCGGGGATCAACAGCTGGCCGCTGCTCGCCGTGCCGCTGTTCATCCTGCTCGGGATCGTCGCGACCCGGACGGAGATCGCCGACCGGCTCTACGACGCGGCGCTCCTCTCGCTGGGCCGGCTCCGGGCCGGGCTCGCCTACGTGAACATCGGCGTCAGCCTCGCGTTCTCGTGGATGAGCGGTGCGGCCCTGGCGGACGCGGCAGGGATCGGGTCCATCGAGGTCGGTCACATGCGGAAGAAGGGCTACCCCGCCGAGTTCTCCGTCGGCCTGAGCGCGAGCTCCGCCCTGATCAGCCCGATCATGCCGCCGAGCATCCCGGCGATCGTCTACGCGTCGGTCGCGGCGGTCTCGACGGGGGCCCTGTTCGCGGCCGCCGTCCTGCCGGCGCTCCTCGTGACAATCTCGCTCGTCATCACCGTCTACATCTGGGCCCGGCGCCGCCCCGACCTCGTGGGTGAGCCGTTCGACGCGCGGGTCGTCCGGCGCGCGCTCCTGCGGGCGATTCCGCCGATGGGAGCGCCGGTCATCATCCTCGGCGGGATCCTCGGCGGGATCTTCACGCCGACGGAGGCCGCGGGAATCGGCGCGCTCTACATGCTGGTGCTCGCACTGAGCTATCGGACGGTCAGGCTGCCCGATCTCGTCGGGATCTTCCGGGACACGGCCGTCGTCACCGCCCAGATCATGATCATCATCGGCGCGTCGGCGCTGCTGAGCTGGATCCTCGCCAGGGAGCGAGTCCCCGAGCACGTGGCGGAGGCGCTGCTCGGCTTCACGAGCGACCCGCTGATGTTCCTCCTCGTCATCAACGTGTTGCTCATCATCCTCGGCATGCTGCTCGAGCCAACTTCAGCGCTGCTGATCATCACGCCGATCCTGCTGCCGGTCGCGGTGGAGTACGGGATCGATCCACTCCACTTCGGCTCGATCATCATCTTCAACCTCATGATCGGGCTGCTCACCCCACCCATGGGCGGTGTCGCGTTCGTGCTCAGCTCGGTGACCGGGATACCCGTGGAGAAGGTGTTCCGCGGCGCCCTGATCTACTTCCCGGCCCTGCTGATCGTGCTGGCCGCGGTGACCTACCTGCCGGAGATCACGTTGTGGCTGCCCCGCGCCCTCGGCCTGAACTGATGGCGGGCGGCCATGTCGCCGGCACAGGCTCGTGAGTGGGTGTGGCCCAGGCTGACGAGCAGCCGCAGGCGCCGATCGTCGGACCGCCGCTCATCTATGTCGTCGGGCTCGTCACGGTCCTCGTCCTGGGGCTGAACTGGCCGATCATGACCTGGGGCCTCGAGACAATCGCGCCCCTGTGGCTCACGTCGCTGCGCTTGCTCGGCGCGGGCCTCGGTTCGGGACTCGTGCTCGCGCTGACCGGCGGGCTGCGACGTCCGCCTCGACGAGACCATGCCGTCGTCGTGTCGGTCGCGGTGGTCCGGCTCGCGCTTGTCTACGGCCTCGTGTTCTCGGCACTGCTGCTCGTGCCACCCGGCCGCTCGTCCGTGCTGGTCCACACGACTGCGCTGTGGGCGGCGCCCATCGGCGCATGGCTCCTGCACGAGCGCCTGTCCACGGTGAAGCTCGCCGGGCTGCTCCTGGGCATCGGGGGTGTCGTCCTGCTCACCGAGCCGTGGGCCCTCCGCCCGGACAGCGACGCCCCGCTCGGCTACGCGATGCTTCTCGGCGCCGCCATGGCCAGCGCAATCGTCACAGTCCACGTGCGCGGCCATCGATGGTCGGCGACGCCGCTCATGCTCATGCCGTGGCAGCTGCTCGGCGCCGGGATTCTGACGACCGTCGCCGCCCTCGCGGTCCATGGTCTCCCGACCTTCGCCGGGACGGCACGAGAAGCGATCGTCGTGGCGTACCAGATCGTTCTCGCCACCGGGTTCGGCCTCTGGGGGATTCTGACGCTCGGCCGGAGCCTGCCGGCCGTTTCGTCGGGCGTCCTGCTGATGGCCGTGCCCGCCGTCGGTGTCGGCAGCTCGGTTGCCCTGGTCGGCGAGATCGTCACGCCGGCGACGATCGCGGGGATCCTGCTCGTGCTCGCGGGGGTCGGAGTGACGATCGCGTCGGACCGACGCCCGGCGCCGGTTCCGCCCGAGGGCGCGCTCTGACCGCGGTCAGCCTCTGCGCAGGAGTCCCGTGACCTCGGCCGCGCACGCCTCGAGCGGCTCGCGCATCGCCGGCAGTCGCTCTCGCGTGAGCCGGGTCGTCGGGCCGGAGATGCAGAGCGCGGCCACGACCCGACCCCGCGAGTCGGACACCGCCGTGGCGACGGCAGCGACACCGTCCTGGCGCTCCCCGACGGAGGTCGCCCAGCGCTCCGCCCTTATCTGCTCGAGCTGATCAGCAAGCCGTGGCCCGGGGGCGTTCGGGAGCGTGTCGCCATCCGTCCTCGCGCGGCGCAGCTCCAGCCGCTGGATCTCGTCGTCAGCAAAGGCGAGCAGGAGCTTGCCGGCGGCGCCCGCTCGGAGCGGCAGGGGACGGCCAAGCTGGATGAAGGGACGCAGCTCGTGGCGGGCTTCGACGGCGGCGATGCAGACCCGCTTGTCGTGGTCGCGGACGTACAGGTGGACGCTCTCGCCGAGCTCGTCCCGGAGCCGCCGCATCGGCGGCTCGGCGACGGTCCGGAGGTCGAACGTCTCCGCGGCCGCCTCGCCCCAGTACAGGAGCCGCGGGCCGAGCGAGTACCGGCCGCCCTCGGTCCGACGGACGATGCCCAGCGCCGCCAGCTCGCCGAGCAGTCGATGTGTGGACGACTTCGGCATGTCGAGCGCGGACCGGACATAGGCCAGCGATACGGGCTCGCCCGCCTGACCGAGGCAGTCGATGAGGCTGCTCGTCTTCTCCAGGACGGACATACGTTCCTCTAGCCAGCGAGGCTCGCGGTTGCCCGCTCATTATCCCGGCTTCGGGTGCGGCCCGCGCCGGCGTTTCGGTCGTCGCCTGGTGCGGCCGTGCAGGCCGTCGCCCGGTCTTCCCGAGACTACAGGACCTTCCTGCCCGCGAGGGCTTCGCCGATGGCGGCCCGGGCGACGTGCTCGGCGACGTCCCTCCGGATGACGAAGCCGGTTGGGCTCACGATCACCCAGCGGATCCGCCCACCGCGCCGCTTCTTGTCGGCGGCAAGGTACGTCCAGACGTCATCGACGCTCGCGGCGACCGGATCGACCGCGAGGCCGAGTCGGTCGAGCACCCGATTGCCTCGAGCCGCAAGCGATGGTGGCGTGACGCCGAGCTGGACGCCGATCTGGAGCGCGACGCGGAGGCCGTAGGCAACCACTTCGCCGTGCGTGAACGCGTACCCCGACGCGGCCGCGAGCGCATGACTGACCGTGTGGCCGAGGTTGAGGGCCAGCCGGCGATCCTCCTGGTCGAGGACGTCGGGCAGGACGAACCGAAGCTTGGCCAGCGCGCACCGCTCCACCAGCTCGAGCAGGTCGGCCCCGCCGACCACCTGGCCGTCCGGTGTCGGCCTCGCCTCCTCGAGCAGGTCGAGCAGCCGCTCGTCGCCGAGGACACCGTACTTCACGGCCTCGCTGAGGGAGCTTGTCCGCTCGCGCGGGCTCTCCGACGAGACCAGGTCCACGTCGAGCACGATCCCGGCGGGCTGATGGAAGGCACCGAGGAGGTTGCTGCCCGCTCCCGCGACGTTCACGCCGGACTTGCCCCCGATCGCCGTGTCGATCAGGCCGAGCGTGGTGGTGGGCACGGCAATGTGGCGGAGTCCGCGGAGGAGGATCGCGGCCGCGAAGCCACCGGCCTCGAGGAGGACATCGTCACCGAGGACGACCATGACGTCCCGGCGTTCGATCCGGCGTCGGACGAGCTCACGGACGGCGTCCTCCAGGGCAGCCGGGGTCTTTCCGGCGGCTCCGTCCGGGAGGAACACCAGGTCGAGTGGCAGTCCCGCGTCCCGGAGCAGGCCCTCCACGCTGCTCCCGGTCCGACGCCACGCCACCTCCGTCGTCAGGATCGGCGCCCGCTCCGCGCCCAGCCGCTCGAGCAGCCGGAGCAGGCTTCGCCCGAGCGTGCCCTGGCCCAGCTCGAGCAGCCCGAGGCTCGTGTCCGCCCGGAGGATCAGCGTGCCCGGGCGCTCCTCGACGGCGATGGCGTCCTCGATCTGGCCGACAACCTCCCCGGGCGGTCGTGCCCCGTCGATCGCGGTCCCGGCCGCGTAGAGCGGCTGGTAGTCGTCGAGGTGCGCGATCACCGACTGCGACAGGGAGCGCCCTCGCGGCAGGCCGGACTCGGGCACGGCCCGCAGTCGCTCGGTGATCCGGTCCGGCGGGACGTCGAGCCAGACGACTCGACGCCGGGCGTAGAGGCTGGACCGGAGCCGCGGATCCTTCAGCACCAGGTCGGCTGCGATCACCCGGCGCACCTCGGGTCCGGCGTCCACGGAGCGGCTGAGCCCGACGACACGGTCGGTGACGCCGTTCGCGAGCGGCCCCGCCAGGTCGACGAACGAGGCGCCGTGCCGCTCCGCGAGCAGCTGCCCGATGGTCCTGACGCCACTCCCGGGCGCCCCGACGACGACGACTTCCATGGCCCCTACGTTTCGATGCTGCCGAGCTTCGCCTTCGGCGGGCGCCTCGCCGGACTACGTCTCCGTTCCGGCGGCAGAGGCAGCCTCGCCACCTTCCGCGGTCTCGCCGCCCTGTTCGATGGTGCGCCGCGTCTCCTCGAGCAGGGAGATGGCCGCGTCCAGGTGCTCGATCGCGGCGAGCCGGGCCCTCGAGGAGATGATCCGGTCGCCATACGCCGCGATCCGGCGATCGATGAGCCCGTAGTCGGCGGTCACGTGATTGACGAGGTTCAGGACGTCCGTCTCGTGGATGTACCGGGCGCCGCCGCTCGACAGTCGCGCGTAGGCAGCCTCATCGAGCCACCGCTGCAGGAATGCCATGGCGTCCTCGTCCGGGAGGGCAGGGAACGGATAGTCCTCCTCGCCAGGTTCCCACTCGATGCCGGGCCCGTTCGTCACGCGACTTCTCCCTGCTGGCTCGCGATCCCGCGGCGACGGCGCCTCGCACGATGCCGTCACCCGCCACCAAGATACTCGGCCGATGCGGGGGAGCGAGCCCATCCCGGTCGGGACGCGGCCGGCGAGCCGGCCGCCGGGCGGGAGGTCAGTCGACGGCCGTCCCGTAGAACTCGCCGAACAGCTCCGGCTCGCTCGGCCGGTCCTCGGCGATCGGCCGGCTGACCCAGGTCACGTTCATGTAGTGCTTCAGGTGGATGTTCTCGGAGGTGATGTTCCCGCCCCAGGTGCCGCATCCGAGGCTCGAGGTCATCGGCATCCCGTTGTTGAACGCCCCGGCGTTGGCCTTCGACTGCGGCTGCCGGACCATGATCCGGCTCACGGGAGCCATGCGGGCAAGCCGGTCGACGTGCTCGTCATCGAAGGAGTAGATCCCGCACGAGTGCCCCTTGCCGCCGACCTCGTAGACGGCCTTGACCATCTCGAGGGCGTTCTCGAAGCCGGAGTAGCGGAACATCGAGAGCACGACCCCGAGCTTCTCGGAGCTGAAGACGTTGTGCGGGCCGATCTCGGTCTGCTCGACGAGGAAGAATTTCCGGTCGGCGGCGACCTCGAATCCGGCGCGGACGGCGAGCTGCTGGGCCGAGATGGCGATGGTGTCGCCGGTCCGGTGCCCCTCGTCGTCCCAGAGCGCGACTCGGAGGAGCTCGGTCTCCTCTTCGCTCGCCAGGTGCGCGCCCTCCTCGATGAGCTTGTCCCGAAGGGCATCGTAGATCGTCGCCTCGACGATGAGGTTGCCGTCGGCCGAGCAGCCGGAGCCGAAGTCGGACGTCTTGCTCATCCGGGTGTTTCTCGCCGCTTCGGCCACGTCGGCCGTTTCGTCGATGACCATCGTCGAGTTGCCCGCGCCGACGCCGTACGCGGGCGTCCCCGAGCTGTACGCGGCCTTCACCATGTCGCGGCCACCGGTCGCCTGGACCAGGTCCGCCTGGGCCATCAGATACTGCGCAGCCGGGATGCTCGGCCGCTCCAGGCACTGGAGCAGATCGACAGGCGCACCCTCTCGCGCAAGGGCCCGGCGCATGATCTCGACTGTCTCGCGAGTCGTTCGCTTGCTCCGCGGGTGGGGGGAGAAGACGACGGCGTCGCGGCACTTGATGGCGAAGATCCCGACGCCGGGCGGCGTGAGCTCGGGGTTCGTCGTCGGCACGAGCGAGGCGATCACGCCAACGGGCTTGGCGTACTTGACGATGCCCTTCTCGGGCAGGGTCTCGATGACACCGATGCTCTTCTGTCGCAGCACGTCACGAAGGATGCCCATGACCTTGAACCGCTTCGAGATCCGACTCTCTGGATCGCCGATCCCGCTCTCCTCGACGCCCATCAGGGCAAGGCGCTTGAACGTCGTCTCATTGGCGACCGCCCAGCCGACCGCCTGACAGAGCCGGTCCACCTGCTCCTGGGTCGCCCCTTCGAACTCGCGCATCGCCGCCCGGCCCCGAGCCACGAGCTCATCGACCTGGGCCGTTTCCTCCGGCGTGATCGGCCGCGTCGCCATCGAGATCTCCCGCCTTTCGCTGGCTCGCCTGCACTGCGAGCCCAAGTTCGCGTTGTGACGATTCCGCTTGAGGCGCCACAATCCGGGAAGGGACGCACGCGTCGGATCGACGTCCCGGACGTGACAATCGTGGCTCCCGGTAGCACTTGACAGGGGTGCCGGGGCGCGGCAACGTTCCTGCTACGCGGACGATATCCCGTTATTCGGAACGCAGTCAATCGTGGAGGCCCCGTCTGTCGACATCCATCTGGGGAGAGCCGGCATGAGATCCACGGCGGCCGATCACATCGCCCGTTTCCTGGTCGATCGTGGGGTCGAGCAGGTCTTCGGCCTCTGCGGCCACACGAACATCTCCGTCCTCGCCGCCTTCGAGCGGCTTGGCGCCCCGCGGTTCATCACGACCCGTCACGAGCAGGTCGCGGCCCATGCGGCCGACGGGTATGCCCGCGCGACCGGGCGACCCGGCGTCGTGCTCCTGCATGTCGGGCCCGGGATGACGAACGCCGCGACGGGTGTAGCGACGGCCGCGTTCGACTCCATCCCGCTCGTCGTGATCGCCGGTGACGTTCCCTCCTACTACGAGGGGCGCGGGCCGCACCAGGAGTTCAACCTCCGGCGGGACGCGGACCAGGTGTCGGTCTACGAGCCGTTCGTGAAGCGCGCCTGGCGGGTGCGCCGCAGCGACCAGCTCCCCCGGGTCCTCGCCCGGGCCTGGGACACGGCCCTCGCCGGCCGGCCGGGCCCCGTTCTCGTCTCCGTTCCGATGGACATCCTCGCCGAGGCCCTGGACGCCGACGTCGTCCCGGCATCCCCGGTCGCGGCACCCACGATCAGCGGTTCGACCGCGGCCGCGATCGCCGGCGAGCTCCGGGCGGCGGCTCGACCGCTCCTCCTCGCCGGAGGCGGGACTCGGCGGGCAGCCGCAGAGGTGCGGCGTCTGGCGGAGCTCACCGGCATGCCCGTCGCACACTCCCTCATGGGCACCGGCGTCCTGCCGCCGGACCACCCGCAGCTTCTTGGGATCGTCGGCTTCTGGGGCTCGCCGACCGCCAATCGACTGGCATCGGAGGCCGACGTCATCCTGGCGGTCGGGACGCGGTTCCCGGAGACGGACAGCAGTAGCTGGGAAGACGGGGTCACGTTCGGCATTCCCCCCACCCGCCTCATCCACATCGACATCGACCCGAACGAGCCGGGCCGGAACTACCCGACGACGCTCGCGGCGACGGCGGATGCCGGCCTGGCGCTCGAGGCCATCGCCGCCGCCTACGGAGACGCCACCCCCGACCGAGGTCAGGACTGGAACCTCCTTCGAGCGGAGCGCGAGGCGTTCCTGGCGCCGAGTCGCGACAACGCCAGATCGGATGAGTTCCCACTGCTGCCCGAGCGGATTCTGGCCGACGTCCGGCGAGCAGCCCCGAACGCGATCCTCGTCACCGACGTCGGCTGGAACAAGAACGGGGTCGCCCAGCAGTACCCCGTCGACTCGCCCGACTCCTTCCTGACGCCGGGCGGCTTCTCGACGATGGGCTTCGGGCCCGCGGCGGTCCTTGGCGTCGTGACAGCCCGGCCTGGACGCCCGGTGATCGCGCTCGTCGGGGACGGTGCCTTCGGCTCGAACCCGAGCGTCATCGCGACGGCCGTCGAGATGGGGATCGCCCCGGTCTGGGTCGTGATGAACAACGCCGCGTTCGGGACGATCGCAGGACTGCAGCGCAAGCACTACGGCACGGGCTTCGGCTGCGAGTTCCAGTGCGAGGGGTCCGCCTACTCGCCGGACTTTGCCGCGATCGCCAGAGCGTGCGGCGCGGACGGGATCTCCATCGAGAGAGCGGACCAGCTCGAGGCAGCGCTCCGGGAGGCCTGCGCATCGGGCAGGCCGACGGTCATCGACGTCCCCATGCGGAACACGCCGGTCATGACGCCGGGGGAGTGGGACATCGAACGCATCTACCAGGCCGCGCAATGAATCGAACCAGCGACAGGGCACGAGGCGATCGGCCTCGCCGCAGGGCCGGGCGGCACCCTGCCGGCCCCGAGCTCCCGGATCACGAAAAGGTTTGAGATGACGAAGGTCCATGAAGGGGTCGGCGCCGGCCAGACGGCGCGAGCAGCATCCTGGTCCACGGCGATCACCGCGACCACCGATCGGCAGGTCTTCATCCGCGGTGTGGCCCTCGACGACGCGATCGGCCGCGAGACGTTCCCGGCCATGCTGCTCCGACTGTGGCGGGGCGAGGCGGCCACCGCGACGGAGGCGGAGCTGATGGGCGCCTGTCTGGTCGCAGCGATCGACCACGGACCGCTGGCCCCGTCCGCGCTCGTGGCTCGGACCGTCGCGTCGACGCGCGCGACCCGCATGAGCGCCCTCGCCGGCGGGATCCTGGCATTCGGAGAGATGCACGGCGCCGTCGTCACCCGCGCCATGGAGGTCATCGGCACGGTGCCGGCCGACGGGAGCCTCGAGGACTGGGCGGACGAGGTCTTCCTGGCGGAGCGCGCGGCAGGCCGTCGCCTCCCCGGCATCGGCCACCGCTGGCACGAGCGCGACCTTCGGGCCGAGCGGCTGCTCGACGTCGCTGCGACGCACTCGGACGGCCGTCACGCCGCCGCGGTCCGGGCGCTGGCGGCCCGGCTCGCCCGCCACGTCGAGCATCCCGTCGCGGTGAACATCGACGGGGCCCTCGCCGTGGCGCTGACAGCCCTGCGGCTCGACCCGGAGTACGGCGACTTCGTCTTCGCGATCGCGAGGAGCTTCGGCCTCGCGGCCCATATCGTGGAGGAGCGCGAGCGCGAGCGTCCCATGCGCCTGATCGACCCCACGGCTGCCATGTATGACGGCATTCCAGTTCCCGACCACGATGCGCAGGAGACGGATTCATGAAGGTACGGGTGATCTCCCCATTCGACGATGCCGAGCAGATCTGGATCGGGCTCGACGATCCGGGGATGCGTCGGAAGGTGTTCAGGTTCGTCTCGCCCGAGACGGGCTCCGAGGAGTTCATGGCCGGGATCACGATCTTCGAACCGGGTGAGTCCAGCTCCTACCACGTCCACCCCGAGTCGGAGGAGATCAACCTCGTGCTCGGCGGATCGGGCATCGTCGTGTCCGAAGGCGAGGAAGCGGCGTTCGGCCCGGGTGCCGCGATGTGGGTCCCGAAGGGCGTCCACCACCAGCACCGGAACACCGGAACCGAGCCGCTCAAGCTCCTCTGGGTCTACACCCCGCAGGCGGCCCTGCCGACGACCTAGGCCGGTCGGCGCGTCGCGGCGGTCTCCCGCCCTGCGATCTGATCATTGACCCGTCCCCAGGCGTCCAATACAGTGGGCCCATGTCCTATATTTCGGAACCCGGAGCGGGCGGCGACCCGGCGCGAGGGCCCCTCTCGGACCTCCGCGTCCTCGAGCTGGGCACCCTCATTGCCGGGCCGTTTGCGGGGCGCTGGCTCGCCGACTTCGGTGCCGAGGTCATCAAGATCGAGCATCCGAATCACGGAGACCCGCTCCGCAAGTGGGGACGGAGCTGGGACGGGACCGATTCCCTGTGGCACCTCGTGCAGTCGCGCGGGAAGCAGTCGGTAGCGGCAGACCTGCACGATCCTCGTGACCAGGAACTCGTCCGCCGGCTGGCCGCCGAGAGCGACATCCTCGTCGAGAACTTCCGCCCAGGCCGGCTCGAAGCCTGGAACCTCGATCCCGCCGACCTCATGGCGGACAACCCTCGCCTGATCGTGGTTCGGATCTCGGGCTACGGCCAGACCGGTCCCCTTCGCGATCAACCCGGTTTCGGGACCATCGCCGAGGCCGCCGGCGGACTCCGCTACATCACCGGCGAACCCGACCGCCCGCCCACCCGCGTCGGGCTCAGCCTGGGAGATTCCATCGCCGCGATGCACGCCCTCGCCGGGGCGCTGATCGCGCTCCACGAGCGGCACACCTCGGGCCGGGGACAGGTCGTGGACGTGGCGCTGTCCGAGGCGCTCTTCACGATGCTCGAAGGGATCCTCCCCGAGTACGGCTACCTCGGCGCGGTGCGCGAGCGAACGGGCAACATCGCCCACAACTCAGCCCCGACGAACGCCTACCCCTGTGCCGACGGCGCACTGGTCTGCATCGCGGCCAACATCACGCCGCTCTTCCGGAAGCTGTTCCGCGCCATCGATCGCCCGGACCTCGCCGATGACCCGATGTTGTGGAGCAACCACGGCCGCGTGCGCCGCTCGGCCGAGCTCGACGAGGCGATCACGACGTGGACGAGGACGAAGCGCGCGGATGACGTCGTGGCCGTGCTGCGCGAGCGGCACGTCCCCGTCAGCCGGATCAACAGCATTGCCGACATCGTCGCGGATCCGCAGTTCCAGGCCCGCGACATGATCGTGGCCGTCGAGGACGATCGGCTGGAACGGCCGCTGCTGGTTCCCGGCATCTCCCCGAAGCTCTCGCGCACTCCGGGCAGGGTGCCGCCCCTGGCGCGGCCGCTCGGCGCCGACACCGAGGCCATCCGCCACCGCTTCGGCCAGGACCGGGCAGCGGATGACGCCCCTGGCGCCAGTCGCGCCGGCGCCGCAGGCCGCCGAACCGCCGGGGCTGTGGGGCCGCGCGAGTCCGTTGGTCGAGCCGGCGAGTGACCCGGCGCCCCGTGGCCGCACGCCGATGAGCGGGCCGGCGGGCACGGCAGCGGTCCAGACGTTCCGTGGGCCGATCTTGGCCGCCGACCTGGGCACGACCCTCATGCATGAGCACGTCTTCGTTCGGAGCCCCGAACTCGACCTGAACTTCCCCGATCCGGAGTGGAACGAAGCCCAGGCGGTCGAGGGCGCGGTGCGCGGCCTCACCCGGCTTCACGACCTGGGAGTCCGGACCGTCGTCGACCTGACGGTCCTCGGGCTCGGGCGGGATGTCCGTCTCGTATCGGCGGTCGCCGAGCGCACCCCGGTGAACCTGATCGCCTCGACCGGCTACTACACCGGGAACGTGCTGCCCCTCTACTTCCAGCTCCACGGTCCCGGTCGGATCGTCGAGGGTCCCGATCCGCTCGTCGAGTTCTTCCTCGCGGACATTCGCGAGGGGATCGCCGGGACCGGCATCCGAGCGGGGATGCTCAAGGTCATGACCGATCGGGAGGGCATCACCGAGGACGTCGCCCGAGTGATGACCGCCGCGGCGATCGCGCACCGGGAGACCGGGATCCCGATCACCACCCACTCGCACCCCGGCTCGCGCAACGGCCTCGACCAGCTTGCCTTCCTGCGCGAGCGTGGCGTCGCTCTCGACCGAGTGATCGTCGGCCACTCTGGGGACAGCGACGATCTCGACTACCTCCGGGCGCTGCTGGACACGGGCGCGACGATCGGCATGGACCGCTTCGGCATGGAGCACCTCCTGTCCGACGACCGCCGCGTGCGAACGGTCCTGGCGCTGCTCCGCGAGGGGTACGGGGATCGGATGATCCTCTCCCACGACGCGGCCTTCTTCAGTCGCATGACACCGCCGTCGTGGCGGGCGCGGACGGTTCCCAACTGGCACATGGAGAACATCCCGCAGCGGATCCTGCCACTCCTCCGTGAGGGGGGCGCGTCCGAGGCGGACCTGGACCAGATGCTCATCGCGAATCCGCGGAGACTCCTCGAACCGGCATCGCGGCCAGCGGGCCCCGACGGCGCGCACGCATCGGGACAGGACCAGGGGAGGATCGAGGCATGAGGGCAGCCCTGCTCGCCAGGCCCGGCGTCATCACCATCGACGACGTGCCGGACCCGACCGTCGGCCCCGATGACGTCCGGATCGCGGTCGGTGGGGTCGGTCTGTGCGGTTCCGATCTGAGCGTCTTCCACGGTCGGTGGGATGCTCCGAGCTACCCGTGGATCATGGGCCACGAAGCATTCGGGACCGTCGAAGCGGTCGGCGAGGCGGTGCCCCGGAGCCGGCTCGGCGAGGTCGTCGTCGTCGAGCCGAACGTCGCCTGCCTGAGCTGCTCGCAGTGTCGGCGCGGCCGGACATCGGCGTGCGTTCGGCGCCAGTCGGTCGGGATGAACCGGGCCGGCGCGCTTGCCGAGAAGCTCGTCGTCCCGAGCGAGTTCGCTTGGCGGATCGACGGACCGAGTCCCGCCGACCTCGTCTGCGTCGAGCCGCTGACGGTCGCCGAGGCGGCCCTTCGGCGCCTGGGGCCGGCGTCGCTGCCGGGTTCGGCGATGGTCGTCGGCGTCGGACCGCAGGGCCTGCTCATGTCGCTTGCCCTGCTCCGCCGCGGGGTCCGCGTGCACGTCGACGATCCACAGTCCACCCGGGTCGAGCTCGCGACCACGCTCGGTGCCGAGGCTGGGGAGGATCCGGAGGCCCGGTTCGATCTCGTCGTGGATTCGGTCGGCACGCCGCGATCGATCGAGACGGCATTGGGTCGCGTGGAGATCGGCGGGACGCTCCTCGTCCTCGGCCTCGACAGCCGCCCCTTCGAGCTGTCGGCGCAGCTCCTCGTCCGCCGCCAGCTCGTGCTCCGCGGGTCGCTCACGTACGACCATCCCGTGGACTTCCGGGCGACCGTCCAGCTCGTGGAGGCCGGGGAGGTCGCGCCGAGCCGGATCATCACCGAGCAGTACCCGCTTGCGGCTGCGCAGCAGGCGTTCGAGTCGAGCGAATCGGCCCGGGGGAAGACCTGGATCCAGGTGGCTGACCCGTCAGCCTCGACCTGAGGTACCGGCCGCGGAGACCGCCGCTCGCAGTCCGAGGAGGTAACTGTCGGCGCCGAAGCCGGCGATCTGGCCCTTGACGACCTCGGAGAAGACCGAGTGGTGGCGGAAGGCCTCCCTCGCGTGGACGTTCGACAGGTGCACCTCGACGATGGGGACGGCAAGGATTGCGAGGGCATCGCGGATCGCATAGCTGTAATGCGTCCAGGCGCCGGCGTTGATGACGATGCTGTCGACCCGGTCGGTGTGGGCCCGATGGATACGTCCGCACATCGCCCCTTCATCGTTGGTCTGGAACGTCTCGACCTCCACGCCCAGCTCCTCGCCGAGCGCCGTCAGGCGGGCGTCGATCTCGGCGAGCGTGACCGTCCCGTACTGCTCCGGGTCGCGCTTTCCGAACATGTCGAGGTTGACGCCATGCAAGACGAGGACCTTCACGCGAGCCTCCTTCAGACCGAGTCGGCGATGCGGTCATTGTGGGCACTTCAGGCGATCGCGGAGCCCAGGACCGCGATCGCGCGGAAGCAGCGCATGGGCGCGCGCCTGCCCGGCGAGACGGCCACGGCAGCCGCCAGCTTGACAGGGGAGTAATACAACCGTATGGTTGTACCAATGCAGCTCGTCCCACCCGACTTCGACCGCATGTTCGGCGCCCTCGCCGACCCCACCCGGCGCGACATCGTGCGCCGGGCGATCGCGGCCGAGGAAGGCGTCGCGGAGCTGGCGGGGCACTACCCGATGAGCTTCGCGGCGGTGCAGAAGCACGTCGCGATCCTCGAGCGGGCGGGCCTCGTCAGCAAACGGCGTGTCGGGCGGCGCAAGGTCGTCACCACGAACCTCGAGGCGCTGCGCGTCGCGCGACGGCTCCTCGATCGATACGAGGAGCTGTGGCGCGATCGGATCGCCCGGATGACCGAGCTGCTCAGCGACACGAAGGAGGCCAGGCCATGACCGTCACCGCCATCCACAAGGATCCAGAGGCCCGCACGATGACCCTCGACGCGGAGTTCGATGCCTCCGCCGAGCGGGTCTGGCAGCTCTGGGCCGACCCGCGCCAGCTCGAGCGCTGGTGGGGCCCGCCGACGTACCCGGCCACCTTCACCAAGCACGATCTCGCCCCGGGCAGCCGGGTCGAGTACCACATGACCGGGCCCGAGGGCGACCAGCCCCGCGGCTTCTGGGACATCGTCGAGGTCGCGCCGCCGCACCGGCTCGTCTTCCACGACGGCTTTGCCCACGACGACGGCACGCCGAACCTCGAGCTCCCGCTGACGATCGCGCGGGTCGCCATCGAGGAGATCGGCGGGGGGCGAACGCGGATGTCGATCGAGAGCACCTTCCCGAGCCTCGAGTCGATGGAGCAGGTCCTCGCCATGGGCATGGAGGAAGGCCTGCGGCAGGCCGTCGGGCAGATCGACGCGATCCTCGCCGGCGACGGCGTCCGGGTGCCCTGACGGAGCGACGGTTCGCGTCCCGGACGGCTGCGGTCGTCCGGGACGTCGGCCTCCATCGCCGACGACAACCTTCGAGGAGAACGACATGCCGACGACGACCGAGCCGACGACCAGGACCCTGGACGTCCCCGGAGCGACCCTCGTCTACGACGTGCGCCCGAACGCGGCGAGCAGCGAGCCGCCACTCTTCCTCATCGGCGCGCCGATGGGCGCGGCCGGCTTCCCGACGCTGGCCGGCCACTTTGCGGATCGGACGATCATCACCTACGACCCGCGGGGGACCGAGCGAAGCACGACCCACGACCCGTCGGCGGCGATCACGCCCGAGACCGCGGCGGAGGACCTCCACGCGATCGTCGAGGCCATCGGCGGCCCCGTCGACGTGTTCGCCAGCAGCGGCGGTGCCGTCAACGGGCTTGCCTGGGCCGCGAGGCACCCCGGCGACGTCCGGATCCTCGTCGCCCACGAGCCGCCGCTCGTCTCGCCGCTGCCGGATCGCGAGCACGCCCTCGCCGCGACCCGGGCCATGCACGAGACCTACATGCGGAGCGGCTTCGGGCCGGCGATGGCCCAGTTCATCGTGCTCGTCAGCCACAAGGGCCCGATCACGGCGGAGATCGCGGCGGCACCGCCGCCGGACCCCGCGATGTTCGGCATGCCGACCGAGGACGACGGCAACCGGACGGACCTGATGTTCGCCCACCAGATGCGCTGGCTGGTCAGCTACGAGCCCGACTACCAGGCGCTCCGCCGTGCGTCGACCCGGATCGTGATCGCGGCCGGCGCCGAATCGGACGGCACCCTGGCGAGCCGGGGGGCATACGCCGTGGCCGAGCGGCTCGGCACCGAGGTGGTCGTCTTCCCCGGCGACCACGGGGCGTTCATGGGCGGCGAGTACGGCCAGCAGCCGGGCGAGCACGAGGCGTTCGCCGCGAAGCTGCGCGAGGTCCTTTCCCGATGACGCAACGGCAGGTCACAGACCAGAAGAACCTCGCCGAGCTCTACGGCCTCGATCCGATCCCGTGGTCACGGGCGCTCGCCGCGCTCGAGTCGACCGAGCCGACCCAGGCCTCGTTCATCGCCACGACCCGCCCCGACGGGCGCCCGCACCTCGCCGGGGTGGGTGCCCTGTGGGACTCGGGCACGGTGTACGTCGTGAGCGGCGCCGGCACCCGCAAGAGCCGGAACCTCGCCCGGAACGCGAACTGCGCGATCTCGATGTCGCTGAAGGGCATCGACCTGGTCGTCGAGGGCGTGGCCGTGCGCGTGACCGACGACGCGACGCTCGAGCGGATCGCGAAGCGCTACGGCGAGCAGGGGTGGCCGGCCGTCGTGAAGGACGGCGCCTTCACGTACGACTACAGCGCGCCGAGCGCGGGGCCGCCGCCGTGGGACCTCTACGCGGTCAGGCCCGTCACGGTCTTCGGCGTCCTGTCGGAAGAGCCCGGCGGCGCCACGCGTTGGCGCTTCGAGGCCTGACGGACGACGGCAGACCTGCCACGATCGACGGCGCCCGGCGCCGACGGACGGCCGCGCCAGCGAGCTGCAGGGCGCAGACACCAGGCAGTACGAGAGCCGGTACGCGACGGTGATCTCCTCGCAGCCGAGGCTCGTCATCCAGCTCTACGGTGACGCTGTGCCGGCCGACCTCGTCTGGGCAGGACCGCCTGAAGCGCCGGGACCACGGTCCTGGCCAGGAGGGCTCGTGCAGGGGACGTTGGCTGGCGAGGAAGGATTCGAACCTTCAATCCCCTGATCCAGAGTCAGGTGCCTTACCGTTTGGCCACTCGCCAGCGGGCCGCGGCCGTCGGTCGGACCGGGCGGAACCTAGCCTAGACGAGTCCGTCGAAGAGGGCCTGCTGGCCGTAGCCCGGTGCGCCCTCCAGCTCGAGCATCCGGCGCTTCGTCGCCAGACCGCCCGGCGCCGAGAACCCGGTCAGCGCGCCGTTCGCCGCGACGACCCGGTGGCACGGGACGATGATCGGGAACGGATTGCGGGCGAGGGCGGCGCCGACGTCGCGAGCCCCATCCGGCCGGCCGATCGCCCGGGCAACCTCGCCGTAGCTCCGTGTGGCTCCGGGCGGGATCTCGCGCGTCGCCGCGTAGACGGCACGCCGAAAGGGATCGATGCCGCGCTCGTCGAGGGGGACACCGCGGAGGTCGCGCCCGATGCCGGCCATGACCGCGACGATGGCCTCGATCGTCGCCCGGACGGCGTCGGGGACGGCGACGCCGGACTCGAGCGCCGGGCCGCGGTGCGGCGTCCGCTGGGGGAGCGCCACGCCCGCGATCCCGGCCTCGCTCCAACGGATCGCGCA
>DASUMJ010000243.1:0-8539 GCA_036277775.1 Candidatus Limnocylindrales bacterium
CGCGGGGGCGGGGCCGCTCGAGGCGGCCTTCGCGGCGGCAAAGGCCGCCAACGCCGATCGACAGGCGCGCGGATTCCGCGAGGCCGGGGCCGACGCACGGATCGTGGTGACGGGGCCCGGCGGGGCGTCGTTCGGGGCCCGCCTCCGGGCACTCGCCGCCGAGCGCGGGGGCGCGGGCCTCGTCGTCCTCGGGTCCGGGAGCGTACCGCTCGCATCGGACGCGGACCGGCGGGCCTTCGTCGCGGCGGCCGCGGACGTTGCCGGCGGCGGCGCCGTCCTTGCGAACAACCGCTTCTCGGCCGACATCCTCGCGATCCCGGCATCGATCGACCTGGCGGAGCTCCCGGACGTCGCGTCGGACAACGGGGTGCCGCGGTGGCTCGCCGATCGGGGCGTCGAGGTCCGCGATCTCCGTCGGCGCCCGCGTCTCGGCGTCGACCTCGATTCGCCGATCGACCTCCTCGCCTGCCGCCTTGCCGCCGACGACGATCCGAGCTTCGCCCGCGCCCGGGAGGCCGTCCGTCGGGTCGCCACCCGCGCCGCCGACCCGAGCGCGGAGCTGGTCGTCGCCGGCCGGACCTCCGCCGCCACGCTCCGGCGGCTCGAAACCCGGACCGCGAGCCGGACCCGGGCGATCGTCGAGGAGCGGGGGCTGCGGACCGCCACCAACGGCCAGCGTCCGGCGAGGTCGATCCTCGGGCTCCTCCTCGACCGCGACGGCCCGGCGGCCCTCGGGCGGATTCTCGCCGAGCTCGGCGACGCCGCGGTGATCGACACCCGCGTCCTCCTCGCCCACCGCCGCGGCCGCGACGAGGCGGGCTGGCCGCCCGCCGAGGACCGGTTCGCGAGCGACCTCCTGCTCCCCGACCGGATCGGTGACCCCTGGCTGCGGGACCTGACGCGCGCCGCCGCGGACGCGCCGATCCCGGTCGTGCTCGGCGGCCACACGGTCGTCGGGCCGGGCCTGCCGCTCCTGCTCCGGGCCGGGCAGTGAGCGACGACATCGACGTTGGCCTCCGAAGCCCGGCGGAGCTGCGCGCGGCCCCGCCACCCGGCCACGAGCCGGCGCTCCTCGAGGCGATCCGCGACGAGATCCGCCGGGCCGGCCCGATCCCGTTCGCCCGGTTCATGGAACTGGCGCTCTACCACCCTGAGCTCGGCTACTACGCATCGGGCCGCCGAGGCCCGGGACGCGAGGCCGACTTCCTGACCGCCCCGGAAGCCCATCCGATCTTCGGCTGGGCCATCGCACGCCAGCTCGAGGAGGCCTGGCAGCGTCTCGGCCGACCGGCTCGATTCACGATCCGCGAGCACGGCGCGGGGACCGGGAGTCTCGCGGCGGGCATCCTCGACGGCCTTGCGCGGTCGGGCTCGGGGCTCCGGGCCGCGGTCCGGTATCGCGTGGCGGAGCTCGCCCCGAGCCGTGAGCGGCAGGTCGCCGCGCGACTAGAGTCCCTTGGCGCCGTTGGCGTCCTCGAGGTCGACGACGGCGCCCCCGTGACGGGCGCGATCCTCGCGAACGAGGTCCTCGACGCGCTCCCGGTCCATCGCGTCGAGGGCCGTCCGGGCGGCCTCGTCGAGCTCTACGTCGGCCTCGGCGACGACGGCGAGCTCACGACGGTCGAGGGTCCCGCCTCGACGCCGGCCCTCGCGGCTCGCCTGGCGTCCGAGGGCGTCCGGCTCGAACCCGGCCAGCGGGCCGAGGTCTGCCTGGCCCTCGACGGCTGGATCCGTGCCGCCGCCGAGGGCCTCGAGCGGGGCCTCGTCCTCCTCGTCGACTACGGCCATCCGGCGACCGCGCTCTACGATCCAGCCCGCGGCAGCCTGCTCCGGGCGTACGTCCGCCATCGGGTCCACGACGACCCGTACCGGAACGTCGGGCGGCAGGACCTGACGGCCCATGTCGACCTCACCGCGGTCGAGCGCGCGGCTGCCGCGTCCGGCCTGGACCACCTCGGCACGACCACCCAGGCCGAGTTCCTCGCCGGCCTCGGCGCCGGCGAGCTCCTGGCCGGGCTCCACGACGACCCCGCGACGACGGTCCAGGGCTATCTCGAGGCCCGGGCCGCGCTCTTCCGGATGCTCGATCCCAAGGTCACGGGGCGGTTCAACGTGCTCGTCTTCGGGCGGGGGTTGCCCCGGGCGCCGACCCTCGCGGGGCTCGCCTACCGGCTCCGCGGCAGGGCCTGAGCCCCGACCTCCGGCGGCCCACGAGCCGGTGCGGTCCGGTGGCATCGGGTAGGGAACCTTACCTATTGCGACGAGCCGCCCCGAATCGCCAACCTGCCATGGGGGGAAGCACCGCCGGGGGGCGGCTCATGATCCTGCACGCGCGCTCGGCGTGAGCCGCCCCTCGACCGTATCGTCCCTCCGCCTCCTCCGCCGGCGTCTTCAGGCGCGCCGGCGTGCCCGAGGCGTGCCGACCGGACCGCGACCGCGGGCTCCGGCCCCCTGGGGGGCGGTTGCGGACCGGTCATCCCGCTCGCGGCGAGCCCGCTCGACGGCCCCTCCCGCGTGCCTCCCGAGGCGCCTCGCCGGGCGCGACGCACCGGGCTCCGCCGACCAACCGCCCGAGCGCCCGCTGCTAGAATGCCCGCGGGCGACGGCCGTTCCGGACGGCTCGTTTCGACTGCCTTCCCAGGGGTCGTCCCGCCCAGGACGTGCCCCAGCGCGAACGTCGCCCGTCCCGGCGCCGTTCGGAGTGAGGATCGGTTGACCGGCATCTGGTACATCGTCGGGTTCGCCTTCGCGGCCGGGTCGTTCACGTTCCTGACGTTCGGCGCGGCGTGGCTGATCTCGCACCGGAACCGGGGCGACGAGCACAAGGGCCTGCCCTACGAATCCGGGATCGACACGTACGGCGACACGCACGGCCGGTTCGGCCTGTCGTTCTACATCTACGCCCTGCTGTTCGTCGCGTTCGACATCGAGGTCGTGTTCATCTACCTCTGGGCCGTCGTCTTCCGCGACCTCCTCCTCGGCGGCTTCATCAGCATGTTCATCTTCGTCGCGATCCTCCTCCTCGGCCTCGCCTACGCCTGGCGGAAGGGGGTCCTGCAGTGGAAGTGACACGAGACGACGCCGCCGGCCTCGGCACCGGCCCGGCGGACGCCACCGCGATGGGCTCCGACCAGCCGGGCAACGTGCCGGGGGCCCTCGTCGTCCGGGACGCGACCGCCGTGGCCGCCCCGATCGTCGTCCGGAACGAGCTCTGGTCGGCTGCGGATCCGGCCGCATACGACGGCGGCCGGCCGTCGGACGTCACCCACCTCCGGGAGGTCGAGGCGAGCGGCATCGCGGCCCGCGACGACGCCCGCTGGTCGGGCATCCTCGAGGTCATCCCGACGAAGGCCGACTACGTCCTGGACCTCCTCCGGGCGAACAGCCTGTGGCCGCTCCTCTCGGGCCTCGCCTGCTGCGCCTTCGAGATGATGTCGAGCGCGACGAGCAAGAACGACATCGACCGCTTCGGGATGTTCCCGTTCCGGGCCTCGCCCCGCCAGGCCGACGTCCTCATCGTCGCCGGCACCCTGACGACGAAGATGGCAGGACCGCTCGTCCGGCTCTGGGAGCAGATGCCCGAGCCGAAGTGGTGCGTCGCGATGGGCGACTGCACCTGCTCCGGCGGCCGCTACAAGCGGAGCTACGCCACGGTCGAGGGGATCGATCGGGTGATGCCGGTGGACGTCTACGTCCCGGGCTGCCCGCCGCGGCCGGAGGGCCTCATCTACGGGATGATGAAGCTCCAGCAGCTGGTGAAGGACCGCCGCGGTCACTGGCCCGAGCGCGCCGTGGGCCCGACGGTCCCCGAGGGCGTCTGAGCCCGTGGATCGAGCCCTGAAGTCCCGCCTCGAGGATCGGTTCGGCGACGTGCTCGCCGGCCCGGTCAGGCAGCGCCACGACGAGACGGAGATCCGGATCGAGCCCGGTGACGTCCCGGACGTCCTCCGAGCGCTCCACGACGAGCCGGCGTTCGGGTTCGGGCTCCTGGCCGACCTCGCCGGCGTGGACACCGGCGAGACGATGCAGGTCGTCTATCACCTCTGGAGCGAGACGACGCCCGACTGGCTCCGGGTGATGGCCATCAACCTCGATCGGGAATCGCCGCGCGTTCCGACGGTCGTGCCGGTCTGGCCGGGCGCCGAGTGGCTCGAACGCGAGGCCTACGACATGTTCGGGATCGTGTTCGAGGGCAATCGCGACCTCCGGCGGATCTTCATGCCCGCCGACTACCGGAGCTTCCCGCTGCGGAAGGACTTCTACCTGCCCGACGACGCGGCCCGGTCGCCCGGCGGGGGCGTCCGGCCGATGGAGGCCACCCACGCGCCCCGGAACGCCGCCGCGGGCACCGTCCGAAAGGTTCGCGGGTAGGCGCGATGACGGTCGATCACCGCCACCCGTCCGCCGATGACCCGCGGGTCATGCTCGAGGACGAGAGCGAGCTCTACGAGCCGATCCCGCCGTACGCGCCGCGGACCGAGCGGGAGGCCGAGTTCTATACCCTCGGCGACGGCGAGCTGTTCATCAACATCGGTCCCCACCATCCGGCGACCCACGGGGTCATGCGGGTGGTCATGAAGCTCAGCGGCGAGACGATCGTCGACCTCGACCCGGTTCTCGGCTACCTCCACCGCGGCGTCGAGAAGCTCTGCGAGAACGCGGACCTCCACCACACGATCGCGTACCTCGACCCGCTCGAGTACGTCAGCTCGCTGTTCTGCGAGTGGCCGGCGGTCATGGCCTACGAGAAGCTCCTCGACGTCGAGGTGCCGCGCCGGGCCGAGTACATCCGGGTCCTCACCGGGGAGCTGAACCGGGTCTCCAGCCACCTCCTGGCGATGGGCTTCCACGCTCTCGACCTCGGCGGCCTCACCCCGATCCTCTACAGCTTCATCGAGCGCGACGAGATCGTCGAGATGCTGGCCTCGATCACCGGCCAGCGGATGCTCTTCAACTACTTCCGGATCGGCGGCGTCAACGGCGACCTCAACCACGAGTTCATGAGCCGCCTCGGCGACTGGATGAGCCGGGCGACGGAGCAGGTCGAGGCGAACGTCGGGCTCCTGAACGAGAACGAGATCTTCGTCCGCCGTAACCGCGACATCGGGGTGATGGACGCCGAGACGGCCCTCCGGATGTGCTGGACCGGCCCGAACCTCCGCGCGTCGGGCGTCCCGTACGACATCCGGCGCGCCCACCCGTACTCGATCTACCCGGAGATCGACTTTGACATCCCGACCCGCCAGGAGGGCGACTCGCTCGCCCGCTACCTGCTCCGCGTCGACGAGGTGAAGCAGAGCCTCCGGATCATCGACCAGTGCCTCCACCAGATGCCGGACGGGCCGGTCATGGCCAAGGTCCCGCGGCTCCTCCGGCCGCGCCCGGGCCGATCGTGGGCCGCCGTCGAAGGACCGCGCGGCGAGTACGGGGTCTACGTGGTCTCGGACGGGACGGACCAGCCGTTCCGGTTCCGGATCCACGACCCGAGCTTCCTCCACCTCCAGAGCTTCGGCCGGCTCCTGCCCGGCAAGCTGATCGCGGACTGGATGACCGTGAATGCCTCCCTCGACCCGATCATGGGCGGCATCGACAAGTGACTGCGGTCGCGCGCGCCTGGGGGCGGCTGACGCTGCCGGGCAAGGTCGTCTTCACGGTCGTGCCGCTGCTGGTCGTCCTGACGGCAGGACTCATCGTGGCGATCGCGATCTTCGGCGGTGCGGTCGTCGACATCCTCGCCGCGAACATGGAGATCGTCCGGTTCGTCGGCGCAGCGACGATCATCCTCGTCATCACGATCCCGATCGCGTTCCTGAACATCTTCCTCGAGATGAAGGTCATCGCCTTCATGAACCTGCGGATCGGGCCGGACCGGGTGGGGCCGTGGGGTACCGCGCTCTCGGTCGTGCACGGCCTGAAGGTGCTCATGAAGGAGGACTTCACGCCGACCGGCGCGGACTCCGTCGTCTTCACCTGGGCCCCGGTCGTGACGTACGCCGCCGCGGTGATGACGGTGCTGGTCCTGCCGTTCGCCCCGGGGCTCTACGGCCAGGACTTCAACATCGGCCTGCTCTACTTCTTCGCGATGGGCGGCCTCGGTGTCGTCGGACTGCTGATGGGCGGCTGGGCGAGCTACAACAAGTACTCGCTCCTCGGGGGCCTGCGGTCGGCGGCCCAGATCATCAGCTACGAGATCCCGCTGACGCTCTCGGTCGTGGGGTTGCTGATCCTCGCCGGGACGATGAGCCTGAACACGATCGTCGAGCAGCAGTCCGGCTCGATCGCGGACTGGTACGTCTTCCGGCAGCCGCTCGGGTTCATCATCTTCTTCATCGCCGCGACGGCAGAGGGCAACCGGACCCCGTTCGACCTGACCGAGGCGGACTCGGAGATCGTGGCCGGCTTCGCGACCGAATACTCCGGGATGCGGTTCGGGTTCTTCTTCTTCGCCGAGTACGTGAACGTCTTCATCCTCTCGGCGCTGACCGTCGTCCTGTTCCTCGGCGGCTGGAACGCCCCGTTCGAGATCGACCCGATCCTCGACTGGATCGCCGGGCTCCTGCCGGGACTCGGCATCACGACGCCGGTGACGATCCCGCTCGATCTCGGCGGTCTGGGGCTGCCGCTGCTCTTCCTCATCGCGCTGATCCCGCCGATCGGGACGCTCCTCTTCGCGGCCCCGTTCTACCTGCTCCGGAGCTCGATGCGCTGGTGGGTCGCGCTGATCATCGGCTTCCTCCTCTTCAACGTCGTCGCCGGCGGCCTCGTCTTCGCCTGGGCCTACGTGAGCTTCGACTGGGTCGCGGGGCTGGTCTGGTTCCTCGTCAAGGCCTTTGCCTTCGTCTTCCTGTTCGTCTGGATGCGCGGCACCCTGCCCCGGGTCCGGATCGACCAGCTCATGGGCTTCGCCTGGAAGTGGCTCCTGCCGGCCGCCCTCCTCAACCTCTTCGTGACGGCCTTCGCGGTCGTCCTCATCGGATCGTGACGGCCGCCCGATGAGCCTCATCCCCGGCATCGGCATCGTCCGCGGCCTCGGCCTCACCCTCCGGCGCTTCTTCGAGCCGAAGGCGACGATCCGCTACCCCGAGCAGCCGGCCGACGTCCCGCCGAAGTTCCGCGGCCGACTCCAGCTCCTCTACGACGAGTACGGGACGCTGAAGTGCGAGACCTGCTTCCAGTGCGCCCAGGCCTGTCCCATCGAGTGCATCGACATGGGCGGGATGGACACGAAGGGTCGGTTCCACGTCCACTGGGGCCCGCCCGAGACCTACGGCGAGCGACGCGAGGAGTCGGCCCTGCGGCGGTCCGGCCGGCCCGTGCCGGACCCGGCCTACGCCCACTTCGAGGGCCTGGACGTCGCCCCGGTCGACGCCATCCTGGAGGACGTCGACTTCGATCCGGCGCGGATGCTCGAGATCCTCGAGGCCGTGCAGGCCGAGTACGGCTACCTCCCCGTCGCAGCGCTGAAGCGGATCAGCCAGGTCACCGGCGCCTGGTACGCGATGATCTACGGCACGGCCACCTTCTACCGCCACCTGCGGTTCGAGCCGCCGGCCGGGGGCACGCCGCCGATCGGGGTCGCCCCGGTCCACCGTCCCACCGACGCCTCGTACCTGGCCGGGCTCGGAGCATCGCTCGGCGGCCGACCCGGAGGCGACGCGTGACCGACGTCGCGATCCTCGAGACCCCGAAGGACTGGCCGGCGATCCTCCTGCCGCGGGCCGGCGGGACCGCGCCGGGCGGCAAGGGCGCAGCCGCTGCGCCGACTGGGGCCACGTCTGCGGCTGCGGCCACGGCCGCGCCCGTCGACCCGACCGACCTGGATGCCGCGACGCGGGCCGGCGCCTTCGACGGGCTCCGCCGGGCGATCCGCGACCTCGGCCCGACCGGCACGATCGCCGCGATCGGCGCATCCGGCCTGCGCGGCCGCGGCGGCGCCGGCTATCCCGCGGCGGACAAGTGGCGCGCGGCCACCGGGACGGCGGCGAAGGCCCGCGTCGTCGTCGCGAACGGCTACGGGGCCGACCCCGCGAGCCGGACCGACCAGGTCCTGCTCGAGCGGAACCCGTTCGCCGTCATCGAGGGCATCGCGATCGCCGCGTTCGCGATCGGTGCCGGCGAGGCGATCATCGCCGTCCGGGCGGAGGCGACGAGCACGATCCGGGTCCTCGAGGCGGCCATCGCCGCGGTCGCGGACGCGGGGCTCGTCGGCACGAACGCGCTCGGCGCCGGGCGGCACCTCGACCTGTCGGTCCGGACCGTCCAGGGCGCGTACCTCCTCGGCGAGGAGACGATCCTCTTGAAGGCCCTCGAGGGGAAGCGCGGCGTGCCGGAGCAGCGGCCGCCCCATCCCGCGACGAGCGGCCTCCGCGGCCTGCCGACCGTGGTCCACAACGTCCAGACCCTCGCCGCGCTGCCGTGGATCCTCGTCAACGGCGCGGACGCGTTCGCGAGGATCGGGGCGCCCGACTGCCCCGGGACGATCCTCGTCGAGGTCCGGGGCGGGGATCGGTCCGGTGTCGCGGAGGTGCCGCTCGGCACG
>DASUMJ010000244.1:0-4592 GCA_036277775.1 Candidatus Limnocylindrales bacterium
GGGCGTCGGCGACCTCCTCGTCCGCTTCGCCCGCTGCTGCCACCCGATCCCGGGCGATCCGATCCAGGGCTTCATCACCCGGGGCAAGGGCGTGACGGTCCACCTCCGCTCGTGTCCCACGGTCATCAACGAGCGCGAGGTCAGCCGGCTCATCGAGGTCGAGTGGGAGGCTGCGCCCGCCCAGACCTACCCGATCGCGATCCGGGTCGAGGCCTACGACCGGACGGGCCTGCTCTCCGACATCACCCAGGTCGTGGCCGAGGCGAAGGTCAACATCCTCGCCGCGAACGTGTCGGTCGGGCCGGACCACGTGGCCGTGGTGCGGGCGACCCTCCAGGTCGCCTCGGTCAGCCAGCTCGCCCGCGTCCTCGGGCGCATCGAGCAGCTCAAGGACGTCATCAGCGTCTCGCGCGACCTCGGGTAGCCCCGCCGCAGGCGCCCTCCCGGCGCGGTGCCCCGCGGAGCAGGTCCGGGACCGGTGGCCGCCCGGGCCGACGTTCCAGTGCTCGGCCCGCGGCGCGTGGGCCGGCGCCGCTCCGCTATCCTCTCGCCCGACCGGTGCTCGACGCGTCCCCGCGAGCCGAGGCGAACGTTGGCGTGGAGGCCAGCTCGTGGGTGGGGATGCGCGCGCGGTGCCCGTAGACGGCACGTCCGGCGTCGGGTCGCGGGACGCGCCGGGAACGCCGGGCGGTGCCCGCGGTGCGCGCGCGACAGAGGGCTACGGCGAGCGGGAGCTCGAGGCCCTGAGATCGGTGGCGGAGCTCCTCGGCCGGTCGCTCCGGCTCCATGGCTCGGGCGGACCGGCGCGCCGGTAGACTGCCGGGCATGCCGGCATTCCGTGTTCCGCGCGGCACCCGCGACCTGCTGCCCGACGAGGCGGCGCGCTTCCTCCGGTTCGCCCGGGTCGCCCGCGAGCTGACCGATCGCTACGGCTACCGGCCGATCGAGACGCCGCTCATCGAACAGGCGGCCGTCTTCGAACGGGGGATCGGCGAGGTCACCGACGTCATCGAGAAGGAGCTCTTCCGGATCGCGCCGCGGACCGAGGAGTCCGAGGCCTGGGCGCTCCGGCCGGAGCCGACCGCCGGGATCGTCCGGGCGTATGTCCAGCACGGGATGCAGACGTGGCCGCAGCCGGTGAGGCTCACGACGACGGGGCCGATGTTCCGCTACGACCGCCCGCAGGCGGGTCGCTACCGCCAGTTCTGGCAGTTCGATGTCGAGGTGATCGGCGATCCCGGGCCGGCCGTCGACGCGGAGATCGTCGAGCTCGGGCTGCGGTTCTACGCCGAGGTCGGGGTCACGGGCGCCCAGGTCCTCGTCAACTCGATCGGCGATCCGGCCTGCCGCCCGGCGTACCTGGAGCGGCTCACCGCGTACTACCGGGCCCGCGCCGGCGAGCTGCCGCCGACGGAGCGCGATCGACTCGAGCGGAACGTCCTCCGGCTCCTCGATTCCAAGGACCCCGCGATGACGGCGCTCAACGCGGAGGCGCCGCGGATCGCCGACCATCTGTGTCCCGCGTGCGAGGCACATTTCTCCGGGTTCCGGGCGCATCTCGAGGCCCTCAGCATCCCGTACCGGCTGGAGCCGGGCCTCGTCCGCGGCCTCGACTACTACACGCGGACCGCGATCGAGTTCTACGTCGGTGGCCGGGAGGGCCAGCAGCAGGCGCTCGGTGGGGGCGGCCGCTACGACGGGCTCGTGGAGCTGCTCGGCGGACGGCCGACGCCGGGGATCGGGTTCGGGATCGGGCTCGACCGCGTGGCGCTCGTCCTCGACGAGCAGGGGACCGCCGAGCCCGACGCCCTCGCCCCGGACGCGGTCGTGGTCTCGGCCGACCCCGAGGACACCCTGTCGCGGCTGCGCGTCGCCACGGAGCTCCGCGCCGCGGGCCTTCGGGCGAGGGCGGACCTCGGCCATCGGAAGCTCGGTCGCCAGCTCGAGGCGGCCAGCCGTGACGGCGCCCACTTCGCCGTGATCCTCGGCGAGGAGCTGGGGGAGGGGCACGCGGGCCTCCGCGACCTCGAGGCCGGAACGCAGCGACTCGTCCCGGTCGCCGACCTGGCGCGCGAGCTCAAGCGCGGTGCGAGCCAGCACCGTCACGGGTAGGCCTCGGTCGTCGCGATCTCGACGTCGTCGGCCACAAGGTCGCGCTGACGCTCGTCCCGTGAGCGGTCAGTAGCTGAGGACCCGATCCGCCGCGAACGCCAGCTCAACGAGCCTGTCGGGCGGAGCTATCGTCACGGCGAGGCCGCCGAGGGCGTCCGCGCCGAGGCCGCGCGCCTTCGACGACAGCCCCGAGGCGTAGAACGTGGCGCCGCCCGCGACGAGCGCGTCGACGTGCTCCCGCATCGAGCCCGTCCCGATCCCGTGGCCGGCGTCGAGCGTCTCGGGGCGAAGGATCCCGACCCCATCGCCGGCGATGAACAGGTCGACCTCGTGGCCGGCCGCGAGCGCAGTCCTCGCGACGAGCAGGCCGAGCGCCGCGCGCGTCGGGTTCTCCGGCCCCGTGGCGATGTGCACCAGCAGTCGACCCATCGTCCGTCCCTCCTCCTGCGGCCTCGTCCCCGGCGACCGGCGGCTACGATACGCCCGCCATGACCGACCCCACCACCCTCGCCACACCGTACCGGACGCACACCTGCGGAGCACTTCGCGCCACCGACGCCGGGACGACGGCCAGGCTGGCGGGCTGGGTCCACCGACGCCGGGACCACGGCCAGCTCATCTTCATCGACCTCCGGGACCGGCACGGGCTGACCCAGGTCGTCATCGACGCGACGGACGCGCCGGAGGCCCATGCGACCGCCTCGCGGGCCCGGCCGGAGTTCGTGCTGACGGTGAGCGGCGAGGTGGCACCGCGACTGGCCGGCACGGAGAACCCCAAGCTCCCGACCGGGGCGATCGAGCTCCGGGCGACGGCGGTCGAGATCCTGAACGAGGCCCGGACGCCGCCCTTCTACATCAACGACCCGGACGCGCAGATCGACGAGAGCCTCCGGCTGAAGTACCGCTACCTCGACATCCGGCGAGAGGCGATGCAGCAGCGGCTGCTCCTCCGGAGCCGCCTCGTCCAGGCGATCCGCGAGGTCCACCATGCGAGCGGCTTCGTCGAGATCGAGACCCCGAACCTCATCAAGAGCACGCCGGAGGGAGCGCGCGACTTCATCGTCCCGTCGCGGCTCCAGCCGGGCAGCGTTTACGCCCTGCCGCAGAGCCCCCAGCAGCTGAAGCAGCTGCTGATGGTCGCCGGGGTGGACCGCTACTTCCAGATCGCGCGCTGCTTCCGGGACGAGGACCTCCGCGGTGATCGACAGCCAGAGTTCACGCAGCTCGACCTCGAGATGAGCTTCGTCGACGAGGCCGCCGTCATGGGGTTCGTCGAGCGGATGGCGCTCGAGGTCAGCCGGGCGGTCGTCCCGGACCGCCCGATCCTCGCCGACCCGATGCCGCGGTACACGTACGAGGAGGCGATGGAGCGGTTCGGCTCGGACAAGCCGGACGTCCGCTTCGCGATGGAGCTCGTCGACCTCGAGCCCGAGCTCCGGGGCGCCGATGGCGCCCCGTCATCGGGCTTTCGGGTCTTCGACGACGCGCTTGCCGGCGGCGGCCGCGTGAAGGCGATCACGGTCCCGGGCCTGGGATCGGCGCCCCGCAGCCGGATCGACGAGCTGACCGAGACCGCGAAGCGGTTCGGGGCGAAGGGGCTCGCCCACCTGTCGGTCGAGGCCGACGGCTCGGTGAAGGGCCCGATCGTGAAGTTCCTCGGCGACGACCTCGCGGAGCGGCTCGCGGCACGGGCCGGCGCGAACCCGGGCGACCTCGTCCTCATCGTCGCCGACGCATCGGGCGTCGCGAACGACGTCCTCGGCCGTCTCCGGGCCGAGCTCGGGGTCAAGCTCGGGCTGGCCGATCCGGATGTCCTCGCCTACGCCTGGGTCCATCGCTTCCCGATGTACCAGTGGGACGCGGAGGGCGGCCGCTGGGATGCGACCCACAACCCGTTCTCCGGCGTGGTCCCCGAGGACGAGGCGCTCCTGACCACGGCTTCCGGGGACACCGCGCGCCCGAGTCCCGAGGATCCCGCCGGCCGGGCCCGCGCGATGCAGTACGACATCGTCCTCAACGGCTGGGAGCTCGGCGGGGGCTCGGTCCGGATCTGGCGCCACGACCTCCTCCAGCGGAGCTTCGCCCTCCAGGGCTACAGCCTGGAGCGGATGCGGAACATGTTCGGCGCGATGCTCGAGGCGTTCGAGTACGGGGCACCGCCCCACGGCGGGATCGCCCTCGGCATCGACCGCTGGACGGCCCTCCTCTCGCACCAGACGAACATTCGCGAGGTCATGGCCTTCCCGAAGAACAACCGCGGCCTGGATCTGATGACGCATTCACCCGTGGAAGTCGACTTCAAGCAGCTCCGGGACATCTATATCCAGAGCACGGCGAAGAAGGGGTAGAGTCACGAATTGATCTGCGGATTCCGGCGCCACTAGTTTAATGGCATTCTCATCATGAGCGCCGAAGATCGCGACATACTTTCCCGGACAAAAGCTGTGGCCGGGCGCCGGCAATTCGCGAGCGATAATCAA
>DASUMJ010000245.1:0-3040 GCA_036277775.1 Candidatus Limnocylindrales bacterium
CTCGATCAACCCGGCCCGGGCTCGCAGCGCGAGGTGCTCGGCGTTGATGATCGGCGACCACCAGCGCCGGTCCCACTCCGCCTCGCGGTCCAAGACCCGGTCGCCGAACTCGGCGAGCAGCGGCCGGTTGGCCTCGTACCAGTTCGGCCTCTCCCAGCCGGCGATCTCGACGAGCTCGGCGCCGAGGGCGAGATGCCGAGCGTGGGCCGCGCCGAGCCGGACGTTCCGATCCGTGGCCCACTGCTCGAAGGGGTGGACGATTCCGTAGAACTTCGGGAACCACTCGGCGGCACGGGCCTCGACGTGGGCCGGGGTCTTGTGGTGGTCGCTGAACCGGGCGATGTCCACGACCGCGGGATCCATCTCCGGCTTCCCGTCGGTCATCCACTCGGCCAGCATCCGCACCAGGCTCGGCGCTTCCTTGATCCACATCGCGGAAGCGGCCCAGAGGCCCCTGACCTCGGGCGTCTCGCCAAGGAGCGAGAAGCCGTCGGCCGTGAGCGAGATCAGGCCGTTGATCGCGTGCTTGATCCCGACCCGCTCGTTGCCGACGATCGAGGGATAGAGCTCGAGCGCCCGCGGGAGGTGGGGATCGAAGTCCTCGGCCGTGAACGGCAGCTCGGTCGGCGAGAGGGCCGCCTCCTCGTTCGACGGGATGTCCTCGACGGCCACGAGGATCGCCCGATGCGCGTACGACCCGATCTCGAGGTCGCCGCCGCTCTGGCGCTCGTACATGAGCGCGTCCATGTCCCGGATCACCGGGTAGGCGAGCGCCTCGAGGTGCTCGAACTCCGGCACCGGACCGATGTCGACCATCTGGTGGACCGCCGGCGTCAGCGGGATCCGGGCCCCGGCCATCGCGGCGACCCGGGCGCTCCAGACGCCCCCGCAGACGACGACCGTGTCCGTCCGGATGTCGCCGCGCGACGTGCGAACCCCGGCCACGCGCCCACGCTCGACGTCGACCCCGAGCACCTCCGTCGCCGCCGAGACGTGGAGGGCGTCGAGCTCGACGGCTCGCTCGCGCATGAGCGTCCCGCCGTGGACCGGGTCCACGACGCCGACGGCCGGAATGTGGAGCCCGCCGAGGAGCCGGTCGGCATCGATCCAGGGGATCCGGGCGCCGATCTCGGCCGGCGACAGGAGCTCCGCGTCCACGCCGAAGGCCCGGGCCGCTCCGAGGCGCCGGCGGAGCTCCGCCATCCGGACCTCCGTCCGGGCGACCTCGATGCCGCCGCAGCGGGTGAAGACCCCGAGCTCGGCGAACTGGCCGAGGCTGTCCATGCACCACTCGACCATCTGGCGCGAGTACTCGACGGGGAAGGTGAAGCTCGAGGCGTGGCCGGTGGAGCCGCCGGGGTTGGGGAGCGGCCCCTTGTCGAGGAGGACGACGTCCCGCCAGCCGAGGCGGGCGAGGTGCCAGGCCAGGGCGTTGCCGGCGATCCCGGCTCCGACGATGACGACTCGGGCCCTGGACGGAAGGGAGCTCATGGCACCACCTCGTTCGCGCCCCCTGGAGGCAGCGCCGTGCCATCCACGACGAGCCGCTCTGCGGGCCGTGTTCAGGGCAGGATCACCGCGTTGCGGCCGGCTCGGGACGGGCGATCCGGCCCCGATTCCGCGGGCCGCCCGGCCCTCCGTAGCGTCGGCCGCGCGATCCAGGTGTCGTCACGCCGAGCGACCGGCCGATGACGCCACTTCGCCGTAATCTCAAGAACCGCGTCCTCAGGAGGGCAAGGGAGGACCGCATGAGGCATCGAGCCAAGGCATCGGGCATAGCCATCGGGCTGGCGTTCGTCGCCCTCTTGGGCGTTCCCTCCCTAGCCTATGCGTGCTCGGCGACCGCTTGGCCGGTTTCCGAGATCACAACTCGTGCCGAGCTTGTCGTCGAGGCGGACGTCACAAGCCTCATATCGACTGGCGGCTACGCCCTCGATGTGCGGCGTGTCTTCAAGGGCGATCTTGAATCCGCACACATCCAGATCGGGACGGTGCAAGTTGACGGCGGCGGCGAGTGCAGCGGTCGCTTGTCTCTCGACGTTGGCGATCGCCTCCTGCTGGCGCTCGCCCATCCCGACACCGCGCTGGCCATCGAGTCAGCTGTCTGGTGGATCGAGGCGGACGGCAGTGTCGAGCGCAGCACCGGCCTTGTCGCAAACTCGGGACCGACCACATATGGCGAAGTCCTGCGAGCGCTCGGGCTGCCGCTACCCGACACGGCGACTGCGAGGGAGGAGCTTGACCGCTCGGTGGATCACTCCGTCATGCTCTTCGCTCTCGCAGTTGTGAGTGGCTTGATTGTCCTGGGCCTCCCGGCGAGCCGAACGAGGACGCGACGTCGCTACTAGGCGGCGGGACATCACCGAGGGGTGGACGAGCAGCACGACGATTCCACGGTCAGCGGGCTTCGCCCAGGGAGCGGCCGTTTGGTGGGGGGCCGAGACGTACGATGTCGATTCCCAGCTCGGCACGGGGCAGTCCGCGGGATCCCAGATGCAGATGTACTGGATGCAGTACTCGCGCGTCAGCGTTCCCGCTTGGACCGTCGCCGAACCGGTCCTCACCCTGGGTTACAGGGAGGCCGGTTCGCCGGCGTGGCCGAGCTACTGGGTGGCAACGCAATACGATCAGAACTACACGGATGATGCCCAGAACATCTTCACCCTCCTCCACTAGGCGTTCCGGAGGTCTACGCGAATGAATCGACGCTTGCTCAGGGCCACGGTCTTTGTCGTTGCCCTCGCGCTCCTGGCGGCATCAGCTGTGTCGGCTGGTCCCCGGATCGTCGCTGAGCTGGCTCCCCTAGCTGGAGGCTCCTCCAACGGTGGTGGCTCTACGGACAGGATCGACGACGTCAGCGTCCCCGACGACGACTCCGGGCGAGGCGGTGACCTCGGCGGATCCGTGATCATCGGAGACTACGAGGTCGTTGATCTCGGTGGCGACGATCACGCCGACGAGGGGAAGGGCGATACCCAATGCCCTGGCTTGGACCCCTGCGGGCCGTAGGCTTGCGGCTGCAGGGCGACAGACCCCGCCG
>DASUMJ010000246.1:0-6935 GCA_036277775.1 Candidatus Limnocylindrales bacterium
CGCCGGCAGCGCACACCGTCCCGGCAGACAACGCCGCCGAGCTGCTCGAGAACGCCCGCGGCCAGCTCGCCGACGGGGTCGACTTCCTGAAGCTCTACCTCGACGGGCCGGATCCCGCGCGCTCGCCGTGGACGGCGGCCCAGCTTGCCCCGGTGGTCGAGCTCGCCCATGCGGCGGGCCTCCGGGTGACGGCTCACTCCGGGCGGTTGAACGGCGCCATCGAGGGCGTCCGGGCCGGGGTGGACGCCATCGAGCACGGCTTCGAGCTCGACGCGGACGTCGCGGCCGAGATGGCGCGCCGGGGGACGTTCCTCGTCTCGACCCTCGCCGTGATGCGCTCGTGGCAGTCGTTCGGGGCGACCACGACGCTCCCCCGCTTCACCACCGCCGACAGCCGACGGGCGATCGCGGCTCGACTCGAGCGGGCCGAGGAGAGCGTCCGGCTCGCCCACCGGGCCGGTGTCCGGATCGCCACCGGCACGGACTTCGGCGGGGGCTCGCTCCGGGCGAACCAGCTGGCCTGGGAGGTCGAGTCGCTCGTCGCCGCCGGCCTCGAGCCGTGGGAGGCCCTGGCCGCGGCGACGTGGCGTGGCGGCGAGCTCCTCGGCGAGGCCGAGGCCGGCACGCTCACCGAGGGCGGGCCGGCGGACTTCTTCCTGGTCCACGGCGACCCGCTCTCGGATCCCGCCGTGCTGTGGCGTGTCTGGCGCGTGGCCTGGGAGGCCTGAGCGTCGGGTAGCATCGGGCCGTGGCCGTCCGCATCACCCCCGACCAGCGCCGGACCTCCGTCGGCCAGCACGCCGACATGGAGCGCTCGATCGCCGTCTCGGCATCCGTCGCCGGCTCGACCGGCCTCTACTCGTCGGTCGTGACGACGCAGCCGGGCGCGAAGACCCGGATCCACCATCACGGGCCGTGCGAGACCTCGATCTTCATCCTCTCGGGCCGGGCCCGGTTCACCTTCGGTCCGACCGGGCTCGAATCGGCGTTCGACGCCGAGGCGGGTGACTTCGTCTACATCCCGGCCGGTGAGGTCCACGTCGAGGAGAACGCCTCGGACCGCGAGGACCTCGTCGTCGTCCTGACCCGCAACTGCCCCGATTCGCACGTCGTCTACCTCGACGGCGGATCGGACGGCGGCGCGCCTCAGGCGGACTGCTGAGCCTCACCGTGCCCCCGGCGTCCCCCCACGGCGCCGCCTCCGCGTGGGCCGAGCGGCCGCTCGCCGACCTGCTCGCGGCGCACGGGCTGACGGGTGTCCCGGAGCTCGAGTTCCCGAACGACGGCTGGTCGGGGGCGGCGCTGACGCTCCTCGAGGGCCCGACGGGCCGGTTCGTCCTCAAGCGGACCTCCTGGGCCGTGGACTGGATCGCGCGCTCCACCCGCGACCACGCCCTCCGCGAGGCGGTGCTCGCGGCGGGCCCGGTGCCGTTCCCGCCGTCGCTCGCGTCCGCCCACCTCGGGGCGGCCGCCGACGGGACCTCAGCCGCGATCCTCATGCCGGACCTGTCGGCGTGGCTCATTCCGTGGGACCGGGGCGACGGCGGCGCCGCGATCGTGGGCGACGAGGCGCTCGACCGCGTCCTCGCGGCCGCCGCCGCGATCCACGCGATGCCGTGGGCGGAGCTCCTGGACGCGACGCCGGAGGATGGGACGTGGTGGCCGTGGTGCCCGGTCCGGGAGCGGATCCAGCTGCTGTCGCGTTCCGCCGCCGAGCGGTATCGCGCCGGCGGCCTCTGGATCGGCGACCGCTTCCTCGCCGGCTGGGACGCGTTCGATCGGCTCGCGCCGCCGGCCGCGGTCGCGCTCGTGTCGGAGCTCACCGCCGACCCTTCGCCGCTCCTCGCGGCCCTCGACCGGCTGCCGTCGACCGGCCTCCACGGCGACCTCAAGCTCGCGAACGTGGCGCTTCTCCCCGACGGCCGCGCGGCCTGCATCGACTGGCAGATGACGGCCTTCGCGCCGGTCGCGGTCGAGCTCGGGTGGCTGCTCGTTGCGAACGTCGCCCAGCTGCCGCTCGCGCCGGACGCGCTCCTCGATCGCTACCGTGCCGCGCTCGCTGCGGCCGGCGGTTCGGCCGTCGCGGGCGACTGGGAGACGCAGCGCGACCTTGCCCTCGTGGTCGGGCTCCTCCTGCGCGGCTGGCGGAAGGGCCTCGATGCCGACACCGGGCATGTCCTGCCGACCGGGGCCTCGGCCGCCGACGACCTCCGCTGGTGGTCCGAGGCGGCGGTGGCGGCCGCGGGCCGGCGGCTCTAGCGGATCGGCCGCCGGCTTCGTCCGGCGCTACGATTCCCGCGACGCGAGCCGCACGCCAGGGAGCTCCAGCCATGCCGAAGCAGGTCCACGCCGGTCCGGAGATCGCCTCGGGACCGTTCCCCTTCAGCCAGGTCGTCGAGGCGCACGGCTTCGTCTTCCTCGCCGGGCAGGTCGGCGACGTGCCGGGGACGCCCGGGCCGGTGCCCGGCGGGATCGAGGCCGAGACACGCCAGATGCTCGAGAACGTGGGGCGGCTCCTCCGTGCGGTCCACCTCGACTACCCGGACGTGGTGAAGGCCACCGTCTACCTTCGCGACTTCACCGAGTTCGCACGGATGAACACGGTCTACCGGGAGTTCTTCCCGTCCGAGCCGCCGACGCGGGCGACGGTCGGCGTGACGGCGCTCGCCAGCGACTACCGGGTCGAGATCGAGGTGGTCGCCGCTCGCTGACGCGGTGCCGGTGGTGCGGCAGTGAGCCGCTACCCGCCGACGACGAACTCGTCGACGGCGATCGTCTCGCGCCCGGGCGTGCCGACCACCTCGATCGTGATCCTTCGCGTGCCCTTCCGGTCGAACGTCATGCTGAAGATCTCGGACCGGGCCCGGAAGCGCGACGCATAGACATCGACCGTCGCCACGAGGGTCTCGTCGATCCAGACGTTCGCCTGGCCGCGGGTCGGACCCTTCGGGCCGATCCAGGCGATCGACGTGCCGCTGAACTCGAACCAGACCGTGGCGCGGGGCGCGATCGCGTACCGGACCTGGCCCCCGTTGTAGCCCGCGTACTGCGCCTGGCCCCAGCCGCCCGAGAAGTCGATCGCGAGGTTCGACTCGTCGAAGACGGTGCCCGTGATCGCCGGCCTCGCCGGCTGGGCCGGCGTGGCGACGCCGCGGCGGGCCGGCAGGAGCGGCGCGCCCATGAGCGCGAGGATCTTGTTCGTGTACCGGTACGAGGAGTCCGACCAGGTCGCCGGGTCGCGGCTGCCGTTGCCGGTCAGCCACCAGTGGGCGACCGATGCCCAGTCGCCGAGCCATGTGTAGAGGGCGATGAGCTTGGCGCGCGCGACGGCCTCCTGGTTCGCCGGGGTCGGGGCCGCATCCGCATTGCCGAGGTACTTCTGGGACCAGGCGCGCCAGTTCGACGGCAGGATCTGGTACTTGCCGAGCGCGCCGCTCGTGCTGTTCACGGCGTCGTACCGACCGTTCGATTCGACCGCTCCGAGGGCGGCCATGAAGCGGTCGATGTTCGGCGGATCGACGGCCTCGGTGGTGGCGGGTCCGACGAGCCCGACGAGGAGCACCGCGGCGATCAGGGCTGGGATGACCGCGCGCGTGCGGCCGGCGACCTCGGGCAATACTCCTCCTCCAGAGAGGGCTGCGCGGATTCGCGAGGATAGCGGTGCGCCCCGGGACGGGCAACTGCGGGCGCGCGTCGCTCAGGCCCGGATTCCCTGCAGGAACGTTGCAACCCGGTCGAGGACGTCGTCGAGGACGGGCTTCAGCGTGTGGCCGAGACGCGGGTACGTGACGAGCCTGGCGTCGGGCAGGAGCCCGACCGCCGTCCGGAGGAGCTCGATCCGGGCGAACGGATCCGACTCGCCGGAGAGCAGCAGGACCGGGCAGGCGATCCGCGGCCAGTGGGCGACGCGGGCCTCCGCCCGCTCCGGGGCACCGGGCGGATGGAGCGGGTAGCTGAAGAGGACGAGCGCCGCATAGCCGGCATCGGCCTCGGCGGCAGCCAGGCTCGCGACCCGCCCGCCGTACGAGTGCCCGCCGACCGCCGACGCCGGACCGTCCGGGACCGCCGCCCGCCAGGCCGGGACCGCGTCCTCGGCGCGCCGCTTCGGGAGGTCCACGGCGACGGCGGGGATCCCCCGAGCCGCGAGCCCGGCGACGAACGGCGCCATGCTCGCAGCGGTGCCGCTCGCACCGTGGCCGAGGTAGATCGTCCGCCGCCCGCCCATCGACGACAGGGTACCCGCCGCCGGGGAAGCGGCCGCGGCGCGTGTCGTATCCTCCGCGGCCATGGACGACGTGCAGCGCTGCTGGTGGGGTGGCGGAGATCGGCCCGACCCCCGGATGCAGGCCTACCACGACACCGAGTGGGGCGTGCCCGTCACGGACGACGTCGAGCTCTTCGAGCGCCTCGTCCTGGAGGGGATGCAGGCCGGCCTGTCGTGGCAGACGATCCTCAACAAGCGCGACGCCTTCCGGACAGCCTTCCGGGGCTTCGACCCCGCGGTCGTCGGGGCGTTCGACGACGACGATCGGGCCCGGCTCATGGCCGACGCCGGGATCGTCCGGAACCGGGCGAAGATCGATGCGACGATCGCGAACGCCCGGGCGTTCCGGGCGGTCGTGGCCGAGTTCGGCTCGTTCGATGCCTACCTCCGCTCGATCGTCCCGACGCCCGCAGTGCCGCTGCCGAGGTCGGCCGGCATGGGCGACATCCCGGCCTCGACGCCGGTCTCCGACGCGCTCTCAAAGGACCTGAAGCGGCGCGGCTTCGGGTTCGTCGGCTCGACGATCGTCTACGCCTTCATGCAGAGCGTCGGGCTCGTCGACGATCACCTGCCGACCTGCTTCCGCTACCGCGGCTGACGCGGGGGCGACCCTCGGGCGGGGCGCGGGTCAGGGCTCGCGGCGACGGAGCGACAGGGCGGCCAGCGAGAGGACGATCACGACCCAGACCACGACCCAGGCGAGGAACGCGACCGGCGGGGGCGAGAGCGCGAAGAACGGATTCGCCTCGGCCAGCGGCTGGTCCCGGGCGGCGGCGATGACGATCGGGGGCTCGAGCCCGTAGATGACGCCGCGCCACAGCCCGTCGGTCGGCAGGAGGATGCGCCCGATGTCGCCGACGAACCCGAGGTCGACGTCCGGGTTGCGGGCGGAGATGGCGATCCCGACCCGCTCGATGGTCCCTGCCATCCAGGCCAGCCCGAAGGCGACGACGGCGATCGCGCCGCCACCGATCGGCGGCAACCGCGTCGAGAGGAGCATCGTGAGCGTCAGGACGACGAGGCCTTCCGCGACGAGGAACGCCACGGGCGTGACGATCGACGGCGGCGTATAGCCCGACACCCCGCCGACGACGAGGATCGCGAAGAGCGACGAGCCCGCCCCGTACGCGCTGAGGACGATCGCCAGGCCGAGCCACCGGCCGAGGAGGTACGACGAGCGGCGGATGGGCCGGGCGAGGACCGCGAGGGCGACGCCGGACTCGAGGTCGCTGGCGATCGCCGGCGAGCCGAGGAACGCCGCCGTCATCGCCTGGACGAAGCCGAACTGGAAGGCGATGAAGATGAGGACCTGCGAGACCGCCAGCCGGATCTCGAGCTCGTCGGCCCCCGACTCCCGGCCTGCCTCGACGAGCCGGCCGACGCCCCAGGCGACGAGCGTGACCGCGAGGACGGCCAGGATCACGAGGACCCAGAGGATCTTCCGGCGGGCCGCCTCCCCGATCGTGAGCTTCGCGATCGCGATCATCCCGGCTCCGCCCCTCGTTCCGTGGCCGCGGTCGCGGGGTCCGGACCGGGACCGCCGCGGCCGACGAGCTCGACGAACCGCTGCTCGAGCGACTCCCGGCCGGAGCTGACCTCGTGGACCCGTGCTCCCAGCCCGACGAGGGCGGCCACGAGGTCCGGGACCCGTTCGTCGTCGAGGTCCGGGACGATGAGGTCGGAGCCGTCGAAGGTTGCCCGGCCGAACGCCGCGATCGGGCCGTCGAGCGCGCCCGCGGGCACGCCCGTGGCGCGGATCCGGGTCTCGCGTCCGCCGAGGACCTCGGCCAGGGCACCGGCCGCGACGACCTTCCCGCGATCGACGACCGCGACCCGGTCGCAGACGCGCTCCACCTCGCTGAGGAGGTGCGAGTTCAGGAACACGGCGGCACCGCGATCGCGGGCGGTCCGGAGGATGGCGCGGACGTCCATCCGTCCGATCGGATCGAGCGCGGACGTCGGCTCGTCGAGGATGACGAGCGCCGGGTCGCCGAGGAGCGCCACGCCGAGCCCGAGCCGCTGCTGCATGCCCTTCGAGAAGCCGCTCACCGGGGTCGCGGCACGGTCCGCGAGGCCGACGAGGCCGAGGACGTCGTCGAACGCCCGAGCGCGGGTCGCGCCGGGCATCCCGATGAGGTCGGCGTGGAGCGCGAGGACCTCGCGCGCGCGGAGCCACGGCTGGTACCGGAAGAGCTCGGGCAGGTAGCCGATCCGGCGGCGCGCCTCGCGATCGCCGAGCGGCGCGCCGAGGACGCGGCCTGACCCGCCGCTCGGCCGGGCGAGGCCGAGGAGGAGCTTCACGGTCGTCGTCTTGCCGGCACCGTTCGGGCCGAGGAAGCCGAAGACCTCGCCGGGCCGGACCGTCATCGTGAGATCGGCAAGCGCCTCGATCCGGCCGTAGCGCTTCCGCAGGCCGGCGACGTCGATGACGGGGGCGGATGAGGCGATCAAGCGAGTTCTCCAGCGGGTCGCGCGCATCGTGCCACGCTAGGTGGCACGGCGCGCCACCAGGATCCCGGGCATGGTCACCACCGAACGCCCCTGCTGCGAGTCGCCGCTCCTCGTCGAGCTGCCGCTCCCGCCGATCCTGCACTGCAATGACTGCTCGGTCTCCTGGACCGTGACGGACCCGGCGGCGGAGCCCGTCGCCGTCGCCCTGGCCGCCTGACGC
>DASUMJ010000247.1:0-3680 GCA_036277775.1 Candidatus Limnocylindrales bacterium
TCGGACAGGCCGCACGGGATCGAGACGCCGGGCAGCCCGGCCATGTTCACCGGCAGCGTGCAGGCGTCGGACAGGTACATCGACACCGGATCCGACATCTTCGCCCCGAACCGGAAGGCCACCGACGGCGAGGTCGGTGCGACGAGGGCATCGATGCCCGAGGCGAACACCTCGTCGAAGTCCCGCTTGATGAGCGTCCGGACCTTCTGGGCCTTCAGGTAGAACGCGTCGTAGTAGCCCGCCGAGAGCGCGTAGGTCCCGAGCATGATCCGGCGCTTCACCTCGGCCCCGAAGCCTTCGCCCCGAGTCGCGAGGTAGTCGGCGATGAAGTCGCCGCCCGCCAGGCGGCGCGACAGCCCGTAGCGGACGCCGTCGTAGCGGGCCAGGTTGGCCGAGGCCTCGGCCGGGGCGACGATGTAATACGTCGCGAGGCCGTAGTCCGTGTGCGGCAGGCTGACATCCTCGACATGGGCCCCGGCGTCGACGAGGAAGGCGACGCTCTCGTGGATCCGGCGCTCGACGTCGGGGTCCATCCCGGCAACGAAGTACTCCCGCGGGAGCCCGAACCGCTTGCCGCGGAGCCAGGCGACGGCCTCGTCGTCGGAATCGGGGAGGTGGAGGAGCTCCTCCTCCACCGGCACCGGTGCGGACGTCGAGTCGCGGACGTCGCGGCCGGCGATCGCGTGGAGGAGCGCGGCGGCGTCGCGGACGTCGCGGGCGAGCGGGCCGATCTGGTCGAGGGAGCTGGCGAACGCCACGATCCCGTACCGGCTGACCCGGCCGTACGTCGGCTTCATCCCGACGATCCCGCAGAGCGCCGCCGGCTGGCGGATCGAGCCGCCGGTGTCCGTGCCGAGCGACAGCGGGACATGGTGCGCCGCAACCGCTGCCGCCGAGCCGCCGCTCGAACCGCCCGGGACGGTGTCGAGGTCCCACGGGTTGCTCACCGGCCCGTAGGCCGAGAACTCGTTCGACGAGCCCATCGCGAACTCGTCCATGTTCGTCTTGCCGAGGAAGACGGCGCCGGCATCCCGGAGCCGCTCGACGATGTGGGCGTCGTACGGCGCGCGGTAGCCCTCGAGGATCCGCGACCCGGCCGTGCACTGGCCGCCCTCCACCGAGATGAGGTCCTTCAGCCCGACCGGGACGCCGAGGAGCGGGTGGGCGGCGTCGAGGGCGGCCGGGCCGTCCGCCCGGGCCGCGGCGATCCGGGCATCCGCGGCGTCGGCCTGGGCGAGGGCGCCGTCGCGATCGATGACGAGCCAGGCGTTGAGGGCATGGTTCTGTCGCTCGGCGAGCGCCAGGTGCGCCTCGGCCAGCGCCCGCGACGTGGTCTCGCCGGCCCGGAGCCGGGCCGCCATCTCGCGGGCCAGGAGGCGGGTCGGGTCGTCGCTCACAGGTCGACCGGCCGGGCGGCCGCCACGCGGGGGCCGTGCATCAGCCCCCGTCCCCGCCGAGGATCGGCGGCACGATGATGAAGTCGCCCTCGCGGGCCGGGGCGTTGGCGAGGACGGCCGCGGCCGGCAATGACGGGCTCGCGACGTCGTCCCGGAGGATGTTCTCGAGCTCGATCGTCTGGGCCGTCGGCGGGATCGCGTCCGTGTCGAGCTCGGCGAGCTTCATGTACCGCTCGAGGATCTGGTTCAGCTGGCCCTCGAGCCGGTCGAGCTCCTCCGGCCGCATCCCGAGGCGGGCGAGGTGCGCGACGTGCTCGACATCGGAGCGCGAGAGTCCGGCCACCGCCGGATGATAGCCGCCGCACCGTCGGGTCCATGACCGCCGGCGTCGGTAGGATGGCCGCCGTGACCGCGACGTCCCAGCCGACGATCCGCCCGATGCGTCCCGCCGACGTCGAGCCGGCGACCGCCGCGATCCTCCGCGCCGACTGGGGCGACCGCCGGACGTGGTTCGAGTTCGCGACGACGCAGCCCGAATGCCGGCCGGTGGTCGCGGAGCTCGACGGCGCGATCGTGGGGACCGGGGTCGGGACCCTGAACGGGCGGGTCGGCTGGGTCGGGACGATCTGGGTCGAGCCGGCCGTCCGCGGCGCGGGGCTCGGGAGGGCCCTGACCCAGGCGGTCATCGACGACCTCGAGGCCGCCGGCTGCCGCTCGCTCGTGCTCGTCGCCACGGACCAGGGGTTGCCGCTCTACGAGCGGATGGGCTTCGAGCTCCAGACCCGCTACCGGATCCTCGAGGCGCCGGGCCTGGACCCGGCCGGGTCGGCGGCCGATCCCGCCGTCCGGGCGTTCGAGGCTCGCGACCTCGAGGCCATCCTCGAGCTCGACCTCAACGCGACGGGCGAGGATCGCGGCCACGCGATCCGTCGCTTCGCGGCGCCCGGGACGACGAAGGTGCTCGAATCCGACGGCGAAGTCCGCGCCTTCGTCATCCGTGCCCCGTGGGGCGGCGGCGCGACGATCGCCCCCGACCCGGCCCACGCGATGCGGATCCTCGAGGCCCGCCGCCTCGCCGCCGGGCCCGGGGGCCGCGTCCGGGTGGGCCTCGTGGAGGACAATGCCGCCGGGCTCGCGCACCTCGAGGCCGCCGGGCTGGCGCCGATCTGGTCGGCTCCGCGCCTCGCGCGCGGCGAGCCGATGGAATGGCGCCCGGAGTGGATCTGGGGCCAGTTCAACCACGCGATCGGCTGACCGCTCGGCCGAAAGTCCTCCCCGGGGCACCCGGCCGGGTCATGGTGCCGGGCCGCGCCGGGTCCGATCCTTGGAGCACATCCCCCGATTCCGATCCGATCTTGAGCCTCGAGGCCTCCCTGTGACGATCCTGACGGCCTGCCTCTCCTGCGGCACGCCCGCCCGATCCGCGGCCAGCACGTTCTGCGGCCGCTGCGGGCGGCCCTTCGGGGAGGCGCCGCCGGCCAACGTCGAGCTGCCCGTCTGCCCCGTCTGCTACCGGGCGGCGGACGACGACGGCCGGTTCGCCAGCGCCGCGCTGCCGGGCATGCGGCTCGACCTCCCGCGCCACGTCGCCGAGCACGACCAGTACCCGGTCGGCGACGACGAGTACCTCGAGAGCCTCCGCGAGGGCACGCGGATCCGGATCGGCCGGTGGATGGCACCGTTCGACCTCGTGCGGCGCTACCTCGTCACGGGCTCGATCGAGGGCGGTCGCCGCCGCCAGCTCGAGCACGACCTCATCGTCACGGCGATGACCCAGATCACCCGCTTCGGCCGGAATGCCGTCATCTTCGGCGACCAGCCCGAGTGGCGGGCGGCGAGGGATGCCGTCAGCGACCTCATGGAGCGCTACGAGCAGGGGATCGCCCGCCGCTGATGGGCCTGCCCGGCGCACATCGCCGGCGCCGGGGGCTGTCCGGCATCCTTGGCACCCTGCCAAGTGTCCTTGACATTCGAGTCCATGCGACGCATCGTCACGGCGTGACTCGACCCTCGTCCGAGCCCCGCCTCGCGAACCGGCTCCGCGTCGTCCGCGCGGAGCGCGACCTGTCGCAGGGCGAGCTGGCGCGCCTCGTCGGCGTGAGCCGCCAGACGATCAGCTCCATCGAGACCGGCCAGTACGGCCCGTCGACGCTGCTCGCCCTCCGACTCGCCCGCGTCCTCGAGCGAAGCGTCGACGAGCTGTTCCAGCTGGAGGACCCCGCCTGATGCAGCACCTCGCCCCCCGTGACGAACGCGAGCGCTCGATCGACCTCGCCGCCGACC
>DASUMJ010000248.1:0-4696 GCA_036277775.1 Candidatus Limnocylindrales bacterium
CGGCGATCCCCTCGGCCCCGACGCGCTCGACTTCTGGCTCGGCGACTGGGACCTCACCTGGGGCGACGCCGGCGACGGGACGCCGACCGGCCGCGGCACGAACCGGATCGAGCGGACCGTCGGCGGCCGCGTCATCCAGGAGACGTTCGAGGGCCACGGCCCGCGCGGCACGCTCCACGGGTTCAGCGTCTCGATCCGGGAGGGCGCCGACGGACCGTGGCGCCAGACGTGGGTCGACAGCGCCGGGTCGTACATCGACCTCGTCGGGATCGAGGTCGACGGCCGCATCTCGTTCGAAGTGTCGACCCTCGAGGACGACGTCGCCGTCACCCGGCGGATGGTCTGGCTCGACGTCACCCCCGCCTCGTTCCGGTGGGAGTGGCAGCGCACGACCGATGGCGGCACGACCTGGACCACCGACTGGGCGATCGACTACCGGCGCCGTTGACCCCGTCCTTCGGGACCTTCGGCACTCCGCGGATCGGACACCCGGACTACCATCCCGACATGACCGATACGAAGGCGGTCGAGGCGGTGGCGCGGCCCGCCGACCCCGGCAACGATCACTTTGCCGCGGCAGAGCTCAGGGTCGGGGAGCGGGTGCTGCAGCTCCCCGTCGAAGCGGCAACCGAGGGCCAGGCGGCGGTCGACGTCAGTGCGCTCCTGAAGGACGCCCACGTCACGACCCTCGACTACGGCTTCGCGAACACGGCCGCAACCCGCAGCGCGATCACCTACCTCGACGGCGAGGCCGGCATCCTCCGCTACCGCGGCTACCCGATCGAGGAGCTCGCGGAGAAGTCGACCTTCCTCGAGGTCGCCTACCTCCTCATCTACGGCGAGCTTCCGTCCGAGCGACAGCTCGCCGACTGGGAGATCGCGATCAAGCGCCACACGCTCCTCCACGAGGAGTTCCGGCGGTTCTTCGACGGCTTCCCGATGGATGCCCACCCGATGGGGATCCTCGCCTCGGCGGTCGCGGCCCTCTCGACCTTCTACCAGGGCTCGGAGAACCCGCGTGACCCGGAGGATGTCGAGATCACGACGATCCGGCTCATCGCGAAGATGCCGACGATTGCGTCGTTCGCCTACAAGAAGTCGATCGGCCAGCCGTTCATGTACCCGGACAACGGCCTCGACTACGAGTCGAACTTCCTGCGGATGATGTTCGCCGTCCCGGCCGAGCCGTACGAGGTCGACGCCGACGTCGCCGCGGCGCTTCGCGTGCTGCTGATCCTCCACGCCGACCACGAGCAGAACTGCTCGACGTCGACCGTCCGGCTCGTGGGGTCCTCCCACGCGAACCTCTACGCCTCGATCTCGGCGGGGATCTCCGCCCTCTGGGGCCCGCTCCACGGCGGCGCCAACCAGGAGGTCCTCGAGATGCTCCGGGCGATCCGGCGCGACGGCGGCGACGTCTCCCGGGCGGTGGATCGGGCGAAGGACAAGGACGACCCGTTCCGGCTCATGGGCTTCGGCCACCGGGTCTACAAGAACTACGACCCGCGGGCCCGGATCATCAAGGCCGCGGCTGACACCATCCTCGCGAAGATGGGCGCCGACGACGACCTCCTCCGGATCGCCCGCGAGCTCGAGGAGGTCGCGCTCAGCGACCCGTACTTCGTCGACCGCAAGCTCTACCCGAACGTCGACTTCTACAGCGGGCTCATCTACCGGGCCCTCGGCTTCCCGGTCGGGATGTTCACCGTGCTGTTCGCGATCGGGCGCCTCCCTGGCTGGATCGCCCAGTGGCGCGAGATGATGACCGACCCGGATTCACGCATCGGGCGGCCGCGCCAGCTCTACATCGGCCACGGCCAGCGGGGCTACGTCCCGATGGCGGAGCGGTAGCCGGTCCACTCTCGTCGCCCGCATCGCACCGCACGCGGCCCCGGTTCGCCGCGCTTCCGCGCGCCCCGCTCTACCATCGCGCCATGACCGACAGCATGCCGCCTGACGCCTCGCCGATCACGGAGGCGCCCGCGCCGAAGCCCTACTCCCCCGGCCTCGAGGGGGTGGTGGCCGCGGAGACGGCGCTCGGTTCGGTCGACGGGGAGGCCGGTCGACTCCTCTATCGCGGCTACCGGATCGGCGACCTCGTCGAGCGCGGCACGTATCCGGCGGTCGCGAACCTCCTGTGGACCGGCGAGTGGGAGCCGCGCCACCGCCTCCCGACCGCCCCGGTTCCGGACGCCGTGATGACCGCGCTGCGAGCGCTCCCGACCACCGCCAAGCCGATGGACGCGCTCCGGACCGCGGTCTCGGTCTGGGGCGCGACCCAGGTCCTCGAGTGGCCGCCGACCGCCGAGCAGGCACGAGCCCTCACGGCGTTCTCGCCGTCGGCCCTCGCCGCGTTCGCGCGGCTCCGTCAAGGCAAGGATCCGGTCGAGCCGAACCCCGACCTCGACCTCGTGCCCGGCTTCCTCTACCAGCTGACCGGCACGGCCCCGGATCCCGGCACGGCCCGGGCCCTCGATGCCTACTTCATCGTCGGCGCCGAGCACGGCCTCAACGCCTCGACCTTCGCGGCACGGGTCATCACCTCGACCCGCAGCGACATCGCGTCAGCCGTCGCCGGGGCGATCGGGGCGATGAAGGGCCCGCTCCACGGCGGCGCCCCGTCCGAGGTCGTCGAGCAGCTCCACAAGGTCGGCTCGCCCGAGCACGCCGAGGCCTGGGTCCGCGACGCGATTCAGCGCGGCGAGCGGCTCATGGGCTTCGGCCATCGCGTCTATCGGGCCTACGACCCCCGCGCGAGAGCGCTTCGCAAGGTCGTCGAGGCGATGGACCACAAGCCGGACTGGCTCGAGCTGGCGATCGCTGTCGAGGACGTCGCCCTGCGGGTGCTCGCCGAGCTCCACCCCGAGCGAGCGCTCAAGACGAACGTCGAGTACTACGCCGCCGCGGTCCTCCAGGGGGTCGGCCTCACCCCGGATCTATTCCCGGCCACGTTCGCCCTGGCGCGCCACGCCGGCTGGACCGCCCACGTCCTCGAGCAGGCCGCCTCGAACCGCCTTATCCGCCCCGACGCGATCTACACCGGCCCCGCCGAGCGCGACCTGCCTCGCTGACCCGACCTCGCGATTCCGCGATGTGGCGACGGCAGACCCGAGCACCGGGGCCTTGGGCTGCGCTGGTCGTCATCCTCGGAGCCGTGGCTGGCTGCGCGCTCGAGCCGCCGGCTCCTGTACCGATCGCGACGGGGCAACTCGGCCTTCAGAACTGGACGGCCAGCCTCGGGGTTTCAGGAGATCAGCTCTGCGTCCACGTAGCAATCGGCCTGCATGCCGGCGACTTCGTCTGCGGACGGCCAGGGAGTGACCTCGTGTTGTGGCGCATGGACCCGGGTTCGGGGCTCTTCATGGTTGCCTCAACGGGTGACGGGCGAGCCGCCTCGGCCCGCGTGACCTTCGATGGCGCGGACAGCGCAATCAGCCATGTCGCGACGGCTCCCTCGCTCACCGAGCTCCGCTTCTTCGTAGTCGCGGTCCCGGCCGGGCCGCGGCCCACACGGCTTGAGATCATCGACGCGGGCGACAACGTGATCGACACCATGCAGTTCCCGTAGGCGCGAGTCGGATCGCCCTTACCCCGGCGGGATGTCGAGCCAGCCCTCGCGGAGGGCGCGCGCGGCGAGCTCGGTCCGGGAGGCGACCTCGAAGCGCTCGAAGAGCCGATGGAGATGCGTCTCGACGGTCTTCGCGCCGATCCCCAGGGCGGCCCCGATCTCGTCGTTGCTGCGGCCATCGATGACGAGCCGGACGACCTCGAGCTCGCGCGGCGAGAGGCGTGACCCGCGCCCAGGCCGCGGCCGGACGCTGAAGGCCATCCCGCCGGCGGCCGCCCGCTCGATCGCGGCGAGCAGCTCCGGCAGGGGCGCGGTCTTGATGACGTACCCGGCGGCGCCGAGCCTGACGGCCGCCTCGGCGTATTGCGGGTAGTCGTACGCGGACAGGACCACCACGGCGGGCGCCGCCCGCCCGCCGACGGCGCCTCCAAGGTCCTCCTGGAGCAGCCGGAGCCCGGAGTCCGTGCCGAGCCGGATGTCCAGGAGGACGACGTCGATCGCGTCGCGGCCGATGAGCTCGATCGCCTCGTCGACGCTCGACGCCGTCCCGGCGACCTCGATGCCGGGCTGCGCCCCGAGGACCGCGGCCGTGCCGTCGCGGACGATCGGGTGGTCGTCGACGATCGCGACCCGGATCAACGAGCCGCCGCTGCCCGGCCTCGCCGGCTCACGCCCGGGCGCCGGCGGGCGCCCGCCACTCGATGGCGACGTGCGTCCCTCCGCTCGGCCAGCGGCGGACGTCGAGGATCGCCCCGATGCCCTCGGCGCGCTGCTGCATGTTCATGAGGCCGAAGCGGCCCTCGCGCTCGGCAATCTCGCCGGCGTCCGGCGCGATGCCCGGCCCCGCATCGTCGACCGACAGCGACGCCCCGGCGTCGGAGGAGTGGTAGCGAACGACGATCGGCGGCTTGCCGTGCTTCACCGCGTTGCCGAGGGCCTCCTGGGCGACCCGGAAGAACGCCAGCTCGACGTCCGGCGGCGGCCGCGTCCCGTCGGCCTTCTCGAGCCGGACCTCGCCGCCGGCGAGGCGCTCGATCCGGAGCACGAGCCAGTCGAGGGCCGGCCCGACGCCGAGGTCGTCGAGGATCGGCAGCCGGAGGTCGCCGCAGATCGCCCGCAGCCGATCCG
>DASUMJ010000249.1:0-2925 GCA_036277775.1 Candidatus Limnocylindrales bacterium
CGTCGCGCTACGGGGACTACGTCGGGCGCGACCTCCGGTCTCGGAAGTACTTCGGCACCTCGGTCATGGTCGAGATCGAGGAGCTCGTCGGGGTCCTGCTCAAGCGGCTCTTCGCCGCCGAGTTCGTCGAGGCCCGGGCGCTGTCCGGGCACGTCGCCGGGGTGGCGGCGGTCATGGCCCTGACAGAGCCCGGCGACGTCGTCCTGGAGCTCGATTCGCCCGGCGGCGGGCACCGGATCGCCGAGAAGCTGAACGCGACCCACCACGCGCGGCTCGAGGTCCTGCCGCTGCCGTTCGACCCCGGCGACTACGGCGTGGACGTCGAGCGGACCGTGGCGCTTGCTCGCGCGCGCCGGCCCCGGATGATCATCCTCGGGAGCAGCCTGTTCCTGTTCCCACATCCGGTCACGGCCCTCGCCGCCGCGCTCGCCGACCAGCCGGAGACGGTCATCGCCTATGACGCCTCACACGTCCTCGGGCTCATCGCCGGGCATCGCTTCCAGGACCCGCTGCGGGAGGGCGCCGAGCTCGTCTGGGCCTCGACCCACAAGATCTTCCCGGGCCCGCCCGGCGGGCTCGTGCTGACGCAGTCGGCCGAGATCATCGACCGCATCGTGCCGGCGATCTACCCGGGACTGGTCACGAACCACAACCCGGGTCGGATGCCGTCGCTCGGCCTCGCCGCGGCCGAGATGCTCGCCTTCGGCGAGGCGTACGCCGACGCCATCATCGGCAACGCCCGCCGGCTGGGTGCCGAGATCGACGCGCGCGGCGTGCCGGTCGTGGCCCGCGACCGCGGCTACACGCGCTCTCACACGCTCCTGCTGCCCGTGGCCGCGTTCGGGAGCGGCCGCGAGGTCGGCCAGCGGCTGGAAGCCGCCGGGATCATCACGACCGCCTCGCGCCTCCCCGAGGCCCTCGGCGGGGACGGGATCCGACTCGGGCTCCAGGAGCTCACGCGGCGCGGCGCGACGCCGGACGACATGCCGGCCGTCGCGGAGCTCATCACGGACGCGGTCACGCGGCGCCGGACGGCCGAGTCGGTCCGCGAGCGGAGCCGCGAGCTCGCGGCCGGGTTCGAAGGGATCGGCTTCACGTTCGAGCCGGGTGGCCGGCCGCCCACACCCTGACCGGGGCGGCGCAGATGGACAGGCTCCTCCTCGGCATCGACCTCGGCAGCAGCGCCGCGAAGGCGACCCTCGTCGACGAGCGCGGCGGGATCATCTCCCGCGCGACCGTGCCACAGTCCGTGTCCCGTCCCGTTCCGGGTGCCGCGGAGCAGGACCCGGACGAGTGGTGGTCGGCGCTGCCGGCGCTGGTCGCCGCGACCCTTGGAACGCTGCCGCCATCCGAGCACGGCCGGCTGGCCGGGCTGGCCATCAGCGGCCACTACCCCACCCTGCTCCTCGCAGACGGCGGCGGCGAACCACTCGCCCCCGCGATGCTCTACGGCGATCGGCGAGCCGACAGCGAGGTGGACGCCGCGGCGGCGCTCGGGGGCGAGGCGCTCGTCGGCGATGAGTGGCTGCCGAAGCTCCTCTGGCTTCGCCGCATGGAGCCGGGCCTCCTTCGGCGGACGCGGATGGTCTTCAACCCACACGACCACGTCGCGTTCCGGCTCACGGGTGAACGGGGGCTGGACCATCGCAGCGCCCGGCGGAGCGGCGGCCTCTTCGACCCGCGCCGCCTCGCCTGGCGCTCGGACGTCTGCGCGGCGACCTCGCTCCCGCCGGCGGCCCTCCCGCCCCTGCGGCGCGCCGGCGAGGAGCTCGGGCGGGTCACCGCTGCGGCCGCCGCGACGAGCGGCGTCCCAGCCGGCACCCGCGTCGTCGTCGGCCTCGGCGACACGCCGGCGGAGCTCATCGGCGCCGGAGTCGCGCATCCCGGCGATGCGCTGCTCTACTACGGCACCACGACGAGCGTTGACGTCTGCACCCACGACGTGGAGGCCTACCTGCGTGACCCCGCGCCGATCGCGGATTGGGCCCCGTACAACGAGGTCGCGTATGCGGTCCTCGGCCCCGCCCTGCCATGGGTCGCGGCGGGCCTTGAGCCGTCGGGCTCGGTCGACTCGGGAGCGGACATCTCCCGGCTCGACGCCCTCGCCGCGGCGCTCGAACCGTCGCTCGACGCGCCGTACGTCGTGCCGAGCTTCCTTGCCCACGCCCGACCGGGCGCCCCCATCCGTCGACCGGCCATCCTCGGTCTCGACGTCGGACACTCGCGCGTCGACCTGCATCGCGCGCTCCTCGAGTCATTTGGGTTCATCGCCCGGGCGGGCCTCGAGGCAGCGGACATCGATCCGGGCGGCCTTCGCTGCATCGCCACCGGTGGCGGCGCGCGGAGCGCTGCATGGCGGCAGCTCGTGAGCGATGTCCTCGGGGCCGTCCAGGTCTGGCGGCCGTCGGCCGACGCCGCCCTCGGGAGCGCCGCCCTCGCGGCCTGGGCGACGTGCGGCGCCGATGTCTTTTCGCCCGGCAACTGGACCACCGAGACGGGAGCACCGTCGACGGAACCCGACGCCGATCGACATCGGGTCGAGGACGCCCGCTACCGCACCTGGCGCCGGTTCCGCGACGCGCTTCCCTCCTGAGGGACGGCGGATCAGCCGGCCGGGGTCGACCAGAGCAGGGCGCCGGGTCGGCAGCGCGAAAGGCACAGCCCGCAGCGCGAGCAGAGCTCGTCGTGGACGATCGCCTTGCCGTCGAGGACCTCGATCGCATCGTGGGCGCAGGACAGCTCGCACAGACCGCAGCCGTTGCAGCGCTCCGGCTCGACGAGCGGGACGCCGGACGTCCTGGTCGCCGGCCGGCCGAGGGCGAACCCCGTCACGGCCCCCGGCCCCGCATGGCCGTGCCGCGAGAGCCACGCGGCCATCTCGCCGGCGATCTTCCCGAAGACGCCCGGCCCCCGGAGGATCGCGGC
>DASUMJ010000250.1:0-3967 GCA_036277775.1 Candidatus Limnocylindrales bacterium
CCTCGTCGCGGCGGTGCCGCCGGAGGGGCTGCCGGGATCCGTGATCCCGGTCGACGGCGCCATCGGCATCGCCGGATCCGTGGCGATCACCGGCTGCTTCGTGGCGACCCTGCTGGGGCTCCGGCGGGAGGAGCCCCCGTCGGAGGCGATCAGCGGCGGCGCCTGAGCCGGAACCGGCCCCGGAGGGCGACGAGGTACCAGCGGAGGTAGTGGGGCAGCCACTGCCGGAGCCGGAAGCGGCTCTCCCCGGCGGTCCGGTCGCGCCATGTCGTCGGGACCTCGGCAACTGGGCGGCCGGCGAGCGTGGCCTTCACGGTGAGCTCGAGGGCGAGCTCGAAGCCGGCCCGGCTCTCGATCGTGACGGACTCGAGGAAGTCGCGGCGGTAGAGCTTGAAGTTGTTCGTCGGGTCGTGGGTCGCCACGCCGCCGAACCAGTGGAGGGTCAGGCCCGCCATCCGCGACAGGAGCCGCTTCAGGGGCGGCCCGCCGACCTGGCGGCCACCCCGCATGTAGCGCGAGGCCGAGACGACCGCGGCCCCGCCGCGGGCGAGCTCCACCATCGGGTCGACGACCTGCGGCTCGTCCGAGCCGTCGGCCATCGAGATGAGAACGTACGGGCCGCGGGCCGCGGCGATGCCGGCCCGCATCGCGTTCAGCACGCCGCGTCCGAGGTCGTTGCGGTGGCCCCGGAGGCCGTCCAGCTCGCCCGCGAGCCGCTCCACGACGGGCCGGGTCGTGTCGGCGTCGAAGTCCCAGACGACGATGATCTCGCTCGGCGTCCGGACGCGTTCGTGGAGCGCCCGCAGCACCGGCTCGACGCGCTCGCCCTCGTTGTAGACGGGGATGACGATCGAGAGCTCGGGGGACTGGTCGGCGGCCGCCGCGGCCGCCTGCGACTCCGCCGCCGGGTCCGCCGCGTCGCTCACAGGCGGCCCGCCTCCACCTCAGCGCGGATCCACGGCACGACCTCGTCGAGCATCGTCTCGAGGGTCGTCGTCGCCTCGAAGCCGAGGACGTCGCGGGCCTTCCGGACGTCGGGCACGCGGCGCTGGACGTCGTGCTCGAAGGGCGGATCGGAGACGACCCGGAGCGGCCGGCGCGGATGGACGGCTCGCCAGATGAGCTCCGCGAGCTCGAGCACGGTCGTGGAGGTGGCGGTCGAGAGGTTGAAGTCCTCGTTCAGGGCCTTCGGCGATTCCATGACCATCCGGATGCCGCGGGCGAGGTCGCCGCCGTAGGTGTAATGGCGGACCTGCGACCCGCCGCCGAGGATGTGGAGCGGGTCCTGGCCCTTGAGCGCCTTGAGGGCGAGGTCCGGGACCACGTGGCTCATCGCGAGCTTCACGTTCCCCGACGTGACGTCAGCGTCGCGCTTCGCCCGACGCTCCCCGATCCCGACGCAGTTGAACGGCCGCACGATCGAGTACGGCAGCCCGAACTGCTCGCTGGCCCCCTTCGCGAAGTACTCGGACGACAGCTTCTGGAACCCGTACGTCGAGACCGGCGGCGGCGAGGTCAGCTGCGCGCCCTCGGGCGTCGGGAAGACCGTGGCCGACTCGTAGACCATCGACGAGCTGACGACGACGATCCGCTCGAGGTGACCGGTGAGGTACGCGTCGATCGCGGCGTCGAACGTCGAGGCGAGGATCCGCTCGTTCTCGGCGAGCAGGTCGTAGGCGAAGCGGTGGAAGTAGGCGATCCCGCCGATCATCGCCGCGGCCGCGACGACCTGGTCACAGTCGCGGGCGAGCTCGCGGAGGAGGGCCACGTCCTTCGCGTCGCCCTGGACGAACCGGTACGCGGGGTGGTCGTCGAACGAGCGCGTCACCGGCCCGTACTTGGAGAAGTCGTCGACGCCGATCACCTCGTGCCCGGCTCCCAGGAGCTCCGGGATCAGGTAGCCGTTGATGAACCCGGCCGCGCCGGTGACGAGAACCTTCACAGCCGGATCCCTCCGCCCATCGCGCCCCAGACATCCACCACGTCACGACCGCCGACGTCGAGCCCCCGGTACGCGGCGTGCGGAGCACCGAGGACGAGGATCTCGCTGCCGTCGAGGACCTCGTCGAGCCCGACGAGCCGGTCGTCGCGGACGTACGGGTCTGTGGCCATCACCTCGGCCCCGGCCCAGATGAGGAGCTTCCGGAGCTTGTACGAGAGCGACGCCCGGGCGTCGTCCGATTCCGCCTTGAACGCCATCCCGAGGATCCCGACCCGTCGCCCCGTGAGGTCCCCGTAGCGGGCCTGGAGGCGCTGGACGACGTAGGCCGGGAGGCCCTCGTTCACCTGCATCGCCGCCTGGCCGAGCGGGAAGTGGTCGGCGGTGAAGGCCGCGAGCTGCATCGTGTCCTTGAAGAGGCACGGGCCGGCGGCGAAGCCGGGCCCGGGGAGATCGGCCGCCCGCGGGTAGTCCTCGCGGACCGCACGCAGGACGTTCGTGTAGTCGACCCCGGCCTGCTGGCTGATCATGAGGAACTGGTTCGCGACCGCGAACTTCATGTATCGCCAGGTGTTCGTGAAGAGCTTCGCCAGCTCGGCCTCGCGGGTCGACGTCCGGATGAAGCGCGTCGCGAAGCGGGCGAACAGCGCCTCCGCGCGGTCGCCCGAGGCCTCGTCGTCCGCGCCGATGATCTGGGGCAGCGAGCGGAGCTCCTCGAGCGCCCGGCCCTCGGCGATCCGCTCCGGGCAGAACGCGACCTGGACCTCGCAGCCGCGCTCCCGGAACCGCTCCTTCACGTAGCCGGTCGTGCCCGGGTAGACGGTGCTCCGGAGGACGATCAACGTGCCCGGCCGGAGGTGCGGGGCGATCTCGTCGGCGCTCCGCTCGAAGATCGTCATCGACGGCCCCAGGAACTCGTCCACCGGCGTCCCGATGACGACGAGGACGACGCCGGTCCGGCCGACCATCGCGGGGTCCGTGCCGAGCTCCAGACGGCCGGTCGGGAGGAGCCGCGCGAGGAGCGCGTCGGCACCCGTCTCCATGAACGGCATCTCGCCGGCGGCGAGGCGCTCGAGCTTGGCGCCGTCGCGGTCGAGGATCCCGACGCGGGTGCCGCTGTCGGCGAGGACGAGCGACAGCGGCAGGCCGACGTGGCCCGCGCCACCGAGGACCACGACGTCGAGCTGCCCGCTGCCCTGTCCGGTCACGGGCTGAGGATAGCGGTGCGGGGGGCCGCTTCGAGCGGCCGGGCGCGGCGGGGCCGGGCGCGGCGGGGCCGGGGGCGTTGGCGGCCCGTGCCGGTCCTCATCGGTCGGAGCGGAACCACAGGGTTCCGGTCGCCTCGGTCGCCACGAGGCGCCAGCCGCGGTGGTTCGCGAGGGCCGTGGCGAGGCGCGAGGCCGGCCCGCCGTCGGCGACGACGATCGTGACGCCGTGGGCATCGAGGATCGCGTCCCAGCCCGGCTCGACGGCGACGACGCGATCCCCCTCGTCCCACGCCTCGGGCGGGATGACCTCGATCCGCGAATCGAAGGCGTAGGCGGGCTCCGGGACGGCGAACTCGAGCCACGAGCCCCAGACCTGGGCGTTCCAGACGCGATCGGCGGCCGTCGCGTGGTCACGGAGCGCGGCTGTGATCGTCGACGGCGCATGGCCGAGGAGTCGGTCCGGGGCCAGCGTGCCCGGGTCGAGGGGGCGCCACAGCGGCAGGGCCATGATCGCGGCGAGGCCGAGGACGACCGCGACGGCAGCATTCAGAGGGCTGCCTCGGGCCGGCGCGGGGGCGGGAGCCATGGGTTCCTCAACCCGGTCGCGGGAGCGGGACGAGAGCGCGGCGAGCGTGACGGCCGCGACGAGCGGCCACCATGCGACGCCGCGGACCGCGATCGCCCCCAGGCCGGCGAACGCGACGAGCGTGACGAGCGCCGGCCAGGGAACGCGGCGGCCCTGGCGGTACAGGACGACGAGCGCCGCGGCCGTGAGAGCGACGCTCGCCCAGAACAGGATCCCGGTCACGTCCGTCGGTGT
>DASUMJ010000251.1:0-6765 GCA_036277775.1 Candidatus Limnocylindrales bacterium
ACCCGTGTTCGAGGTCTCGTGGTTCGTCCGGAGGTCCTTCACCATCTGGTACGGGTGAAGGACGTAGCTCCGGATCTGGTTGCCCCAGCCCGCCTCGACGTGCTCGCCCCGGAGCTTCCGGGTCTCGGCCTCGCGCTCCTCCAGGGCTCGCTCCAGGAGCCGGGCCTTGAGGACCTTGATCGCCGTCTCCTTGTTCTGGGTCTGGCTGCGCTCGTTCTGGCTCTGGGCCACGATGTTCGTCGGCAGGTGGGTGAGGCGGACCGCGGAATCGGTCTTGTTGACGTGCTGGCCGCCGGCGCCCTGGGAGCGGAAGGTGTCGACCCGGATCTCGTCCCAGTTGAGCTCGATCTCGATGTCGTCCTCGGCCTCCGGGAGGACCTCGATGAGGGCGAAGGTCGTCTGGCGCCGCTTCTGGGCGTCGTACGGGCTGATCCGGACGAGCCGGTGGACGCCTCGCTCGGCGCGGAGCCAGCCGTACGCCCGTCGCCCGTCGACGGCCACCGTGACGCTCTTGAGGCCCGCCTGCTCGCCCTCCTGCTGGTCGAGGATCTCGGTCCGGAAGCGGTGCCGCTCGGCCCACCGGAGGTACATCCGGAGGAGCATCTCCGCCCAGTCCGTGGCCTCCGTGCCGCCGGCTCCGGCGCTGATCGTGAGGAGGGCATTCCGGTCGTCGTAGTCGCCCGAGAAGAGGAGTGCGGTCCGCTCGGTGAGGAAGTCCCGGTCGAGGGCCGCGGCCTCCTTCTCGAGCTCGGCCGTCAGCTCGGCGTCATCCGACTCCGCGACGAGCTCGGCCATCGTCTCGATGTCGGCGGTCCGCGCGAGGAGGCCGCGCCACAGCTCGATCTCGGAGCGGAGCCCGTCGGCCTCGCGGAGCACCTTCTGGGCGGTGCGCTGGTCGTCCCAGAACCCGGGTTCCTGGGTCAGCGCCTCGAGCTCGGCGACGCGGGCTTCGCGTGCGGGGAGGTCAAAGCCGCCCCGAGGTCGACCGGATCCGCTCCGCCAGGTCCCGGACGCCCGCGGCGTCCATCAGTTCCGGACCTGGAGATCCTGGAGCAGGATCGGACGGAGCTCGATGAGTCGGAGGGCCGACTTGCTCCGGGCGACGACGGGGTTCACGCAGGGGCAGTAGCCGTTGTGGGGGCAGACGCCGCAGTTGCCGTCGCAGTCGAGGGCGGCGGCATAGCTGCAGGTCCGGCAGTCTCGCTCACAGGCGATGAGGTCAACGAAGCTTGCTTCCTCGGCCTGCTTCACGAAACCCTCTCTTCACACCTTGGGCACGGGTGGGCTGGGGCGCGGAGTGCTGCCGGTGGGACGCCTGCGTCCCGCAACACGGGAAGTTCAGGCGAGTATAGGTGCGAACCTCCGAGCCGCCAAGGGGGTGATCGGGATTCTGCGCGAGATTCGTGGCGAAAAATCGCCGCTGGTTGCGCCCGACGGGTCGTTGTCAGCCGGCCGGATCCGTCACGGCATCGCTGAAGAGGTGGCCGCCGCCGAGGAAGTAGACGCCGAGCGCCCCGATCTCGTGGAGCATCGCCTCGACCTGCCACGCGACGTTCGAATCGAGTGGGCTCCTCGTCGTCGGCGAGCCCCAGCCCGTGATCCCCTCGTCGGTCGCGATCCGGAGGACCCGCAGCATGTGGGTCCGATCGCTGACGAAGACCGCGGTTCGGAGCCCGTGGGCTTCGAACAGGTCGGCCACGCCCTCGAGGGATTCGAGGGTCGTGCGCCCCTGGTCCTCGGCCAGGATCGCAGAGTCGGGCACGCCCCGGCCGAGGGCGTAGACGCGGGCGGTCTCCGCCTCCGTGGTCCGGTCGCCCTCGGCCTTGCCACCGGTCACGACGAGGATCGGCGCGACCCCGGCCTCGTAGAGGTCGACGGCATGGGCGAGACGCGCCTCGAAGATCCGCGACGGCCGGCCGTCGTACTGCGCGGCACCGAGAACGACGATCGCATCGGCCGGCCGCTGCTCGTCCCGGCCGCCCTGGGTCCAGACCAGGCCGGCCGTCATCACCGCGAGGCCGAAGAGGACGACGAGTGCGGCGGCCCCGAGCGCGGCGAGGTGGCGCATCACCGGCGGCCGCGGCGGCTCAGCCGGCCGGCCGCATCAGCGGCCGTGGCACTTCTTGTACTTCGCCCCCGACCCGCACCAGCACGGGTCGTTGCGGCCGATCTTCTGGCCACTCGGCGTGTAACCGGGACGGGCCTGCTGGCCGCCACCGGCCGCCGCACCCATCGCGGCCGCGCCCGCGGTCCGCCCGCCGGCACCGGGGGCATTGCGGAGGATCCCGCCGCCGCTCGGGGCACCCCCGACGCGGGTCGTGGCCGTGGCCGCCCCGCCCGCGCCCGCCGTCGTCGACCCGACGGTGGAGCCGGGGGTCACGCCGCGGGCCGCCTGACCGGGCCCGCTCAGCGGGAAGACGCCGGCCGGCGGGGCGGCGGGCGCCGGAGCGCGGGTCAGGGTGACCCGGAAGATCGTGCTCGCGACCTGGTGGCGGATGAACCCGCCGAGCTCCTCGTAGAGCTTGAAGGCCTCCTTGCGGAACTCGTTGAGCGGGTCCTGCTGGGCGTAGCCGCGGAGCCCGATGCCGCGTCGCATGTCGTCGAGCTCGGTGAGGTGCTCCACCCACAGCGTGTCGATGGTCCGCAGGAGCACGAACCGCTCGATCATCGTCCACTCGGGGCCGATCTCGGCCTCCCGGGCGTCGAGCTTGCGGCCCGCGACCTCCTTGAGGTGCTCCGCGACGTCCTCGCGAGTGTGGAGGTCGTGGAGCTCGTCGTCGGTGACGTCCTCGGGCGTGAACCCCATCCGCCGGATCGCCTCGATGAGCGCGTCGATCCGCCAGTCCTCGGCAGCGCCACCGCCGCGGCCGGCACTGCCCAGATGGGTGTCGGCGAGGTAGTCGATCTCCTCGTCGAGGAAGGCCCGGACGGTCTCGGTCAGGTCCTCGTTGCGGAGGACCTTGTCACGCTCGGCGTAGATCGTCTCGCGCTGCTTGTTGATGACGTCGTCGAACTCGACGACCCGCTTCCGGATGTCGAAGTTGAAGCCCTCGACCCGGGACTGGGCGCTCTCGATCGTCTTGCCGACGATCCCGGACTCGATGTACGTGTCGTCGTCGAGGCCGAGCCGCTCCATGAGGCCGGTCACCCGTTCCGAGGCGAACCGCTTCATGAGGTCGTCCTCGAGGGACAGGTAGAAGCGCGACGAGCCGGGATCGCCCTGGCGGCCGGCCCGGCCGCGGAGCTGGTTGTCGATCCGGCGGCTGTCGTGCCGCTCCGTGCCGACGATGTGGAGCCCGCCGACGGCGACGACCCGCTCGTGGTCCTCGTCGCAGATCGCCTTGGCCTCGGCGAACGCGGCGTCGTACGTGGCCTTGTCGACCTCTGCCGGGTTCAGGCCCTGGCGGTGGAGGATCTCCGACGCGAGGCCGGCCGGGTTGCCGCCGAGGAGGATGTCCGTGCCGCGGCCGGCCATGTTCGTCGCGATCGTCACGGCGCCGGTCCGGCCGGCCTGGGCGACGATCTGCGACTCCTTCTCGTGGAACTTCGCGTTCAGGACCTCGTGCTTGATCCCGCGTCGCTTCAGGAGCTCGCCGAGCTTCTCGGACTTCTCGACCGAGACCGTGCCGACGAGGACCGGCCGGCCCTGCTCCTGCATCTCGGCGATCTCCTCGATCACCGCCTTGAACTTGGCGTTCTCGTTCCGGTAGACGAGGTCCGTCTGGTCCTCGCGGATCATCGGCCGGTGGGTCGGGATCGCCACGACCTCGAGCTTGTAGATCTTGTGGAACTCCTCGGCCTCGGTCATCGCCGTGCCGGTCATCCCGGCCAGCTTGTCGTAGAGGCGGAAGTAGTTCTGGAACGTGATCGTCGCGAGGGTCACGCTCTCGCGCTGGACGCGGAGGCCCTCCTTCGCCTCGATCGCCTGGTGGAGGCCCTCGCTCCAGCGGCGGCCGGGCATCTGGCGCCCCGTGAACTCGTCGACGATGACGATCTCGCCCTCTTTGACGATGTAGTCGCGATCTCGCTTGTAGAGGGCGTGCGCCCGGAGGGCCTGCTCGAAGTGGCGGGCCAGCCGCGGGTCGGCGTCGTAGAGGTTCTCGACGCCGAGCAGCTTCTCCATCTTGTCGACCCCGTCCTCGGTCGGCGAGACGGCACGATCCTTGAGGTCGATGAAGTAGTCGCCGCCCTCCTCGTCGCCCTCGGGGCGTTCGCGAAGGCGGGGCACGAGCCGGGCGAACTGGTAGTAGAGGTCGGCCGACTCCTCGGCCTGGCCGCTGATGATGAGCGGCGTCCGGGCCTCGTCGATGAGGATGTTGTCGACCTCGTCCACGATCCCGAAGAACCGCTCGCGCTGGACCCGCAGGTCGAGCTCCGTGACCATGTTGTCGCGCAGGTAGTCGAACCCGAACTCGTTGTTCGTCCCGTACGTGATGTCGGCGGCGTAGGCCTCGCGCCGGGTCACCGGCCGGAGGTTGATGAGCCGCTCGTCGTTCGTCGGGTAGCCGGGCTCGAACACGAACGAGGCGTCGTGGGTGATCATCCCGACCGACAGGCCGAGGAAGTGGAAGACGGGGCCCATCCACTGCGGGTCGCGGCGGGCGAGGTAGTCGTTCACGGTGACGATGTGGACGCCCCGGCCGGCCATCGCGTTCAGCGCCGCGGCGAGGGTCGGAAGGAACGTCTTCCCCTCGCCGGTCTTCATCTCCGCGATCTTTCCCTGGTGGAGGACGACACCGCCGAGCAGCTGGACGTCGTACTGGCGCATCCCGAGCGTCCGGCGCATCGCCTCGCGGCCCATCGCGAAGACCTCGGGCAGGACGGCGTCGAGGGCGTCCTGGATCCGGTCGAGCTCCGCCCGGCGGCGGGCCTTCGTGAGCTCCCGGCGGCGCTCGAGGTCCGGGTGGTGGAGCTCGTCGTCCGACGGCTCGTCGGGCTGCGAGATCTCCGCGATCTCGGCCCGGATCTCCGCGAACTGCTCCCGGATCTCGGCGTCGGACAGCGCCTGGATCTTCGCCTCGAGGGCGTTCGCGTCGTCGACGAACGGCTGGATGCGCCGCAGCTCGCGGTCATTGGAGTCGACGAAGCGGTTGAGGAAGCCGAGCATGGGGGATGCAGTCTAGCCGAGGCGCCCGGGGACCGAGGCCGGCGGGCCCCGGCGGCGGGCGCCGCTCAGCCGCCGAGCTGCCAGAAGCCGGTGCCGTACCCGACGACGAGCGAGACGAAGGTCAGGATCGCGAGGCCGACCCACATCGCGACCGAGCGTCCGACGGAGGTCGGGTTCATCTCCGGGTTCTTGAGCTCCGGGAGCCGGCCCTTCTCGAGGGCGGCACCCCAGCGCGACGACCGGAGCTGGCGCCGCCAGTCGCGCTCGGTGGCGACGCGCGGCTCGAGGCCGCCCTTGCCGTCGGGTCGGTGCAGCTGGAGGGTCATCGGTCTCCCATCTTGGCCGCGGCGAGGAACGCGTCGTCGGCGGGGATCGTGCCGGGCGTGGCCGGAGGCCCGGCGGTCGTGTCGGCGTCGGCCTCGCCGGACGCGTCCGGCGCGTGGCCGGGCTCGTTCCGGGTGTCGAGCTTCCGGGCGACGCCGTCCTCCCACAGGAGCATCTCCTGGGTGAACTCGACCTCGCTGCTGAAGAGCGCCCCGACGGACTCGCCGCGGTGGATCCGCTTGATGGCCTCGCCGATGAGCGGCGCGATCGAGAGGGTCGTGATCTTCGGGATCCGCTTCGCCGGCGGCAGCGGCACCGTGTCCGTCAGGACGACCTCGCGGAGCCCCGAGTCGTTGATCCGCTCGACGGCCGGGTCGGACAGGATCCCGTGGGTGGCGCAGGCGTAGATCTCGTGGACACCCTCACGCTCGAGGGCCCGGACGGTCTCGGTGAGCGTGCCCGCGGTGTCGATCTCGTCGTCCACGATCACGGCCCGCCGGCCCCGCACCTCGCCGATGACGTTCATGAGCTCGGCCCGGTCGAGGTTCCCGACCCGCCGCTTCTCGATGATCGCGAGCGGGGCGTCGAGGAGCTCGGCGAACGTGCGGGCCCGCTTCGCGAAGCCGAGATCCGTGACGACGACGAGGTCCTCGAGGTGCTTGTGCTTGAAGTAGTTCGACAGGATATGGACCGCCGTGAGCTCGTCGACCGGGATGTTGAAGAAGCCCTGGATCTGGCCCTGGTGGAGGTCCATCGTCAGCACCCGGTCGGCGCCCGCGACGGTGATCATGTCGGCCACGAGACGGGCCGTGATCGGCACCCGCGGCTGGTCCTTCTTGTCCGACCGGCCATAGGCGTAGTACGGGACGACGGCGGTGATCCGGCCGGCGCTCGCCCGCTTGAAGGCGTCGACCATGATCAGGAGCTCCATGATCGAGTCGTTCACCGGGCGGCAGGTGGGCTGGATGATGAAGACGTCCTTCTCGCGGACGTTGTCGAGGATCTTCACGAAGATGTTGTCGTTCGCGAAGGCGAAGACGTCGAGTCGCCCGGGCTCGGTCCCGAGGTAGCGGCTGATCTTCCGGGCGAGGTCCGGGTTCGAGTTGCCGTGGTAGATCTCGAACTGGTCCGCGTACACGGAGGGCGCCTCCTGTTCGCCGGGCCGACCGCGACGCTCAGGCGCCGCGGCCCGGAGCAGGCCCGTCGCCGTCGCCGGCGAGTCCCGCACCCGGGGCGTCATTGTCGTCGTTGTCACGGCCTTCTGCCAACCCCGGCCGGAAGGCCGCGATCCCGACGACCCGGTCGCCCTCGTTGAGGCGCATGACGATCACGCC
>DASUMJ010000252.1:0-4315 GCA_036277775.1 Candidatus Limnocylindrales bacterium
CGGCGTTCACGAGCGGGAAGTCGAGGATCGCGAGGAGCACCCGGAGGCGCTCGCCCGTGCCCGCCGTCATCCCGTTGCCCGTCACCCGGGGGTCCTCCCGCTGCGCTCAGTGGTGGGCGCGTCGCTGAACCGCGTCCCAGACGGGGCGCGACCCCACTATCCGCCGGGCGACTGCGAGAGCGGAAGGGGCCATCGGTCCCGCACGGGCGGGTCAGCGGCACGGGCTCGGCGGGACGTTAGGACCGGCCCGGTCGGGACCCGTCCGACACGAACGCGCCACGATCGAGCCCGCATCGTTGCGTCGCCGGGGCCCGATCGCGATGCCGGGCGCCCGGCGGGTCGCGCCGCGCGCCCGCTACGGGGCCGCCGCTTCGCGGAAGAGGTCGTCGTACTCGGTGCCGCTGTGGCAGATCCAGCAGTTCGTCCGGCCGGCCATGTCGGTCGGCAGCGGCGCCCGCTCCACGGCCTGCGGTCCGTGGCAGGTGACGCAGGCCTTGCCGGTCTCGATGTGATGCGGCCGCGGCGGGGCGGAGCCCTCGGCGGTCCGGACCGTATGGCAGGTGAGACAGTCGGACCGGTGGATGCTCGAATGCCCGGGCGCCGTCTCGACGAGGCTGTCGTCGGCATGGCAGGCGGTGCAGTCCTTCCAGCCCTCGAGCGGGTGGGCGAGCGTCGGGATGTCCTTCGTCACGACCGCACCCGTCGAGCCGAGGTGGCAGGCGCCGCAGTCCGCGTCCGGCGACATCGCGATGCCGATGGGGGCCCCGGCCATCGGTGAGGTCGGCTTCGGGCCGAACGTCGCCGACGGTGCCGGGGGCGACGTCGCCGGCACCGCAGCCTGGCGGAGGATGTCGGGCAGGGCGACGATCGCCAGGAACGCGCCGACGACCGCGATCGCGGCGAGCAGGCCGGCGACGCTCAGGTGGAACTGGTAGCGGGCGACGGCGTGCTGCGTCATCGAGCGGCCTCGGGCTCGCGCCCCGGATCGGCGGTGGGCCGGGTCTCGGCGCCGGCAGGCCGGGCCTCGGCGCCGGCGGGCCCGCGGCGGCGGAGCGTCGCGACGAGGTCGACGCGTGGCCGCGGCAGCCGGCGGAGCGCCCCGCGCATCGCGGCGAGCGAGCCGCCGATGTGGTCGTCAGACTCGCCGAGGTCGAGGTAGCGCTCGGCGAGGGTGTAGCCGAGGGCGACGAACGCGGCCGCCCCCAGGACGATGAGGACCTCGACCGGCGACGGCGTGTAGCCGGCGAAGGGGCTCGAGACCGTCCCGGAGACCGAGGTCGTCGGCGCGATCTGGCCGGCCGCCACGAACGTGAACCGGTCGGCGAAGACCCCGATGATCGCGCCGAGCCCGGCGACGAACGTCCCGGTCACGGTGCGCGTCCGGGGCAGCACGAGGAGCACGATCGGCAGCGCGAGCCCGATCGCGACGCGGACGCCCCAGAACTGGGCCGCCAGGGGGCCGAAGAGGAGTGCCTCGGTCGCAGCCACGTAGCCGGGCCGGTCGCTCGACAGCCCCGCGGCGACGTGGCGCGCGACGAGGAGCGACACGACGACGAGGCCGACCCCGAGCAGGAGCCGGATTGCCGGCATCGCGACGGTCGCGACCCGGTCCGAGCCCGCGAGCCGCAGCCGGGCGACGGCGAAGAACACGACGGCGAGGAGCGCGACCCCGGACAGGAACGCCGTGGCGACCATGAGGACCGGCGTGAACGGCCCATGCCAGAAGGGCCTCGCCACGAGGACGCCGAAGACCGCACCGAGCGTGGCCGGGGCGACGATCGCGGTCCCGGCGGCCATCGTGCAGGCGGCCTGGTGGATCCGCGGGTGGTGGGTGAACATGCTCCAGACCTCGACGACCAGGACGACGAGGTAGACGCCGTAGAAGACGCCCATCCACCACATCGGCGAGCTCGGCGACGGGACGAACATCGCACCGAAGACCATCCGGACGGGGTAGTGGAGGTCGAGGGCGATGATCCCGAACGCCGCGATCAGGCAGAGCAGCGCGAGGATCGCGTGGCGCTTCTCGAGCGGCCGGAAGCGCTCGATCCCGAAGACCGTGCCGAGCGACGAGGCGAGGCACAGGCCGCTCGTCGTGATGGCGAAGAAGACGTAGCCGATGATCAGGAGGCCCCACTCGAAGCTCGGGGTCGTCCCGAAGACCTCCCAGCCCGGCGGCAGGGCGATGAGCGCGGCGATCGCGGCGAGGCCGCAGACGCCGAGGAGGAAGGCGAACCAGAGGCGCAGTCCACGAGGCATCGACGTGATCTCGCCCACGACGGCGGCGACCGCGGCCCGCGGGGCGAGCGGCAGCGTCCGACCGCCGAGCGTCACCGACCGACCGTCGAGGGATGGAAGCCGACCGGCCACGGCACCGAGCATCGCTACGCCTCCTCGACCGACGGGCCGAGGTAGACGACGCGCGGCCGCGTGCCGTACTCGGGATGGAGCGGCTTCGGGGCGCGCTCGCGGACGAGCGTCGCGATCTCGCTCTCGGGGTCCGACGCGTCGCCGAACCGCCTGGCCCCGACCGGGCAGACCTCGACGCAGGCGGGGAGGTCGCCGCGGCTGATCCGGTGGTAGCACCACGTGCACTTGTCGGCGATCCCCGGGGTGCCGTTGGGGGCCCGGTCCGCGGCCGGCGCGAGGTAGCGTGCCCCGTACGGGCAGGCCACGACGCAGTAGCCGCAGCCGATGCAGCGTCGTGGGTCGACGAGGATGATCCCGTCCTCGGTCCGGTACGTCGCACCGACGGGACAGACCTCCGTGCAGGGCGAGGTCTCGCACTGCATGCAGAGGCGGGGCTCGAAGTACGACGAGGCGATCGCCTTGCCCTCGGCGCCCGGCGCGGTCGAGGTCGGCGGGAAGCCCTCGATGCCGCCGCTCGGCGAGTCGACGTACGCGGCGCCGTCCACGGTGATCGCATGGCGATCCACCCACGTCCGCGCGTAGCCGACCTCCTCGGTGACGTCGTTCTCCTCCTTGCAGGCGGCGACGCAGAGCCCGCAGCCGATGCACGAGGCGGTGTCGACGACGAACGTCCAGGCCTTGCCCTTCGGGTCGTAGGTCGGGACGATCGGCGGCGGGGCGCTCGACGTCTCCTCGAAGACGGGGAAGAGGCGGGTCAGGGCCGCGGCCCCGGCCAGGCCGCCGACGAGGGTCAGCCCGAAGCCGAGGAACCGGCGCCGCGACAGCGAGGCGGCGCTGATCGCCGGGGCGATCTCGTCGAGCGGCACGAGGCCGTCAGGGAGCGGCTCGGCGACGGGGAGCGGCGGCGCGGCCGGCGCCGGCGCCACGGGGGGCGCCACGGTGAGCGCGGCGGCCGGTTCCGGCGTCTCGGGCGTGGTCGGCAGGATCGGGGCCATCAGTCGGCCTCCGGGCCGCGGCCGGCAGCGTGGCAATCCATGCAGGACTCGTCCGGGAGATCCGCGGGATGACGCTGGTTGCGGGCCTTGAACCCGTCCTCGCCGTGGCACGTGACGCACGCCGGCAGGTGCTCGAGCGGGTGGAGGACGACCGGCGGCCGCCGCGACAGGCCCGTGTGCGGATCGTGGCACTGGAGGCAGTCACGGACATAGTGGGTGCCGATCTCGACCTGGCGGAGGTTCTCGGGCCGGCCGACCGCCGCGGCGTGGCAGCGGACGCACAGGTCGTCGGTCGGGGTCTCGAGCTCGGACAGGGTGACCGCCGGCGTCGCCGCGGCCACGACCGCGTGGTCGAGCGCCGGGCCGTGGCAGCTCGCGCAACCGATGCCTTCGTGGTTCGCGCTCGCCGCCTCCTCGGCCTGCGGCGCGTGGCAGTCGGCGCAGATGGCGGACGGCGCGAAGGCCGGCTCGAGCGCCGCCCAGGCCCGGGGGTTCGCGTCCGGATGGACGACCGAGTCGAGGTACGGCGACCAGGCCATCGTCGCGCCGACGAACAGCGCGACGGCGAGCAGGCCGGAGCCGGCGACGATCACGAGCGTCGCGAGGGCCGCCCCGCGGCGGGTCCTCGGGCGGACGCTCGCCCAGAAGCGGCGGAGCCCGTCGAGGCGACTCACAGCTCGGCGACCTCGATGACGCCGCGGCGGAGGGCGAACTTCAGGAGCTCCACCCGGTCGTGGAAGCCGAGCTTCTCCATGACCGAGGAGCGGATCGAGTGCACGGATCGCTCGGCCAGCTGGAGCTGGCGCGCGATCTCGCGGTTCGTGTGGCCGACGGCGGCGAGGAGGAGGACCTCGCGCTCCCGGTCGGACAGGGTGTCGTAGGCGTCCTCGAGCGAGTGCTCGGGGCTCCGGAGGACGTAGGTGTTGACCATCTTCGTGACGAGGGCCGGC
>DASUMJ010000253.1:0-5414 GCA_036277775.1 Candidatus Limnocylindrales bacterium
GAGCGGGACGTCAACATGCGCCTCGCGCTCTGGCATCCGGACGTCGCCACGATCCGGCGGGCGCTGTCGGACCTCGGCTTCGTGAGCCGGACCGGCATGACGTATCGCCGCGCGGTGCCGCGCCGGACCCGGGACGAGCCAACGCGCTGACGGGTCGCAGCGCGCTTCCGGGACGGCGGGTCCGTGCGCGCCCGGGACGCGTCGCCCCACGAGCGACGACCCTGGGCCGTGGTAACGCGTCAGGCGCCGCGGTGGCCGCCATCTACGACTCCGAGTCGTACTAGGCGGCGTCCGCCCCCTCGGGCTCGCCGCATTCGTCCCGCGCCGAGCGTGCGCCGGGATAAATCCGGGCTCGGCGCGGGTGCCCGCGTCGAGAATCGGCGCCTAGCACGCCCCCCAGTCGTATCCGGTGCCGGCAGCCGGTCGGGGTGGCGGGCGCGCGGCCGGCTGCCGCTACCGCCTGCCGCCGCTGGCTCGCGGGCTACCTGCCGCCGCCGCCGCGGGTCGCAGGCGCGCAGGCTACGTGCCGCCCCCGCGGCCCCCGCGGCCTCAGCGGCGGCCGTTCGAGCCGGCCCGGGTCTTGCCCTTCGTGTACTCGCCGCCGATGACGGGCTCGATGAGCCCGAAGTGGCCGTCGGAGCGCCGGTAGAGGACGCCCACCCGCTCCGTCTCCGCGTCGACGAAGACGAAGAAGTCGTGGCCGAGCTCCTCCATCCGGGCGAGCGCGTCCTCCTCGAACATCGGCTCGATGTCGAAGCGCTTGACCTTGACGATCCGACGGTCGCGGGACCGCTCGGCCTGACCGTCGGCGATGCGCCGGAGGATGGCCTTCTCCTCCTCGGGACGAGCCCGGAGGCGCGGTTTCTCCTTGAAGTCGACCGCCCGGCGCTCGATCTTGTCGAGGACCTCGTCGATGCCTGCCCTGTGGGTCGGCGCGGCGGCCGTGCCACGAAGCGTCTGGCCGTCGATCACGAGCGTGACCTCGACGATGTGTGAATCGTCGGTGTTCCGATGTCGTTCCAGGGACAGCTCCACGATCGCGTCGCTGCGATCGTCGAGCAGCCGCTCGAGCCTCGCCAGCTTCCGCTCCGCGTACCTCCGATCGCCCTCGCGGACCTCGAGGTTCTTGCCCTTGACGATCGTCCTCACCGTTCGACCTCCCCGATTCCGGGCGTGGTGCGTCTCTCGATGGGCGCCGCGGGCGGGTCGCGGCTGGATGCCTCGAATCCGCGTCCGCGACCCGAGTATAGCCGCGGTCCCCCGGGCCTCCGGAACTGCCGGACCGCCCGATCGGAGGCGTCATCGCTCCCGGGCCACGGTCACCGCGGAGACCGCGAGCGCCCCGTGGTCGAGGAGGACCCGGGCGCACGCCGCGAGCGTGCTGCCGGTCGTCAGGACGTCGTCGACGAGGACGATCCAGGCCCCGGCGAGGTCGAGCTGGCGGGGCGTCTCGATGGCTCGGAGCCGGAAGGCGCCGGCGACGTTGCCGGCCCGCTCGTGGCGATCGAGATCGAATTGGGCGGCGGTCGTCCGGGTCCGCTCGAGCACGGATTCGACCGGGAGCCCGCAGGCGCGACCCGCGGCACGGGCGATGAGCGCCGCCTGGTCGTAGCCGCGCTCGCGGACCCGATCCGGCGACGCGGGCACCGGGACGAGGACGTCGCCACCGGCGCCGGCGCGGGCCCAGCGCCGCCCGACCGCGTCGCCAAGCGGATCGGCCAGCCGCCGTTCGCCCGCGTACTTCAGCCGGTGCAGGGCGCGCCTGGTCACGCCGCTGAACGAGGCGCACCACTCCACCTGGACGAGCGGATCGGGAATGTCGCCCGGCAGGCCGAGCGGCGTCCCGGGTGGCAGGTGGAGTCGGGCGTCGAGGGCGGGCCGGCAGTCGGCACAGAGCGCCGACCCTTCGCGGTCGCAGCCGGCGCAGGTGGGCGGCAGCGCGAGATCGAGCGCCCGGTCGGCGAGCGACCCAAGCCGGCGGCCGGCAACCTGCAGCAGTCCCATCGAGCCATCCTGACGGTGACGGCTCACCCGGCGGTTCCCCGCCGCTCACTCGCGGTTCATCCGGCGCCCATCCGCCGCTCACCGGCCGCTCACCCGCCGCTCACCCGCCGGCCATCTGCGGCTCATCCGGCACCCACCCGCCGCTCAACCGCCGCTTGCCCTCGAGTCACGCGCGCCGGACCCACCGGACCGGTCGGCCTACGTGGCCGCCACCGCCCGACCTTCCTGACGCCGCAGCCCCCGCACGTCCGCGAACGCGGCCACGGCCATCGACAGCCCGACGACCCAGAGGGCCGGCAGGGCGATCGTCGCGGCGATCGGGACGAGGCGGGGCCAGTCCCGCCGGCCGGCGTACCAGGCGAGCAGGGCCGCCGCCGGCAGCCGCAGGGCGAGCGGGACCTGGATCACCGGCCCGCTCAGCTCGCGGCCGGTGCTCCCCACGAGGACCTCGACCCAGGCGACCCACAGGCCGGGGGCCACGAGCAGCGACACGGACGTCACGAGCGTGGTCCAGGCCAGCGCGATCCGGAGCGTTCGCCAGTCCCGGCGCCCGGCGTGGAAGAGGAGCGCCACCCCCGTCGTGGGCTTCGTGAGGATCGGGATCGCCCAGAGGCCGGGCCATCGCCACGCACCGACGATGGCGGCGCCCATGATCAGGTGGACCTGCGCCTCCATGAGCTCGGCCGTCACCGGGATCGTGAGGAGGAGCGGCAGGGTGAACGGTCCGGCGAGCCAGGCCAGCAGCGCCAGCTCCACGAGCCGCCAGCCGGTCACGAACGCCTCGACCGGCAGGACCCGAAACGGCTGGAGCGCCTGGGCGAAGGCAGGGGAGTAGAGGAACGCGCCGTCCTCGCCGACGAGGCCGCCGTACGGCCGGTCCAGCCCGATCGAGTGGTAGAGCTGGGCGTCGGTCCGGAGCTGCATCCCGGTCATGAGGAGCAGCCCGAACGCAACCCCGACGACGGTGAGCGCCCGCGGCGCGACGGCCACGACCACCCGGAACGCCGGCGCCGCCGCGAGGCGGTCCAGGGCAGCGAAGCTCCCGGCCACGACCCCGCCCGCCCGCGCGGGCAGCACGTCCGCCCGCGCCTTCACGGGACCGACACCGCGTCACCCACCTCGGTGCCCGACCGATCGATCGTCCCGACCGGGAGCTCGAGGCAGCCGTCCGCGCCGCGGACGAACGGCACCATCCCGGTCCACGGCCGGAGGTGCCGGTGGATCGAGAGGACCTGGCGCGCACCGTCCGGCAGGACCCGGCCGACGAACACCGCGTCGATCGGAATCCGCATGAAGAACATGTGGATCCCGTTCGAGGCTGGCAGCCACAGGCCGTCGCCCGGCGGCAGCTGCCGCCGGCCCATCAGGCCCATGAACTTCGCCCACAGCGATCCGGCGACCTCGACCCGGTCGGCGAGGACCGTCCCGCGGCTGAGGTTCCGCGCGGCCACGCCGGGTCCTAGGTGGTGACGGTCAGGTTCGCGATGATGAGGATGATCGCCGGGCCCAGGATGACGATGAACAGCGACGGGAAGATGCACCCGACCAGCGGGAAGAGCATCTTGATCGGCGCCTTCGCCGCCTGCTCCTCCGCCCGCTGCCGCCGCTCGATCCGGAGCTGCTCGGACTGGACCTGGAGCACCTTGGAGATCGAGACGCCGAGCTGCTCGGCCTGGATGATCGCGCCGACGAAGTTCGTCAGGGGCTGGACCTCGGTCCGCGGGATGATGTCCCGGAGGGCGTCCCGGCGGACCTTCCCGACGCGGACCTCGGCGAGGGCGCGGCGGAACTCGTCGATGAGCGGGCCCTTCATCTTCTCGACGACCTTGCCGAGCGCGGCGTCGAAGCCGAGGCCGGCCCGAACGGAGATCGTGAGGAGGTCGAGGGCATCCGGGATCTGGAGGAGGATCGCCTTCTGGCGTCGCTTGACCCGGCCGCTGAGCCAGAACTCGGGAAGGATGTACCCGATCCCAAGGCCGAGGACGCCGAGCATGGCGCCGAAGAGGATGTCCCCGCCGATGAGACCGAAGAGCACGAACATGATCCCGGCGACGACGACCGCGACGATCGCCTTGATGCCGAGCCAGTCGGCGGTCCGCATGTCGCCGGGGTTGCCGGCGAGGGCGAGCCGCTTCTCGGTCCGTTCGGAGAAGTTCGACGACGTGATCCGGGCCACCGCGCCCGACAGCCGGGCGGCGAGCGGCTTGATCGTCCGGTCGAAGAACGGCTGCTGGAGCTCGAGCTCCTCGAGGTTCTTCGCCTGCATCGACCCGAGCTGGGTCAGGCGGGCCTGGACCGGGTCGACCGGCGCGGAGCCGGCGACGCCGTAGGCGATGAGCAGGACGGCCACCGCGGCGATGGCGGCGATGGCGAGCGGGAGGACCATCGCCTAGACCTCGATGTCCACGATCTTCTGGATCGCCGCGAACCCGATCATCATCATGAGGACCCCGACGCCCAGGATGATGATCCCGGCCGGCAGGCCGCCGATGTTGACGGTCGGATCCCACATCGGGTCGAAGAAGTTCGGGGCGGCGAGGAAGATGAAGCCGGCGAGGCCGAACGGCAGGAGGCCGACGACGTAGCCCGACAGGCGCTGCTGCGCCGTCAGGGTCCGGATCTCGCCCTTGATCCGGACGCGCTCGCGGATCGTGAACGCGATCGAGTCGAGGATCTCGGCAAGGTTGCCGCCGACCTGGTGCTGGATGTTGATGGCCGTCGCCATCAGCTCGAAGTCATCCGAGCGGATGCGCCGGACCATGTTCTCCATGGCCTGGTCGAACGGCAGGCCCAGGTTCACCTCGCGGATGACGCGGGCGAACTCGGTCGAGACCGGCGGCCGCGACTCGCGGACGACGAGCTCGATCGCCTGGAGGAACGACGATCCCGCGCGGAGCGCGTTGGCGACGAGCGTGATCGTGTCCGGGAGCTGCTTGTTGAACGCGTTCAGGCGGCCCGACTTCCGCCGGTTCAGCCAGAAGCGCGGGATGATGAAGCCGAGGATCAGCCCCCCGATGAGGGTGATGGGGCTCTGGAACGACGGCAGGACCGTGCCGATGATGAAGAAGAGCAGCGGCAGGCCGATCGTGGAGGCGGCCCAGATCCCGAGGAACTCGGACGGCTTCAGCTTCAGGTCCGCCCGGGCGATGTCCCGTGCCAGGTTCGCCCCGAAGTCACGCTGCTCGACGACCCGGTTCAGGCTCGCGAGGGCGGTGCTCGAGGCGATGAGCTCGGCGAGGCCCTCGGGCTTCTTCTCGCCCTTCTTGCCAGCCTGGCCGGCGGCGTACCGCTCGAGGCGGGCGGACACGCCGGAGCCGCTGCCCGACGAGGCGATCCCGACGGCGATCAGGAGGATCGCCACCGCGGCAATGGCCGCGACGGCGATGGTCATGGTGTTCACCAGACTGTGC
>DASUMJ010000254.1:0-3389 GCA_036277775.1 Candidatus Limnocylindrales bacterium
GCCGGGCATGGCGAGCGTGGCGAGCCCCGAGCCGGCCTCGACGAGGAGGCCGTCGGAGTGGCCGTGGTAGCCGCCGGCGAACTTCACGACGAGGTCGCGGCCGGTGGCGCCGCGGGCAAGCCGGAGCGCGCTCATCGCCGCCTCCGTGCCGGAGGACGTGAACCGCAGCTTCTCGATCGACGGGACCGCGTCCCGGATCGCCTCGCCGAGCGTCACCTCGCGCGGCGACGTGGCCCCGAGCGCGAAGCCGTCGAGGGCCGCCTCGCGAACCGCCTCGACGACCGCCGGGTGGGCGTGGCCGAGGATCGCGGGGCCCCAGGCGCCGATGCAGTCGAGGTACCAGCGCCCGTCGGCGTCGCGGACTCGCGCGCCGGCGCCGGCGGCGAGCACGAGCGGCGGCCGGCCGACCGAGCGAAACGCCCGCACGGGGCTGTTGACGCCACCGGGGAAGAGGTCCTCGGCCCGGCGGATGAGCTCGGCCTGCGAGGCGGTGGCGACGGCTGCGGGGGTCATGCCTCGATCCCTTCCCGGATCCACGTCGCGAGGTCCGCCGCGGCGTAGGTGATGAGCAGGTCCGCGCCGGCCCGGACGATGGACGTCGCCGCCTCGAGGTGGGTCCGGCGGCGGTCGATCCAGCCGAGTCGGGCGGCGGCCTCGATCTGGGCGTACTCGCCGCTGACCTGGTAGGCGGCGATCGGGAGCTCGAAGCGGTCGCGGGCGGCGGCGAGGATGTCGAGCGACGGCATCGCCGGCTTCACGAGCAGGGCATCGGCGCCCTCGTCGACGTCGATCGCCATCTCGCGGAGGGCCTCGCGACGGTTCGCCGGGTCCATCTGGTAGCCGCGCCGGTCGCCGAACGCGGGCGCCGAGTCGGCGGCCTCGCGGAACGGGCCGTAGTACGCAGATGCCGTCTTCGCCGCGTAGGCGAGGATCGGGACGTCGGTCGCGCCGTCGGCGTCGAGCCCCGCCCGGATGGCCGCGACCTGGCCGTCCATCATCGCGCTCGGGGCCACGATGTCGGCGCCGGCTCGGGCCTGCGATGCGGCCGTCTCGGCGAGGAGCGCAATCGCGGCGTCGTTGTCGACCCGGCCGTCGCGGGTGATCGGGCCGCAGTGGCCGTGGTCGGTGTACTCGCAGAGGCAGGTGTCGGCGATGAGCACGAGGTCCGGGTCCGCGTCCCGGAGCCGGCGGAGGGTCTCCTGGACGATCCCGTCCGCGACCCAGGCACCCGATCCGGCCGCGTCCTTCGCCGCCGGGAGGCCGAACAGGATCACCGCGCCGATGCCGAGCGACGCGTAGCGAGCCGTCTCGACGACGGCCTCGTCGGGGGAGAGGCGGGCGACGCCGGGCAGGGACGAGATCGGGCTCCGGATGCCGCGGCCGGGCTGGACGAAGATCGGGGCCACGAGCTGGCGGGGATGGGGCCGCGTCTCGCGGACGAGGGCTCGGAGGGCGGACGTCCGGCGGAAGCGCCGGAGCCGGTGCGCCGGGTCGACGGCAGGGAGCGGGAGGGACCCGGCGGCCGGCGAGCCCGACGGAGCGACGGCGCCGGAGGGAGTGCCGGCGGGCGCGATGCCCGGTTCGGTGAGGACGTTCACGCTGGATCCTCCTGGCGCCCGGTGGGCGCGGGGTGCGGGAGCGGGGGGAGGGGCAGGGACGACGTGAGGGTCTCGTGGACGAGCGCCGCGATCGCGGCGGCGTCCGGCGCCGGCGCCACGACGATCCGCCGGAACCCGGCGTCCCGCGCGACGCTCGCGGTCGACTGCCCGATGCAGCAGGCGGTGATGGCCCGGACGCGGTCGCGGTGGGCCGCGCCGAGGAGCCCGAGCAGGCCGCGGACCGTGGAGCCGCTCGTGAAGACGATCGCGGCGATCTCGCCGGCCGCGACGGCGGCACGAAGCCGGTCGCGAGAGGCGGGCGGCGACGACTCCGTCCGGTACGCGACAACGCTCGTGACCCGGGCACCGCGGGCCTCGAGCGCCTCGACGAGCTGGCCGTTCGCGATGTCGGTCCGTGGCAGGAGGACCGCCTCGCCGGCCGCGATCGGGAGCTCCGCGGCCAGGGCCGCGGCATCGGCGACGCTCGGCGTGAACGCGACGCTGACGCCGCGCGCCTCGAGCGCGGCGCGAGTGGCCGCGCCGACGGCGGCCCAGAGGATGGCGTGGGAGGTCGCGGCTGCCGGCCAGACGCGCTCGGCGGCGTCGAGGACGGCGGTCGCGCCGTTCGGGCTCGTGACGGCGATCCAGCCGCCGGTCGTCGCCGCGTGGCGGACGGCCTCGTCGAGGTCGCCGCCGGCCTCGACCGACCGGATCTCGATCGTCGGGATCGGGAGCGTCGCGAGTCCGCGCGACGCGAGCGCCGCGACGAGCGCCGCGGCCTGTGCAGGTGTCCGGGTCACGAGGACGCTGCCCGGTCTCGTCGCTGGACCGTCCGGCGCGACGTCGGGGCCCTCACCCGACGCCGCGCCGGCCAGCTCCGAGGTCAGCCGCTCGGCGAGCCGCAGCGCGAGGATCGGCCCGTCCGCGACCGGCCCGCGGATCTCGCCGCGTGCCAGGCGGGGACGCGCGCCGGCCGCGATCCGAGGCTCGTCGACGCCGGCGGTCGTCGCGTTGAGCACGAGCTCGCCGCCTGCCACCGTTGCCAGGGCCCCGATCGGTGCCCGGCAGCCGCCGCCCGTGGCCCGCAGGAAGTCGCGCTCGGCCTCGACCGCGGCCCGGGTGGCCGGATCGTCGAGGCGGGCAAGCCAGGAGCGGGTCATCTCGTCGTCGGCCCGGCACTCGATCGCGAGCGACCCCTGGCCGGGCGCCGGGGGCACGAGGTCGGCCGGCAGGACCTGCCCGATCCGGTCGCTCCGGCCGAGGCGCGCGAGGCCGGCGACGGCGAGGACGAGCGCATCGGTCGCGCCCTCGTCGAGGCGCCGCAGCCGCGTGTCGACGTTGCCGTGGAGCGGGTGGACGTCGAGGTCGGGGCGGATCGCCCGGAGGAAGGCCGTGCGGCGAGGACTGTCGGTCCCGACCCGCGCGCCGTGCGGCAGCGCATCGAGCGTCAGGCCCGGCTCGCGGCCGACGAGGGCATCGCGCGGATCGGCCCGCTCCGGGTACGCGGCGATCGTCAGGCGCGGGTGCCGGGCCGTCGGGACGTCCTTTGCGCTGTGGACGGCGAAGTCGACCGTGCCGTCGAGAAGCGCGGTCTCGAGCGCCCCGACGAACGCACCCTCGCCCCACGCGGTGTCCGGGGGCCGGTCGTCGCCGAGCGTCCGGACCGTGACGAGCTCGACCTCCGCGCCCCGGGCCCGGAGCGCCTCCGCGATCGTCGTGGACTGGGCGACGGCGAGCGTGCTGCCGCGCGTCCCGAGCCGGAGCACGGTCGCGGGCACCGCGGTGACGGGC
>DASUMJ010000255.1:0-12592 GCA_036277775.1 Candidatus Limnocylindrales bacterium
CGATCTCGTCCAGCGTCGCCGCGATCTTGGCCGTGAGCGCCGGTCGTCGGTACGGGCTGTTGAGGACCGCGTGCCCGATGCCGATCCTCGAGGTGACCGCGGCGACGGCCGCCACCATCGACACGCTCTCCCAGACGCCCATGGATCCGCCGTCATCCGGATAGAGCAGGGCATCCTCGAAGACCACGAGGTCGAACCCGGCAGCCTCGGCTGCGAGCGCCTGTTCCCGCACGGACGGCCATGTTGGCGGTGGAGGGGTCGCGCCGGGCCGCCCCAGCAGACGAACGTACAGGCCGATCTTCACGCCATCACTCCCTCCTTGACCGTGCGCGGCCCGGTGAGCGAGCCAGGCCCCAGCCTGACACACGCTGTCCAGCCGCCGGCTCCGTGCGCTGCGCAGCCGGGCCAACGGCTCCGGAGGCTCGGCGAGCCCCATCCTCACCGGAAGTCGGTGGTCGCGGGTCTCTGCGGCCGGGAACGTCAGCGCCCCGGCCACGCTCGTGGTCGCACCATGACCCGCCGAGGTTCACCGCATCCTCGTTGAAGGTTGGTCGGTGGGGGACGACTACGCCGATCGAGGCGACAGGATCACGACCGCCGTCTCCCGCGACCGTCGGGCGGCATACGCGTCGAGCCCCTTGTCATAGGCGGCCCACCTCGCCCACAGGCGCGGCCGCTCGTCCTTGTCCGCCGCACGGGCGCGGACGGCGCGCGACCCGCCCGGCAGGTCGACGACGACGTCGGGCTGGGCCTGCAGGTTGAGCCACCAGGCGGGCTCGGGATCGGCCCAACCGTTCATGGCCATGGTCACGAGGTCGGGGCCGTCCTCGAAGTAGCCGAGGATGGCGGTCCGCTCCTTGCCGCTCCGGCGCCCGACCGTTCGGAGCCGCATCATGCCCCAGCGGTCGTCCCGTGCGGTGCGGAGGCCGATCCGGCCGTGGGTGAAGGCATAGACGGCACGCTGCACCGCCCAGAACGAGCGGATGAACCAGCGCGGCGGGAGGGACGGTGATGACTCCGCCGTGAGCGACTTCGACGTTGCGGGCATGGCGTGCTCCTGATGGCTGTGAAGGTGGTCGTGGCGTCCACGGACGGCCGGGGCCGTCAATCGGCTGTTCACGGCTGCTCGTCCGCGTACTGGAAGGCCTCGTCGAGCGGCACGCGGAAGACGCGGGCGATCCGGAAGGCCATCTCGAGCGTCGGCGAGTACCGGCCCTGCTCGATGGCGATGATCGTCTGGCGGGTCACTCCGACTCGATCGGCCAGCTCCGCCTGGGTCATCTCGCCGTTGGCGAACCTGAGAGCGCGGATCGAGTTCGTGACGAGCGTCGGCTTCACCATCTCTGGAACGCACCGTGGTACGCGGCGATCTTGGTGGCGGAGCTGAGAAGCGCTCCGGCGATGCCCCCGAGGAAGATCGCGTTCGCGATCCAGAAGTGCTCGGCTCCGAGCATCGCGAGGACGAGCCCGGCGATTGAGCCGGCAACGGTCAGCCAGTTGCCGACCCGCTCGCCCAGGTGGTCGATCTCCCGGTCCCGCTCATCGTTCTTGTCCGCCTCGCTGGGGTTCGTGGCTGCGGCCACGACGTTGCCGAGGACGTTCGCCACGACGAAGCCGACGATGGCGAAGAGCATCGGCTGGACCCAGGAGACCTCGGCCATCGGCTTGCCGAGCACCTGCGGCACGACCAGGACCGCGTAGACGAGGAGCGTCGGGACGCCGACGACGAGGACGACCCAGTTGCTCTTCTCCAGGAATGCCATTCGGCGTCTCCCATGTCAAAAATCATCGACATGGGCAATGTAAATGATAGCCGACACGGTGTCAACTATATTTGACATCGTGGATCGGGCTTGCTTTTCCGGGCCCTCGGTGACGTCCTCTAGCGCGAGGGCCGTACGCCGCTCGACATCGAGCGGCCGCGCCCAACCGCGGCGGCCTTCGTGGCATCTGGACTCCCGACATGCATTGCTCGATGGCGACATGGCGATGCCGGCGCAGTACGATCGGGAGCCCTCCGAGGATGACGGTGGATGCGCTGACGAGAGCAGCGAACCCGGCGCTATCGGCCGATGAAGCGCTCGTTCGACGCGCTCGAAATGGGGATGCCGCCGCCTTCGAGCAGCTCCTCGGCACCCGGATCGATCGCTGCTATCGCCTTGCCTGGTCGATCCTGTCCAACGACGCGGATGCGGCCGACGCGACCCAGGAGGCGTTCGTCCTCGCCTGGCGGCAGCTGCCGCGTCTCCGTGATCCGGCGGTCTTCGACGGCTGGCTGAACCGCATCGTCGCCAACGCGGCCCTGATGGCTCGCCGCCACCGCGTCCGCCTTCGCGAGGTGTCGGTTCGGCCGGCGTTTCCCGGCGACACTGCGGAGCCGCTCGAGCCGCCGTACGACCCGCTCGCCAGGACGGCCATCGACAACGTCCCCGACAACGATGCGATCGGCCGGGCCTTCGACCGCCTGCGCCCGCAGGAACGGATGATCCTCGTCCTCCATCACGTGGACGAGCGGCCGGTCGCGGAGATCGCCAGGTCGCTCGGAGTCCCGGTCGGGACGGCCAAGTGGCGGTTGCACGCCGCCCGGGCCGCGCTCGAGAAGGCACTGGAGGCCGAGGCATGAGCGGCCGAGCCTTGACCGACGCCCAGATCGCCGCCGCGCTGCGCGCCCACCTCCCGCAGCGGGCCCAGGCGGGCATCGAGGACCGCATCCTCGACGAGGTCGCGCGGACCGCCCAGGATCGGCCGCTGCCCAAGTTCGTGGCCGGCCTGTGGGATGCCGATCCCACCGCCCGGCGACGCTACCAGCTGATCGCCGCAACGCTCCTCGTCGCGCTGACGCTGGCCGCGGTCGCCGGGGTCGGGGCGCTCCTTCAGGACAAGCGGCTGCCAGACCCGCTCTCCCTCGAGCCACCCACCGATGTCCGCGCCTATGTCGTCGATGCCTATGAGGGCGTCGCTGAGCTGCCGGCGCTCAGCATCACGATCGTCGAGGTCGAGGGCACGAAGACCCGCTGGACCTACAACGGCACCGGGGTCCTTCGCCTCGATCACTACTTCAGCCCGAACGATCCCGAACCTGGCCTGATGCGGCTCTACACGGACGGCGTCATGGCCGAGGAGGCGGACCTCGGCGGCGAGCAGGTCTGGGTCGAGCATGGCCAGCAGGGCAAGGCCCTCGCCGAGCTGGCGATGGCAACCGGACTCAGCACGTTCTGCCAGGCCGACTGGGCCTACGTGGGCCTCGAGTACCTGATCGGCCGGCCGGTCCACCGGGTCAAGTGCGGCGGCCTCGAGATGTGGCTCGACATCGAGACAGGGCTGGCGCTCCGGTCGATCAACGCGCAGGACCCTGCGATCGGCCCGACGATCGAGTTCACGGTCGTCCAGCTCGAGATTGGCCCGCAGCCGGCCGAGCTGTTCCTGCCGCCGTCCGATCGGCGAACGGTGAGCGGTGACGTGTACGACTGCTCCCTCGATCCGGCCTGCGAGTCTCCGTCCGTTGAACCGGCACCATCGATGCGGCCGGTCGTGACGCCGCCCCCGGCTCCCGGCGACCACGCGGCACCCTCGGACCTCGCTGGCTTCATCGCCGATGTCCTCGCAACGCATGAGGGGCTCCCGCCGCTGGAGATGCTCGTCGAGGAGTACCGGAGCCCGTTCGGGATGGATGCGCAACGGCGCACCTTCTTCGACGGGTCCGGTCGAAGGCGACAGGAGCACATCTTCGACCCCAGTGGCGCGCGGCCGCCAACCGTGTACCTGACGACCGGCGGACGGACATACGAGTCGTATGGCCTCACCGAGGACGGGCGGACGCTCTGGCAGGACCTGGGACCGTCGCCAGTCGCAGAGTCCGGCCCGGATGTCCCGACGCTCGGGCTGGGCGAGCCGTGTTCCGAGGGTTGGGAGCATCGGGGCTTCGACCTCGTCGTCGGCCGGCCGGCTCATCACCTGGTCTGCCGGTACCTCGAGATCTGGGTGGACGACGGCTGGCGACTCGTCGTCCGAAGCCAGCGCAATCCCGATCCGCTGGACTTCATGACGTTCGTCCGGGAAGTGCAGGAGTTCCGCTTCGAACAGCCGCCGGCCGCGCTCTTCGAGCTGCCCGAGGACGCGGTCGTGTGCCCGGGCCGGGTCGGTGACGGGGTCTGTCTCGATGACACCGGCAACCCGATGCCCCTGCCAGGCGCCAGCCCGTCGCCCAGCCCCTCAGGCTGACCGCGCCGTCGAATTCTCGACTCGACCCAACCCCGCCGGTTCCGGCGGCATCTGGACTCCCGACAGCAGCGAGCTCCGCGATCCCGGCGATGACGAGCGTTGTCAGCGCCCAATCCGGGTCGTGCACTCGACCACGTCAAGGAGGCAATCATGGCCAGCGTCCCACGCCTGCCGAGGGACCGCCGTTGGGTGGCCCGCGTCATGGTGCTTGCCGTCCTGGCGAGCATGCCCATCATCCCGGGGGCAACGGTCGCCGCCGAGGACCCGACCGACATGGTCCTCGACTGGAACCTCAACGCCATCAACGCGATCGGCAACGCGCCCACGGCCGCGACCCCCGGCCTCGGCCAGCCGCCACCGCTTGCACCGATCCACCTGGCCATGGTCCATGGGGCGATCTACGACGCGGTCAACGCCATCGATGGGGCCCACGAGGCCTACCTCGACGGGCTGCCCGCCGTCTCGGCTACAGCCTCGAAGGCGGCCGCCGTGGCGACAGCCGCCCGCGACGTGCTCCTGGCACTTGCCACGGCATCGCCAGCCGTCACCGCGAGCGTGGAAGCCCTGTACGTCGCCTCGCTGGCCGAGATCGACGCGAGCGCGGACAAGGATGCCGGGATCGCCATCGGGCACGCGGCGGCCGCGGCGATGCTCCTCGACCGGATGGGCGACGGTCGGTTCGGCTCGCTCGCGTTCACGGCCGGGACGGAGCCGGGCGAGTGGCGGCTGGTGCCGCCACTGTCGAACAACGTCTTCGCCTGGATCTCCCAGGTGCGACCGTTCACGCTGAACAGCCCGGATCAGCTCCGAACGGAGGGTCCACCGGCGCTGACCAGCGCCCAGTACGCGGCCGAGTTCAACGAGGTCAAGGCGCTCGGGGCGCAGACCGGTTCCAGCCGGACCGAGGCGCAGTCGAGCCTGGCCGCCTTCGTGTCCTCCAACCCCTTCCCAATGATGAACCGCGCGATGCGGGAGATCGCCGCAGCCCAGGGGCTGAGCACGACGGAGCAGGCCCTCCTCTTCGTGCGAACGAGCATGTCGACGGCCGACAGCCTGATCGCCTGTTGGAACAACAAGGTCCACTGGAGCAACTGGCGCCCGTATACGGCGATCCGCGAGGCCGCCAACGACGGCAACCCGGACACCGCGCCCGATCCGAACTGGGTGTCGCTGATCCCGGCGCCCGGCTATCCCGACAATCCGTCCGGCTACAACTGCTTGACCGCGGGGATGTTCCAGGCAGCTCGGTTCTACTTCGGGACCGACCGGATGTCGTTCTCGCTCACGAGCTCGGGGGTGCCAGTGGGCCCGGGCGTGCCGGTGGCGCTGCCCGGCTCGACTCGGACCTACACGCGCTTCACGGACATCATCCGTGACGCGATCGATGGCCGAATGCTGAACGGGCTGCACTTCCGATCTGCTGACGTTCAGGCCGCCTGGATCGGCAAGAAGGCCGCCCAGTGGCTGGACAAGCACTACTTCGAGGCCGTTGACTGACGCGTCGAAGCGAGAGGCCCCCGGTACCCATCTCGGGACCGGGGGCCTCGCCTTGTGTGCGATCCGAGGTGAACTTGCCGTCACGGGGCCGTGGACAACCAGCCACCGGTGAACCCGGCCCGACGCAGCCCCGTGACGACGTACGGACATCGCTGCATCAGCCGCCAGGGGAAGCCCGAGAGGTAGTTCTCGATCATCAGGATGATCGGGCCCTGGTCGAGTCCGAAGTGACCCTTCGAGCGCCACCCGATTCCATCACGGGACCCGTCCGTGAAGGTCGGGTTGAAGCTGCACTTGAAGCCGTACTCGCCGATCAGCTCCGGGTACGACTCCCGGAAGTGGCGGATCGTCGGGAGGACGACCTCCGGAGCGAACGGCAGCGACGCGACGGCCGCCCAGGGAGCGAGCGTGCCGTCGTCCGGCCCGTACGGGATGCCGCGCGCCCTGTAGTCGTAGAAGCGACGCACGATGCCGTCGATCCGGCGCCTCGCGGGGCCGGGGCCGTCACTCGCCGTGATGCCCCAGGAGTGCTCGCCGTAGCCCTGGAACCGTCTCGGGTTCCGGATGGCGTACTCCTGCTGGGCCAGGGTGGCGCGGCGGCTGTTCTCGAAGTAGTCGATGCCTCGCTCGCGCATGTACCGGTCCTGGATGCGTCGAAAGTCGATCCACGCGTGCGACGCCTGGTGGATGAAGAGCGGTCCGGCGTAGAGGAGCTCGTGGCCGTAGAGCTTCTTCCAGCGGTACCCGCGGGTCGACGCCTCGTAGCTGCCGCCCGACAACGGATGCGTAGGCGAGCCGAGACCCAGCACGTACAGGAGGATCGCCTCGGTGTAGCCCTCCCAGCGGTACCGCAGGAACCCGCGCTCCGGCGTCCAGCCCAGGGCGACCGGTAGGCCGCCGTTCTGTGCCCATCGCCAGTCGACGCGGCGATAGAGGGCATCGGCGAGCGCCCGGATCTCGCCCTCCTCGCTTCCCTGGCCGTCGAAGTACGCGCCGGCCGCCAACGCCCCGGCGATCAGGAACGTCGTGTCGATCGTCGAGAGCTCGGACTTCGGCACCCGGCGGCCCGTCCGCATGTCGAGGAAGTGATAGAAGAAGCCCCGGTGGCCGGTCGCGTCCGGCGCCTCGCCCTGGGGGCTGTCCCAGAGGAATCGGAGCGTCGTGAGGGCCCGGTCGCGTGCTTCGACGCGAGTCAGGAGACTGCGCTCGACGGCGACCGTGGCGGCGGCCAGCCCCAGCCCGACCGCGGTGATGCTCGAGGGCGCTCCCTCCCGGCTGCTGTCCGGCACCAGCCCGTTCCGAGGGCTGGTCTCCTCGAGGAAGTAGCCGAACGTGTCGCGCTAAAGCTGCTCCAGCTCCTCGTCGGCCGTTGCCATGGCTGTCATCCGCGATTCGCCTCGATCGCGCGCCTCCCGGTGTCTACGTCGAGTCGGCCCATCATGGTTTCGACGAGCCGAGCACGCAGCGGCGAGACTCGGCACGATAGCGGCCAGCGGTTGATGCGGTGTTTGAACCCGCCACCGCCGAACCGGGAGATCTGCAGGGGATGTGCGGCGTCTTTGGCTACGTCACCGACCGGGATACGGCGCTCGGGCCGATCCTGGTCGAGGCTGCGCAGCGGTTGACGTACCGCGGCTACGACTCCGTCGGGGTGGCGACGTTCCGGGACGGCACCATCGACCTGCGCAAGGACGTCGGGAAGGTCGACGTCGTCGCGGCTCGGCACGGCCTCGGCGACATGCGCGGCAGTCGAGGGATCGCGCAGCTGCGCTGGGCGACGTTCGGCGAGCCGTCGCAGGTCAACGCCCAGCCGCACCTCGATTCGGACGGCGCGATGGTCGGCGCGCACAACGGCAACGTCGTCAACAACGTCGAGCTTCGCGCCGAGTTCGTCGCCGAGGGGATGACGGTCCGGTCGGACAACGATGGCGAGAGCTGCGTCCACGCCGTGGAGCGATACGTCCGGCGGGGCCATGAGCTCGTCGAGGCGATCCGGCTGGCGTACGGCGACCTGGAGGGCGACTACGCCTTCGTGATCGGGCGGGTCGACGACGACCGGCTGTACGCGTTCAAGAAGGGCTCCGGCCTCGTCGTCGGGATCGGCGACGGCTTCACCTGCGTCTCCTCGGACCTGCCCTCGATCCTGCCGCTCACGCGGACCGTGATCCGGCCGCTGGACGGGGAGATCGTGACCCTCTGGTCCGACCGGGTCGAGGTCCGATCGGTGGGCGACGGCAGCCTCGTCGATCGACCGGCGGAGCTCGTCACCGAGTCGATGGACGCGGTCCGGAAGGGCGGCTACGCCCATTTCATGCTCAAGGAGATCCACGAGCAGCCGCAGGTTGCCCGCGAGCTCCTCCACCTCCTGGACGCGAGCGCGGACGTCGAGCCGCTCCTCGAACGGATCCGGAGCGCCCGCCACCTCTACCTGATCGCCTGCGGCACGAGCTTCCACGCCGCCTCGGTCGGCTCCGTCTATCTCGCCCAGCTCGCCGGGCGGGTGGCGATCCCGGTGCTCGCCCCACAGTTCATCGCCCAGTACGCGCCGGCCGTGGGCCCCGAGGACGTCGGGATCTTCGTCAGCCAGTCCGGCGAGACGAAGGACGTGCTCAACGCGCTCGAGGCCGGCGAACGCCGGGAGATGGCCTGCTTCGGCCTGGCCAACGTCGTCGGCTCCACGCTGACCCGCACCGCCCGGCTCTGCCTGCCGCTGGGCTGCGGCTACGAGATCAGCGTGCCGGCGACGAAGACGTTCACGAACCAGGTCCTGACGTTCCTGTATCTCGCCAATCGCCTGGCGGGCCGGGACACCGGAGCCCTGGCGCGGGTGCCGGACCTCATGGAGGCGACGCTCGAGGACGTGGCCGGCCCGATCGAGGCGATCGCCGGCGAGATCAACGCCTGGGACAACCTCTACTGCCTCGGCTACGGCGCCACCTACGCGATCGCCCTGGAGGGCGCGCTCAAGCTCAAGGAGATCACGTACGCGCACTGCGAAGGAATGCTCTCGACCGAGTTCAAGCACGGCCCGTTGTCGGCGGTGACGGCCGGCTTCCCGATCATCTTCGTTGCCGGCCCGGCCGACACCCCGCTCATCATCAGCGGGATCAACGAGGTCAAGGTCCGCGGCGCCCGGACGATCACCGTCGCCGAGGAGGATCCGCGACTCCGCGCGAACGGCGACGTCCTCGTGCCGATCCCGGTTTCGGACCCGCAGGTCAACGCCCTCCTCGCTGTCCTGCCGCTCCAGCTGCTGGCGTACCACATGAGCGTCCTCCGCGGCCACGATCCTGACTTCCCGCGGAACCTCTCGAAGACGCTGACCGTCGACTGAGCGGGGCCTGTCGCCTGACGCCCCTCCCCGGAAGTGCCGCCTCGGGCCCGCGCGGTCGCATTGGTTCCGCGGCCAACCCGCGGCAGTGTCCTTCGGCCCTTGCCGGCGTGGCCCGGGCCGCCGACGATGCCCCGGTTGCAGGAGGCGTTGACACGCGATCCACACCCCGGCCGCCGGGACCGCGCCGAGCCACTGGCGAGACCGACCTGCCATCACTCAACGGAGGGAAGGTCCATGCGACGAGTTGGTCTGATGGCGCTCGTCTCGATCATGCTCCTCGCGAGCGTGGCGATCGTGAACGCCGGCAATGGCAACGCCGTCCCGGGGTGGCACGCGAACTCCAGCAAGTACACCGCGATTGCGGTCGAGAATCCCAACATGCCTGGCGAGTGGTCGGACGTGCTGGTCCGCGAAAGCACGCCTGATGCCGTCCTCGCCCAGCACATCGCGGCGCTCAACGCCTGCGACTGGAAGGGCCTGATGCAGCAGTACCCGGATACCTATCAGCTCCGCCTGCCGGGCGGGGTCGTCGTCACGGGTCGCGAGGCCACGGCAGCGGTCTTCGCCGGGTTCGTCAAGTCGCCTGCCGACGGCGGCTTGTGCGGGATCACGTTCAGCGAGGAGTCGCGGCAGGTGACCGGCGGCACGATCGCGGTCAACTGGGTCGCCACATCGGCCCTCTACGAGGACTACCGGGGCGCGGACGCCTACATTACGGACGACGGCCTGATGGTCCAGATGGTCAGCACCTTCGACGGAGCCGAGCTCGTCCTCAAGTAGCGACAGGATCGCGGCCCGGCCCCGGGCCCGACGGCGCGCTCAGACGACAGGCCACTCGGGCGTCCGGGTGGCCTGTCGCGGCCCGGTGGCGGCAGCGCCGTTCGGTTCACGCCCGAGGCCGCCGTCGATACCATCTCCCAACTCGGATCGGCCACCGTTCGCAGGAGGCTCGCAGGATGAGCGAAGGCCAGAAGGTCACGCTGCCGTCGCTGTTCGCCAAGGTGGCCGCCGGGACGCCGATCACCTGGCTGACCTGCTACGACTACCCGACGGCCGTGCTCCAGGACGAGGCCGGCGTGGACATGATCCTCGTCGGGGACAGCCTCGGCATGACGATGCTCGGCTACGAGTCGACCCTGCCCGTGACGATGGACGACATGGTCCGCCACACCGCGGCGGTCCGGCGCGGGGCGCCCAACGCGTGGGTCATCGGCGACCTGCCGTACATGAGCTACCAGCCGAGCGTCGAGACGGCGATCCGCAACGCCGGCCGGCTGATGGCCGAGACGGGCTGCGACGCGGTCAAGCTCGAGGGCGGCTCCGAGATGGCGGACCGCGTGGCCGGGATCGCCCGCGCGGGCATCCCGGTGATGGGCCACCTGGGCCTGACGCCCCAGAGCGCCGGCTCGCTCGGCGGGTACCGGCTCCAGGGCCGGGGCGCGGCACAGGCCCGCCGGATCGTCGACGACGCGAAGGTCCTCGAGGCGGCCGGCGCGTTCTCGATCGTGCTGGAGCTGGTGCCGGACCGCCTCTGCCGGCTGATCACCGAGCGGGCCGAGGGCTGCATCATCATGGGCCTTGGATCCGGTCCGGATGCCCACGGCCAGCTCCAGATCTTCCACGACGCGTTCGGCCTCTACCCGCGATTTCGACCACGCATGGCCAAGGTCTTCGCGGACGCCGGCGCCGTGATCCGCGAGGGGCTCGCCGCCTACATCGACGAGGTCCACGCCCGGACCTTCCCGGGGCCCGAGCACGGCTTCCCGATGCGCGACGAGGAGTACGACGAGCTCATCCGCGCCCTCGCGACCGACGACGGGCAGCCCTGATGCCCATCCGCTTCGCGGACCGCATGGCGCTCGTCCGCCCGTCGGCGATCCGGGACCTGCTCCGCTTCGGAGCCGACCCCGAGCTGATCTCGTTCGGCGGCGGCTACCCCGACCCGGAGCTGTTCCCGATGGCCGAGATGCGCGAGGTCTTCGACCACCTCCTCTCCGGCGACCGATCCGTCCTCCAGTACACGGTCTCGGACGGGATGCCGCGCCTGCGCGCGCAGGTCGCCGAGCGCATGACGCGCGACGGTGTGGCCTGCAGTGCGGCCGACGTGCTGATCCTCCAGGGCGCCCAGCAGGGCCTCGATCTCGCCGCGAAGCTCGTCCTCGATCCCGGTGACGTCGTGGTCACCGAGAACCCGACGTTCCTCGGTGCGCTCATCGCCTTCAACCCGTATCAGCCCGCCTACGCCCCCGTGCGCACCGACGACGAGGGCATGGACACCGACGACCTGGAGCGGGTCCTCGCCGCCAACCCGCGGACGAAGTTGATCTACACGGTGCCCGACTTCCAGAACCCGACCGGCGTGACGCTGTCGCTCGCCCGCCGGCGACGCCTCGTGGAGCTGGCCAACCACCATGACGTGCTCGTCGTCGAGGACAGCCCGTACCGCGAGCTGCGATTCGCCGGCGATCCGGTCCCGACGATCAGGAGCCTCGACACGGAGGGGCGGGTCGTCTTCCTCGGCAGCTTCTCGAAGATCCTCGCGCCGGGGATGCGCCTCGGCTGGTCCGTGGCGAGCCCGGATCTCACCGCGCGCCTCGGCCTCCTGAAGCTCGCCGCGGACACGCAGTGCAGCACGCTCAACATGGCCGCCGCGTCCGCGTTCCTGGACCGCTACGACATCGACGCCCACATCGCCACGATCCGGTCCGCCTACCGCCGCAAGCGGGACCTGATGCTCGAGGCGATCGACGAGCTGTTCCCGCCGTCGGTCGCCCACACGAGCCCGGACGGCGGCCTCTTCACGTGGCTGACGTTCCCCGAGGGCTTCGATGCCGCCGCGTTCCTCCGCGACGAATCGATCCCGAAGGCGAAGGTGGCGTTCGTGCCCGGCGCGACGTTCTTCCCGGTGACCCAGGAACCGAACCACGCCCGGCTCAACTTCTCGGGCGCCTCCGACGGGCGGATCGTGTCGGGGATGGCTCGTCTCGGAGCCCTGCTTCGGGAGCGGCTGCCCGGCTGAGGCCCGTCGGGCGCTGCAGCTGCTCTCCGGCGCTGGGCAGGTACGCCGGGCGGGCCATCCCCGCCGGGACGTGCCTGTCGGCCTCCGGCTCACCGGCGACCAGGCCCACCGGGACCACGCCTGCCCAGACCGGCCAGGCCTCGTCGTCCGGCTCATCGCGGACCCCGTCCGCCCGGATCTTGGCGGACGCCTCGGTCAGGTCGAGCCACAGGACCGTCGTCGCGCGGAGCTCCTTCACGGTCGCTGGTCGGAGCGCTGCGGCGCGGCCGGGATAGAGGCGCTCCACGAACGCATCGAGGGCCGCCGCCGTCTCGGCGATGCCCTCGACCGCGTGCGCGTCGCCGAGGATCATCACCGACCGGTAGTTCATCGAGTGGTTCGTGCCGGATCTCGCGAGCACGAGCCCGTCGAGGATCGTCGCCGTGATGCAGACCGGGGCGCCGTGCTTCGTCGCCCGAACCATCCGGCTGGCCGCCGAACCGTGCCAGTAGAGCCGGTCGCCGGTCCGCCAGATCGCGGTC